>JAABTK010000078.1 GCA_011389885.1 Gammaproteobacteria bacterium | reverse complement strand
GATCGCGGTTGCAAACCGCTCCCACAGGACAGCGGCTGATCGCGGTTGCAAACCGCTCCCACAGGACAGCGGCTGATCGCGGTTGCAAACCGCTCCCACGAGACAGCGGCTGATCGCGGTTGCAAACCGCTCCCACAGGACAGCGGCTGATCGCGGTTGCAAACCGCTCCCACGGGATGGTTCTGATGTGTGCGAGCGGATTAGTCTTCGTAGCCGTAACCCAGCAGTTCGCGCACCGTGTTTTCGTCCAGCACCAACAGGTCCAGGTCGGCCACGGCGTTCACTAGGTCGTCCATGCTGCCGATGGTGTCACGGGCCATCACCACACTCTTGAAGTCGCGCAAGGTTTCCACCTGCAAGCGGGCCTTTTCGCGCTTATAGGCGATGACGTCTTTCTTGCTCTTGATGTTGGCCAGAAAGTCCTCTTGCGAGCCCACTTGCTCCATCAACTCACCCCAGGACTCGAGCCCCGCCTGGCTGGCCTTGCGCATCAGCTCCAGGGTCTCCTCCTCGCGCCGGGCCTGCTCGGGGGTGAACAGACCCTCGCGCTCCAGGCGCTGGACTTCCTTTACCTGTGTATCGATGTCCCGCCCACGCTGGCGCACCCGCTCTTCGGCCTCGCGGTGCAGCTCTTCGAGCACCGGCTTGCCCTCCATCTCCAGGCCATCGAGCAGCTCCAGCACGATATCCGCCATTTCGTACACATAGACCGCCTGGGTGAGAAAGACCCGCCGCTTTTCCGCGCTGTTCTGGGCATTGGCGGCCTGGGCCTTGAGGCTGTCGTTGATGCCGGCCAGGATCTTCAGCGCCAAGGCCGCGCTGCGGGCGGAGACTCGGTTGTCCAGGTCGGCGCGCATCAGTTGTTCGCGTTTTTCGTTGAGGGCCTTGGGCAGGTCCGGGTTGGGCTGGTAGGAGACATTGCCGCGATCATCCACCGTCAGGGTGCCGCTGTTACCGTCGTGCAGCTCGATGTCCATGGCCACCTGGCGGATCAGAAGGCGGACGCTGCGGCGGATGCCCTGGATCTCGGCGTCGATGGTCTCGGGGATGTCGCTGAACTTGGCCAAGTGGGCCGTGGTGACGAAGTCTTCGATATTCTCTTCGTGCTCCGACTCGGTGGTGTTGGCCTTGTTCTTCACCTTGTCCACCTGCTCCTGCACGATCTTTTGCAGGGCATCACGGGCGCGGGCCTCGTAGTCATCGTCCGCGGGGGCTTGCTGGGCGACGGGCGACTGGGTGAGGAAAACCAACAGCAGGGCTGGCATCAGGATGCGGTATTTCATTTTTCAAATTCCTTGAACAAATTTCATCGGGAACATGATCCTACCAAACCTGAGCACCCCTTTGCACCGACAACAGGAAGAAAGAGGCGCGCTGACTTCGCACCCCTGCCTTGTGCGGGGGCCTGCTCCAAGCCCTTCGCCTGCGGTCATTCAACGGGAAGAAAGCCGCGGCCGCAGGGGCCGAGCCTTGGTCCGGCAACGCCCGGAGCCCGGGCTTTTGTCCGGCCTCGGCCAAGGCAGACCAAAACTCAGCACGCGCCATAGCGTTGCGCGCAGGCGTAATAGACAGGACCGCCGCCCCCGACTTGCGCCGCAAAATCGATCAATCCCGCAGGGCCTGCTCCAGGTCGGTCTCGGCGACCGGCCGCAGCAGCAGGGTCAGGTCCGGGTGGAGGCGGCGTAGTCGCCCCGCCTTTTCCGCATCGCCCTGGTCCGCGATCACCACCACCCGCGCCGCGGGCGCGTACTTCACCAGCGATTGCAGCATCACATCCAGGTTGCTGATGTTGGTGGCCTGATAATAGGTGTGAAAGGCATCCACAAAGGCCGCCGTCACCACCGCTGGCGGCCGCCGCTTTAACGCCGCAATGGCCTTGCGCTGAGTGGGAAACGCAATGACCTCGAACCCCAGGCGCCGGTACAGGGCCGAGAAATCCGGCAGCGCGGGCGAATCGTGGATGGCGTAGAGGGGTCTTTGGGGCATGGTGAAGCGATCCTAGGCGATGGAAAGGGCGGTTAACCCACGAATAAACGCGAATAGACACGAATCAGCGATACGCCGAACGCGGCAACCCGACAACCCTGCCGGTGAGGCGTCGAGACGAAATGCCGCACTAGGCGCTAGTACGGCTGCGCACAAATAACGGAAACAACGCCATTTAGGAACGCAGAGGGCGCAGAGGACCGCAGAGGGCGCGGAGGAATTCTGGCTTGGGCGTCCCCCGCTCCCGGGCCGGGATGCCGGTCCGCCTGGAGTACAGCCCTCGGGCTGTGCGGTTCCCCGTGCGCCCTGCGTTCCGAGAGGGCCTGGGTTGTTTCCGATACTTAGGCGCGGCTGTACTAGGCACTAGGCGCCAAGCACTAAGCACAACTCACAGCCCAAGGGCCGTACTCCACCGGCTTCGGGCCGGCCAGGCCTTATCCATTCTTTTTCGGTTTCACGCCGCCGCGGCGCCCCAAGCCGAAGCCGACGCGATAGAGGTCCGGCAGGTCGATGCGTCCGTCTCTGCGCTCTTCGAATACGCCGAGCCTGAGCAGGTCCTGGCGTACCCCCGGCCAACCCCGCTCGGCATGTTGCGGCGGCAGGCGTTTTTCGGCCGCGGCGTCTCGCGGGCCGTTGGGGAAGCGGTTCGCCCATGCTTGCTCAATCACCTCGAAACCGAGGGGCACCGTCAAGCCGCTTAAAGGCTCAAGGAGGCGCGGAACCCAAGGGAAGTCTTCGGTCAGCTCGTTGACGCGGATCTCAGACGCCTTTTGCACCCCGCGCTTGATGCTTTCGTAGTGCAAGGCCTGCTCGTGCTCGGGGTAGCGGTCCGCCGAGTCTTCCGCGGCCTGCCGAATCGCTGCGATAAAGGAACGCGGAGAGGTGCGCCCTTGCCCATCGGCCAAGTGGCTGACGGACCAACTATAAGGCGCCCCCCTTCGACGATCGCGCCCCATCCAGGGGCCTGCCAAGGCCTCGAAGAGCGCGCGTTGGGCCGGCGTCTCGCGTTTGGTTTCGTCGCACGGGAGAAACCGGTTTTCCGCTTGTTTCGGGGGTATACCGAGGGTTTGTCGATAGATGTCGCGCAACAGCTCGCCATGCGCCCCGGGGCCGTTCAGGAGGTATTGCCACAACAAGCCGTGCAGGTCATGCCGCGCCCAAGTCAGTTCGGCCTGGGTGGCGAGCAGCTTGGAGGCGTCGGGAAAATCGGTGACGGTGCGTTCTTTTTGGTCCTCGCGCAAGAAGACCTTGGCGGATAGATTCGGAAAGGGCTTGAGCCAAAGCGCCACGCGCAAGAGGTCACGGACGATGCGATCCATGGTGTGCCAGTCGTTACTGGAGCGGTCCAGGGCATCGAACAGAATGAGGCCGTGGCCTTGTTTTTCACCAAGCCGGTCGCTCGCCTGCATCAGCATTCGGGTGACGTCTTCGGGACGCCCCGCCACCCATGCGACGCTCTCTCGCCAGGGTTGCCGCGGCACGGATTGATTGAGCAGATCCGCCGCCCAGCGCACCGCCACCGCCCGCCAGACGGTGTAGGGCTCCGCCCCCTGATCGATCAATTGGGCGAAGGTGTCCGAGTCTGGATAATGATCGGGGTTCGGTCGCTCGGCAAAGCCGATGCGAATATCCGCCTGGTCCAATTGCGGGATCGAAGACCCCAACAGCTTTCTCAGCCCCAGATCCCCCAACGCACTGGTCCAAACCGACTTCCCGACCCCGCGGGTTCCCACAACGAGCTGACACTCGGGGCGCAGCGCCTTCAGATGGGCCGGCGGCACATAAAGGTATTCGCGCGGCGGCGCGGCGCCGCTATAGGAGGTGTCCGCCGGTAATGAATGCAAGATCGCCTCGCGCACGGCCCTTGGGTCATTCATTCCTCCTCCCCCCTGGAAACCGCATCGTCGAGCCCGCGGAGTAGCCTGCCGTAAAACAGCTCCGCCTCATAAGGATCGATCTTGGCCAGCCGGTCATGCAAGGACGCCAATGCCGCAAAGCTACGGTGCCATTTGATCGACCAAGGGTAATGGGGCGCCGTTTCGTCCCCATCGTCGAAATTCCAGAGACCCCCGGCGGTCTCGCCTGCTGGCACCCAATCATAAATGGCATCTGAGAACAAATCCCAACTCCGTTCCCGCAAACGGATGAAATAATCCTCAGTGTTCGTTTCGGGGAGCATCGCCCCAACCCATTGCAGGCGTTCGCGGATCTCCCGCGCCACACCCGCCTGGCGCCAATACTGAAAGAGGATATGATAGCCGGACCAGGTCTGTTCACCGTCGATGGCGAACAACAGCACCAAGGCAGCGCCCAGATCCGTGACACAACTCGACGCCACCTCGTCGATACCGGAGCGGGAATCAATTAGGATGACGTCGGGGCGGTAGTCTGTTTCCAAACGGTCCAACAGACGGCCCAGCCGCTGCGACCAGCTCTGCCGCTTCCCCCGGCGCACCTTGGGCATCCAAACCCTGCCGAGTTTGGAGATATAGTCCCCCGGACGACTGCCGTGGGCGGGGATCACATAGATCTCGCCGTCGTGGGCCAGTTCGCTGGTGGCCGCCATATCGGCGATCAGGGCGTCGCCATTGTCCACCAGGTCCTCCACCAGCCAATCGGTGATGCCATAGGCGGGACGGCGCGCGGGCGGCAACAGGCCGGATGAAAGGCCCGGCGATTTCAGGTCCAAGTCGAGCACCATCACCCGCTTGCCGGCCTGGGCCAGGGACCAGGCGGACACCGCCAGCGCAGTGGAGCGCCCGACCCCGCCCTTGATGGAAAAGAACACCACGCGGGGCGCACCCGACGAGACCGCTGCGATGTCCGCCCAGCCGCCCTCGCTGGCCAAACGGTCGGCAAAGAGCACGCCCTCCATGCTCTCCACGGGAAAGACATGGGCCCCGGCAAGCGCCTCCTCCATGTCGGGCTCGTAGAGGAGCATTTGATCGGGGGCGAAGGCGTGCGGTTTCAGACGCTCGGCCAGCGTCTCCGCAAGCGCCCGGAGTCCATCCGCGAGCGCAATGTCTTGCATTGCGGCCTCGGGCGCGATCAATCGGATCCGGCCATTCAAATCGCGGTTGACCACTAGCCTTTCGAGCCTGGAAACCACGCCGACATGGGATGGCAGCACCTCGTCGAGGGCGGGCAGAATCTCATCGAAAGTGATCACAACACCCCGTCCAGTCGCGCCTTGCGCACAAGCCTTCGGACCTCTTCAGCAGATTCACGGTGGGGCCTCACCTCTTCCTGTGTGAAATGGGATTCGTTGGCATAGCGTTGCGCCACACCCCAGTCATGAAAGGGGTTTTCGCTGGATAAAGCATAGCCCGCACCGGCGAGATGCCCTGAGCGATAGATCTCGTAACGCCTCCAGACGCCGTCGGCATGGGTGCGGTCCTCGCTCGCTTGCGGCCGATCCTTTTGCGCATCGAAAGGCATCCCGAAGGCCCCCATCAGGCCCTTCAAGCCGCACTCGGTCGCCATGCCGTAGAGGTGATCGGCATTGGCCCAGCGTTGATTCTCAAACAGCAGCTCGGCATCGCGCCAATGCCGCCGATGGGCGTTTGGGAAGTCGCTACGCATTTCGCCTTAACCCCTTGATTTTTGCTGGATATGCGGCTGCCGGAATCCCCTGTAAAGCGCGGCATTGTTCCACCAATTCAGCGCTTTGTCACTCGTCTGCATCGCTGCCGCAGGGCCGACCCATGATAAACCCCGCGGGCCGCAAATACACCCGCCCAGGCGTCCGGCCGACCAGGCGGGTCGCCGGGGGGGGCGCGGAGGATTCTCCGCTCTCGGCGACTGTGCTAATCTTGTCCCGCTTCGCTGATGTCGCTTTTTGAGCGGGGCCGGGGCTGGGCTGCGAACAATAATCATCCGCGCCGCCGCCTCGGGCTCGCTTGGCCGGATCGGGCGCTTGCCCTTGCCGACCGATCACGCCGGCGCAACCGCGGATATCTTGCCGAAAAACCACCATTGTATTGGAGTCGCTTGATGAAGAAGTACAGTCGTATCGGTGTTTTTGTCGCCGCGTCGCTGGCCGCCACCGGGGCGCTGGCCACTAACGGCTATTGGTCGCATGGCTACGGGCCCAAGTCCAAGTCCATCGCCGGGGCTTGCGTGGCGATGCCGTTGGGGGCCATGTGCGCCTCCACCAATCCGGCCTCGCTGGTGCATAGCGGCAATCGTATGGAGTACGGGTTGGCGTTGTTTTCGCCTGATCGCGGCTTTCATGCCAACGATGATTACATGCCGCCCGGCCCCATGGGTCCGGCCAATATCCCGCCGGGCGACTATGACAGCAATACCGATTTCTTTCCGATTCCGCATTTCGGCTATAACCGGATGCTGGACGAGAACAGCTCGATCGGCATCAGCCTGGGGGCCAACGGCGGCTTGAATACGGACTATGACGAGGCGGTGTTCCGTAATTTCGCCAATCCGATGATGCCGGAAACCCTGCCCGAGGGCGGCGCCAGCATCGATTTGATGCAGGCCTTTGCCGGCGTCACCTATTCGCGCAAGCTCGACGAGCAGCACGCGATCGGCATTACGCCGATTCTGGCGATTCAAACCCTGGAAGCGAAGGGGCTGAATCCGTTCATTCCGTTTTCCGCCCACCCCGAGGCGGTGACCAATAACGGCCGCGACATCGCCTGGGGCCTGGGGGTGCGCGTAGGCTGGATGGGCATGGTCACGGATCGGCTGACCCTGGGGGCCTCGTATCAAAGCCGGATCCACATGGGTGAGTTCGAAGACTATAAGGGGCTGCTGGCGGAGGGCGGGGATTTCGATATTCCGTCTAATTTCGACCTGGGTTTTTCCTACAAAATCACCCCCGATGTGACCTTCGCCTTCGACTACCAGCACATCAATTTCAGCGAGGTGGCGGCAGTGGGCAATGCCGCGGATTTGGTGTTCATGCCGGGGCAGACCCTGCTGGGCACGGATGACGGGCTGGGCTTCGGCTGGCAGGACATCGATGTGTTCAAGTTCGGCGTCGAATGGCGCTACCGCAAGGACCTCTCCTTCCGCGCCGGCTTCAGCGAGTCCAGCGACGCCTTCCCGGCCTCTCAGGCGCTGATGAACGTGCTGGCGCCGGCGGTAGTGCAGCGGCATTACACCTTCGGTTTCTCCAAGGCCTTTGACGATCACAACGAGCTGAGCGTGGCCCTGCTGTACGTCCCGGAGGAACGCCTGCACGGCAGCAACCCCAACACCGGCCCCCAGACCGGCTATCTGCGCATGAGCCAGTGGGAGCTGGGCGTGGGTTGGAGCAAGACCTTTTAGTACAGGCCGCGCCTAAGCACCGGAAACAGACCGGACGCTCTCGGGGAACGCAGGGCGCGCGAAGAACCGCAGGGCGCGCAGAGAGGCGTTTCGATTTGCGGTCCATAAGGTTTAGAGACTCCCTATCGCGGGCGCCCCATGCTTCGACGGCTCGGCTTTGTTTTCGGTCTTGGCGCTGGGCGCCTTTGCCCATCCGGTCATCTGCGTCCACCCGTGTTTATCTGTGGTTCAATTGGGTGCTTAGTGGTTAGTGCTCAGTGCTCAGTGCTTAGCGCTTAGGCCTACGAAGCCTCCGAGCCGGCTAGCCGAGCCCCGCCCCCCAAACCCGCTCCCGGCGCGGAGCGCCGGCAAATGCGTCACGCCGCAGGGGCGGCTTGACGAAGCAAGCCTCCTCCGCGCCCGCTGCGGTCTTTTGCGCCCTCTGCCTTCCTGAATGGCGCGGTTTCCGTGTATTCACGCGCAGGCGTCCTCGGCGGGAGTCGTGGGCCGAAGCCGCTCAGGCCCCCTCGCGAAACACCACCAGGTAGCCGCGCTTGAGCTGGCGGTCGCGAAACTTGGTCAGCGCCGCCTCGGCGTCCTCGCGGATTTCGTAGAACTCCTTGCGGGCACTGCCGCGCTGGCCTTGCAGGCCGGATTCCCGAATCAGGTTCCAGCCGCCGAGCAGGTCCGGCTGCAATTGCAACTGATAGAACCGCACGGGCGCGTCCGGGGCGGCCGGTGTTTGCATGTAGATGCGCATGAAAGGCGTGAGTCAGTCCGACAAAATGTTCATAGAAGACAAAGAATAACACTTCGCCGGCCAATGCAAAATTCCCCTTGCGCCGGGGCCGCCGCGCCCAGGGCGCGAAACCAGAGGAGGCCGCGCCTGTAGCCTGCGCCGCAACCGCTCACAGGCCGCGGTAAAACGCAGGATCGCCGCCCACGCCGCGGGCGGGATGAACGGCCGCCGCGAATTCATAGCGCTGCGCCTGTTGTGAGCGCGGCCCTCCCCCGGCCTCCTCCCGCAGGAAAGGAAGGGGGAACTATTACCCGGCGCCTGCCGGGCCGCCCGCAACCGCCCTGTCACCGGCCTGTCACTGCGGGGGGCTTACACTGGCCCCTGTTTCATTGCGTCTGCGTGCCCTAATGGACAATTTAATCCAGTGTTTCAATCAGGTGATGGAGAATGACACCCTCTATCCCGTATTCCAGGCGGTCGCCTCGCTAGAGGAACGACGCGTGATCGGTTACGAGGCCGCGGTTCACGGCCCGGCGGATTCGTTATTGTATCCTCCCGGGCGGCTGCGCCTGGCGTCGGAGTTGAGTCGGGCGGCGCTGCCGCTGGAGCGCAGCGCGGCCAAGGTGTCGATTCGCCAATTTGATCGCCTGAACCTTGCAGGGCACTTGTTCATTACCTTCTCCCCCGCCTTTTTCCTCGGTCCGGCGGCGGACAAGCTGCCCAAATGGCAGCACAAGTCCGGCTTCGCCGGCGGCCGCCTGGTGGCCCGCTTCAGCGCCTACGCGGCGGAGCAGGATGCGGCCAACATGCGGGCGGTGACCGAGGTCTGCCGCGGGCTGGGCCTGGGCGTCTGCTTGGACGAGGCCGCGGTGCTGACCCTGGGGCGCAAGGAATTGCTCGACTTGGCCCCGGACTTCGTCACCATCGACCCCCATTACATCCGCGGCGCCGGCGAAAACCGCACCCGCCAGCAATTTCTCGAACGCGTCATCAGCCTGGCCCAACCGGCCGCGCAAATCATGGCGCGGGGCGTGGACAATGCGGCGGACCTGTTCACCCTCCGCCGGCTCGGCGTGGACCTGGCCCAAGGGCCGTATTTCGGCGCCCCGGATTCGTTTCCCGCCATTTCGCTGCCCGAGCGCCTATTCGTGCCGGAGAGCGAAAAGAGCGTGCGCAGCCTGGCGCCATCGGAGCTGGTGGACAGCCTGACCCGCTCCATTTCACACATCGCCCCCACGGAAATGACCGGCGAGGTGATTCGGTTGTTCATGCGCAGCCCAGAGCTGCAATCGATTCCGGTGATCTACCAGGACGAGCCGGTGGGGATCATCCGCCGCGAGCACCTGACCAGCATCTTCCTCACGCCCTACGGGCGCGACCTCTATGGCCGCGCCCCGATCCTGAACTTCATGGACCATGATCCCTTGGTGGTGGAATACGATGAGCCCATCAAGCAGGTCAGCCAGCTGATTATTGAACGCGGTCAGGCCCAGGACAACCAGGACTTCATTATCACCCAGGCCGGTCGCTATCACGGCGTAGGCAAGGTGGTGGACATCCTGCGCAGCATCACCGCCATGCAGATTCGCGACGCCAGCCATGCCAATCCCCTGACCGGCCTGCCGGGCAATGTGCGCATCGAAGAGGAAATCGCCTACCTGCTGGCCAACGACCACCCGTTCACCGCCTGTTACCTGGACCTGGACAATTTCAAGCCATTCAACGATTATTATGGCTACGAGCGCGGCGACGACGTCATTCGCCTGGTGGCCGAGCTGGTACGCGACGCCATCGATCCGGCTTGCGACTTCATCGGCCATGTGGGCGGCGACGACTTCATCGCGCTGTTTCGCAGCCCGGACTGGAAGGCCCGCTGCAAGCGCATACTCGAACGCTTCGCCGACAGGGCGCTGGAACTCTACAACGAGGCGGACCGCCTGCAGGGCGGCATCCTGGCCAAGGACCGCAAGGGCAAGGAGGCGTTTTTCGAACTCGTCTCCCTGTCCATCGGGGCCGTAACCCCCAAGCACTGCGACACCTACCACTGCGTGGCCGCCATGGCCAGCGAGGCCAAAAAGGAGGCGAAAAAGCAAAAAGGCAACAGCCTGTTCATCGATCGCCGCAAACAGCCGGCCTGAGAGGCTGCCCGAGAATGGGGACCAGAGCCAGGGGATGCCATCTCAAGGCCGTGTTTTGTTCACTATCGAGCGAGTAGCGGGGCTATGCACCGAAAATGGACGGAAATACCGAGCGAAAGGGCCTTCCGCAGTCGGTTCTTCCATTCCCGGACGGCCTCTGAGGGCCGCTGAAAGATTCCTGTAGCCCTTTTGTAATAGACTACGGCTACAGTGTCTGGCCGTTCCCGCCCGGCGGTAGCCAAATCAAGAGGTCAACGGAGCCCTTATGGAGCAGTCCGCTGCGAAAAGCCAAAACCCCGCACCTTGGCGCCGCCCCGTGGTGCTGTTCGTAGATGACGAAGAGCGCGTGCTGCGCTCGCTGTCGCTGCTGTTTCGGGGAGAGTTCGAGGTGCTGACCTGTGTCGATCCAGCGCAGGCGCTGGAACGGGTGCAACAGCGCCATGTAGATGTGGTGGTGGCCGACCAACGCATGCCGGGGCTCAGCGGTCAGGAGCTGCTGTACCTGGTGAAGCAGGTCTCGCCGCACGCCATGCGCATCCTGCTGACCGGGTACTCCGACCGCCAGGCGGTGATCGACTCCATTAACGACAGCGAAATCTTCCGCTATCTCACCAAGCCCTGGCGCGCCGACACCCTGCGAGACACCCTGCACGAGGCCGTCGCCGCGGCCTGCGAGAGCCGCGAAATCACCCTGGTCGCAACCCAACCGGCCGCCGCCCGAGGCGCCGCAAGCGGCATTTTGGTGCTGGATGACGATTGCCACAGCTTTGATTTGGTGGCGGACGCCCTCAAGCGGGAGCGCGGCGCCGACCTGCCGGTGTGGTGGGCGCGCAACCTGGAGGAGGCGCTGAGCGTGCTCGGCTCCGAGCCGGTGGACGTGATCATCTGCGATGTCCAGGTCGAGAGCGATGCGGTCAGCGATCTGCTCAAGACCTTAAAGCAGGTGAAGCCCGCGGTGCTCAGCATCGTGGTCACCCAATACAAGGACAACGCCCTGCTCAGCGACCTGATCAACCAGGGGCAAATCTACCGCTTCCTGCCCAAGCCGCTGGTGCGCGCCCACCTCAGCCGCGCCCTGTGGTCGGCCCTGAGTCAGGCCCGCCTGCTGCGGGAAAATCCGGCCATCCAATGCCGCTACCGCGCGGCCCCCTCCGACCCCAGCGGGGCCTTGGCGCAGCGCATACTGGCCACGCTGCGGCCGCAAACGCAGGCGTGGAAACACGCCTGAATACATTGACCCGACCCCTGGGATTCTGGTATACAATGTCCGTTTTTTGCTTCCGGGGTTTTTCGGGAGCGGTCTTCAGACGAACCAATTGGGTGCGACCATGAGCAAGTGGCTAGTTTCGGTTTCGATCGCGATAATGTTTGCAGCGGGCGGCGCGCAGGCCGCCGGGGACCCGCAAGCGGGCAAGACCAAATCCGCCACCTGCGTGGCCTGTCATGGCCCGGATGGCAACAGCCCGAATCCCATTTGGCCCAGTATCGCCGGCCAACACCCGAGCTATATTAAAAAGCAGTTGCACGACTTCAAAAGCGGCGCCCGCAGCAACGAGCTGATGACGCCCATGTCCATGCCCCTGAGCGACCAGGACATTGAGGATCTGGCGGCCTATTTCGCCGAGCAGGAGCAAAAACCGGGCAAGGCCGATCCGGCGCTGGTGGAGGCCGGCCAAAAGATGTTCCGCGCCGGCAACGCCAACACCCAAGTGGCCGCCTGCATGGCCTGCCATGGCCCCAGCGGCCTGGGCAACCCGGCCGCCAAGTATCCGCGCATCAGCGGTCAGCACGCCAGCTATCTGGCCAAGGCGCTGACGGACTACCGCGACGGCAACCGCACTAACGACGAAAACAAAATGATGCGCAGCGTAACCGCCCGCATGACCGATCAGGAAATCGAGGCCGTGGCCTCGTATATGCAAGGCCTGCACTGATCCGGGGCCGTCGCATCGACGCCAAACGGCGGCCCCCGGGTCGCCGTTTTTTTTGCCCGCAGGCGGCCTGGCGGCTGAACCCCCGGCCGCAGCGATTGTCCGACAAGTTCAAGCGTGGGCCTCTATCCCGCAACCCCGCGGATGCGCTAGGCTGGGCGCCCATCGGATAACAAGCACAACCAAACCCCGTAACGAGGTGAAGAGATGAAAAAACTGTTCGCGCTGCTGTTCCTGCTGCTCCCGCTGAGCGCTTTCGCCGCCATCGAGTTCGAAGAAGACGTCCACTATATGCCGATCATCCCGGAGCAGCCGGGCGGCGAGGGGGACCGCGTGGAGGTGGTGGAGTTCTTCTGGTACGCCTGCGGCCACTGCTACGCCTTCGAGCCGCACTTGCAGGCCTGGAAGGAAAACAAGCCCGACTATGTAGACATCACCCTGGTGCCGGCGATGTTCAACCGGCCCAACGTGATCATGCACGCCAAGACCTTCTACGCGCTGAAGCTGCTGGGCGTGGAAGAGGACCTCCACGGCAAGATCTTTCACGCCATTCATGAAGAAAACAACCGCCTCGCCACCCAAGACGCGATGGAGGCCTTTCTCGCCGAGCAGGGCGTGGATGTAGAGGAATACCGCAAGGCGATGGATTCATTCGCGGTGCAAACCCAGGCCCGGCGGGCGGAAGTGCTGGCCGAACGCTTTGGCGTGCGCGGGGTGCCGGCCACTGGCGTGGATGGCAAATACCTGGTGGGCGGCCTGGAGTCCAGCCTGATGATCGAGGTGATTAAGCACCTGGTGGAGAAATCGCGCACCGAAAAGACCGGCGATACCGCCGAATAAGCGCGCCCGGCCCGCTCTAAAACGAGGTGCGCAGCGGAATGTCCGCAGGGACCGATGCAACGCCGCCGCGCTTGCGGCTGCTCAGCTACAACGTCCAAACCGGAATGGACACCCGCAGCTATCGCCACTATTTCACCCAGGGCTGGAAGCATGTACTGCCGCACCCGGAGCGGCAACGCAACCTCGACCGCATCGCCGCCATGCTGCGCGGCTTCGACCTGGTGGGCCTGCAAGAGGTCGATTCGGGCAGCCTGCGCAGTGAGTTCGTGGACCAAGTGGCCTACCTGGCCCAGCGCGGCGGCTTTAGTTATTGGTATCAGCAGATCAACCGCAAGCTGGGCAACATCGCCCAGCACAGCAATGGCCTGTTGAGCCAAATCAATCCGGTCGCGGTGTCGGACCACAAGCTCCCCGGCCTGCCCGGGCGCGGGGGGTTGCTGGCCCGCTTCGGCGAACACGACGAAAGCTGCCTGGCGGTGTGCGTGCTGCACCTGGCCCTGAGCCGGCGCGCGCGGGGCAAACAGCTCGCCTACATCGCCGAACGGCTCAAGGACTATCCCTACGTCGTGCTCATGGGGGATATGAACTGCGTCGGCGAATCCCGCGAGCTGCGGCAGGTAATCCAGGCCCTGGACCTGCAACCGCCGGGACCGCCGATTAAGACCTTTCCCAGTTGGCGCCCGCAACTGCAACTCGACCATATCCTGGTCTCCAGGGGCCTGCGCACGGAGAACCTGCGGGCGCTCGACTACCCCTTGTCCGACCACCTGCCGATCGGCATGGACCTGATTCTACCGCCGCACAGCGGGATTGCCTCGCCCGCGCCGGGCCTCGATCAGCTTAGGTAAAACCAGCCCCAGGGACCGGCCCCCAAGCCTTGCAGCCGGGCCAGCAGGCGGTCCACCGGCACCGCCTCGCCCGGAAAGATGTTGCGAATCTCCACAAAGCAGCGGCCAAAGCCGGCATGGCCGCGCCATGCGCAATCCGCCAACCGGGACTCGGCCCCGCAGGCCGCGCAATGCACCGCGTCCGCGCCCAAATGCTGTTGCCAGTCCGCGATCCGTCGGCCGCACGCCGGGCACTTGGGCGGGCGCGTATTCCGCCCCCAGAGCAAGCGGGGTTCGGCATAGGGGCCGTGCAACCGCAGGTGGCAAAACGCCCCGCCGTCGGCCGGCGGCTCTAACGCGATGAACGGCGAGCAACCCATGAAGGTGATTTGCTGCAAAAAGCCCTCGCCAGCCAAAAACTCGCCCTCGCCGCCCGCAATCGGCGACCCCAGCACCCCGGCGGCGCGCAACACCTCTGCCAGCGCCTCAAAGGTCGGGGCCTCCAGCGCGGCCTCTTGGGGGAACAGCACCAAGCTGCCGCTACTCATCAATGATACTTCTCGGTGATGATTTGCCCCGGGGCGCTGGCTCGGTGCTTCCGGAAGCCCTTTTCGGCCAGCACGACCTGGGCGTCGCGAATCATCTCCATGTTGCCGCAGAGCATAATCCGGTCTTGTGCGGGATCGAACGCGGTGTTCAGCCGCGCCTCCAGCTGGCCGCTCTCAATGGCGTCGGTGATGCGCCCGGGCCAGGCGAAGCCGGTCTCCTCGCGGCTCACCAGCGGCGAGAAGCGAAACTGCCGCGGGTGCTCGGCCTGAATCCGTTCGATGTCGGCCGCGTAGTTCAGGTCCCGCGCCAAGCGCACGCCGTGAACCAAATGGATCTGCTCGAAGCGGCCCCAGGGCTCGGCGGTCTTTAGCATGGAGAGGTAAGGCCCCAGGGCGGTGCCGGTGGCGAACATCCACAAGCGCCGCCCCGCGGGCGTCTCGGCCAGGGTGAAGTAGCCATTGGGGCGCGGATCGACCAGGATCGGATCACCCGGCTCCAGCTGGGCCAAGCGCTCGCTGAGCTGCCCCACCGGCACGATATTGAAGTAGATTTCATGCCGCGGCTCATGCGGCGGGTTCACCAACGAATAGGGCCGGCCTATGGTTTCGCCGTCCACCTCCAGCCCCACGCGCACGAACTGACCGGCGGTGAACGGGGCCAGCTCGGCCTCGAAGACCAACGAATACAACGCCTCGGTCCATTGCACCTTATCCACCACCTGCCCGGTTTTCCACTCGGCCATGATCGGCTCTCCTCTTAATTCTGAAATGGGCGCGATAGCAGCGAATTGGTGGGGTTCGGAGTGAAATTCAATCACCGAACTGCAAGGGAATTTCCGGTCGCCGCTGGTACGGCTGAGCGGTTTTGGTTTTAGTGCTTAGTGCTCGGTGATTGGTGGTTGGGGCTTCTCTCGCCCCCCGCTCCAGCGTGGGGATGCATGCCCGGCGCTCCAGCGCCGCTGCCGAGGCAAGCACCACCGGTGAAGCTTCCGTACTGAATCCACCAAGGAGTGGCAGTCCTTGGAGGACTGCCACTCCTTGGGCCGATTCATTTCCCGGGGTGGTGCATCACTCCATGACCGTTAGCCGGGGCAAACGAAGCCCCAAGCCGGCTAAAGCCTCAACCTCCACGTTGTTTCCGTTACTTCGGCGCAGGCGCACTAGGGGGCATCTCGGTTTCCCACCGCCTAGCCCCATGGGGTAAACTTCACCCCCTTTGCACTCAAGCGAGCCGTTCGGGGCGAAACCACCCTTTAGATGCGTATCTCAGTCAGTGAATTGATCGTCCGCTATCTGCAACGGCTCGGCGTGGAGAGCATCTTCGGCATGCCCGGGGCGCATATCCTGCCCGTCTACGACCGGCTCTACGATTCGCCTATCCGCACCATATTGGCCAAGCACGAGCAGGGGGCGGCGTTCATGGCCGGCGGCTATGCCCGGCACTCGGGGCGCATCGGGGCCTGCATCACCACCGCCGGGCCCGGCGCCACCAACCTGACCACCGGCATCGCCAATGCCTATGCCGACCGCCTGCCGGTGCTGGCCATCACCGGCGAGACCTCCACCCATATCTTCGGCAAGGGCGGCCTGCAAGAAAGCTCGGGCGAGGGCGGGGCCATCGATCAATCGGCACTGTTTCGGCCCATCACCCGCTATCATAAATTAGTGGAGCGCACCGACTATCTCGGTCCGGTGTTGAACAAGGCCGCCAAGATCCTGCGCTCGCCCAAACCCGGCCCGGTGCTGCTGAGCTTCCCGTTCAATGTGCAGACCGAAGAGGTGGACGAGGTGCTGCTGGAACAGATCTTTCCGCGCCAGTCCGCGCATGCCCGCCGCCCCCGCACCCTGCCGCTCGGGGAGCTGGCGGAGCTGATTCGCGCGGCCCGGCGGCCGGTCATCGTCGCCGGCCACGGCTGCATCCGCTGCGGGGCCCAGGAGTTGGTGGCGGAACTCAGCACCCGGCTCAACATTCCGGTGGCCACCAGCCTGAAGGCCAAGGGGATTGTGGATGAAACCTCGCCCCTGGCCCTCGGCAGCCTCGGCGTCACCTCCCACGGCCACGCTTACCAGTATATCGTGGAACAGGCCGACCTGATCCTGGTATTGGGCGCGGCCTTCAACGAGCGCACCAGCTACGTCTGGGACGACCGCCTGCTCGACGGCAAGAAGATCTGCCAAATCGACCACGACCACGAGCAACTGGAAAAGGTCTTTCGCGCCGATGTGGCGTTGCAGGGCGACATCCGCCAAGCCATGCGCGGCCTGCTGGAGCGCCTGGCCAAAGCGCCCCCCAAGGGGTTGCCCACAGGCGCGTCGGAACCGCTCGCCGACTGGCGTGAACCCGCCGCGGCGAGCGCCCCCGCGCCGACCGAGTTCGCGCTGTTGAAGGCCTTTTTCCGCCGCCTGTCCGAGCGCTTTCCCACGGACCTGATGGTGTTCGACGACAACATCGTCTTCGCCCAGAACGACTTCAGCGTCTCGCCGGCCAATCGTTACCACCCCAACTCCGGCGTCTCTTCCCTGGGCCACGCCATCCCCGCGGCCATCGGGGCGCGCTTTGCAGACCCGCGCACGACCTTCGCGATCCTCGGCGACGGCGGCTTCCAGATGTGCGCCATGGAGCTGATGACTGCCGTGAACTACCAAATCCCGCTCAACGTAGTGGTGCTCAATAACGGCGCCATGGGGTTGATCCGCAAGAATCAGCACCAGCTCTACGAGCGGCGCTTCATCGACTGCGACTTCCACAACCCCGACTTCGGCCTGCTGGCCCGCGCTTTCGGCATCCAACACCATCGTATCGACAGCGAGCAGGACATCGCGCTGTTGTTCGACCAGGCCGACCTGCGCGGCGCCATCAACCTAATCGAGATCCCGATCCACAAGGACGCCTTTCCCAACTACCTCTCCAGGCGATGACCCGCGCGATGCAGGCGCGAATCGAAGAACTGGAGCAGCGGCTGTGGAGCGAGGGCCCCGACGAGCGCCTGTTGCAGGCCTACCAGGCCGCGCACCGGCAACTGGAGGCCGCAATCGCAGCGGGCGGTCCGGACCGCCGACACGCCTTTATCGTGTTCCTCCCGGTGGCCGACCGCCCTCGGCACCTGAGGGCCTGCCTGAGCAGCCTGCTGGAACTCTGTCGGCGGTTCGAATACGGGGGGTTTCGCCAGGGCCGCTACCCCAAGGTCCGGGTGCTGATCGCCGATGACAGCCAACACCCGGCGGCCATCCGAGACCACCGCCAATGGGCCGCGGAGTTCACCGCGCACGGCCTCGAAACCCTGCACTGGGGCCAGGCGGAACAGATCGCCGCCCTGCAACGCCTGCCCGCCGCCGAGCGCGAGCGCCTGTTCGGTCCGCTGAACGAGGCCGCCTTTTTCCACAAAGGCTCCTCCAACATGCGCAACCTGGCCTATCTCCAGTTGCAGGCCATGGCCGCGGAGATGGACGGCCCGGTGCTATTTTGGTCCATCGACAGCGACCAAGAGTTTCGGATCAAGACCCCGACCCCCCAGGGCGAACAGGACCTGTTCGCGATCCCCTTTCTGCATCAATTCGACCGCCTGTTCCGGGCAACCGATGCCGTGCTGATCACCGGCAAGGTGGTGGGCGACCCGCCGGTGTCCCCCGCGGTGATGACCAACCGCTTCCTCGACGACGTCAACGCCTTCCTCCGGCACGCCGCTGCGGCCGACCCGACGGCGGCCTGCGGCTTCCATGGCGACGCCCAATCCAGCGCCGAAACCGGGGCCATCTACCACGACATGGCCGACCGCTTCGGCTTTCGGCCCGAACGCGCGGCCTATGCCTACAACTGTCCCCTGCCCGGCGCGCACCCCAACGCCGCCGCCTTCGGCCGCTTCGCCCACGGGCTGAACGCGTTTTTTCACGGCGAACACCCCACCCGCAAGAGCTGGTATCGGCACACCGGCCTATTCGAGGGCCTGCAACCGGCGCGCACCGTCTACGCCGGCAACTTTGTCTGCAACCGCCAAGGCCTGCACTGGCACACCCCCTTCGCCCCGCTCAAACTGCGCATGTCCGGCCCCACCCTGGGGCGCATCCTCCAAGCCGAGCTGGGTAGTCGTTTCCGCTCCGCCAACCTGCCCATGCTCCATCGCCGCACCGTCGAGAACCTGGGCCGCGCCGAGCTGCGCCACGGCGTAGAGCACCAGGGCGGGACCATCGACCTCTCCGACGAGCTGGAGCGCCAGTTCTTTGGCGACGTCATGCTATTCACCATAATCGCGCTCTGCCAACACGGCTACCCCGCCAAACCCCTCGGCCGCGAAGCGATTCGCGCCCGCCTGCAGGCCACCCAAGCGGAACTCCTGGATAACTACAACCAACGCCGGCAATCGATCACCGAAAAACTGCAAACCCTCGAAGCCCAACTCGCCGCCCCCGCGGCCTGGTGGAATCGCCCCGCCGCCACAGAAGACGGCGGGCGACAAGCCCGCAGCGCAGTCCGCGCCTTTCGGACGTTCAGCGAAAATCTCCAGCGCAACTTCGGCCCCCAAGCCACCGGCTACCGCCAAATCAACGACCCCAATCACCAGGCGCGCCGCCTGGACGCCATCACCGCCGCCATCCTCGACTACCCCGCAAGCCGCCAGACCTGGGAACGACTACTCACCCCGGAGTGAACCGAGCGCGAGCCCGCCGCCCGCGCGATCGGCCAAAACGCGGCCGGACGGGCAGGGCTTGCGCCCGAGTACGCCCATTTAGGAACGCAGGGGGCGCAGAGGACCGCAGAGAGCGCGGAGGGGGTTTTGGTTAAAAACTGGGGCGGTCATGGGCGGTTGGTTGCATCAAGGTTTGCCGCCCCGGGGCGCATCCTAGGGTCTAATCGCGCACCCGCAAGGCGCCTCAGGTTCCGCCTGTAGCGAACTGAGTATTCGCGTCTATTTCGCGTCTATTCGCGGTTCAATGGCCCACTGCGCCTCGTTGCTCAGCACATCCTATTCCTGGCACGCGTAGATCGGCAGCGAAGGCTCTCTCGCCAAGACGCCAAGAAAAACCTTTGCTTGTCTACACTCAGCGCAAAAAGCGGGCAAGTGCTCTTGGCCGGAGATGAAAGCCAAAAACCGGAAAAACATCCGCCCAAAGGGTTGGTTTATAAATTCAAATATGGCGAGGCGGTCCTTGAACACCGCCGACGGCCGCCATGCAAGGACCCGCCCCCCTCGCCAGCCCAACCGAGCCTGACGGGCAGGCGCGACCTACAAGCCGAGGCTGGGGGCGAAGAAACATGCGGGAACGAGGGCGATCCGCCAAGGCGCATCGGCCCAGGCTTTCCTTCGCCCTCGCTGCCAGCGTTGAACCGCCCCCTATTTCGCCAAGTACTGCTCGTATTCCTGGTCCACCTGGAGGATATGGGTTTTCAACCAATCGGTGCCCGTCTGGGCTACCTTATTGACCACGAAGATACCACCCCCGCTATCCGCCTGGGCCTTGTAGTCCTTCAACTGATCCACAAAGGCCCGGTGCTTGGCCTTGTGATCCGCTAAATGAGGGTATGCCGAATTGGCCAGCTTCGCCTCCTCTTCGGCAAAGTGGTACTCGGTGTAGCGGATCAGCTCACCGATGGTCCCGGCCACCGCCTCGGCCCCCTTGCCCTCGCGCGCATCATCGAATAGCTTGTTCAAAATATCGAACAGCTTCTTGTGATGATTATCCATTTCGGTCACCCCCACACTAAAACGATCGTCCCATTCGAAAAGCGCCATTTGATCTCCCCCGTGTGTTGTCTGAAAGTTTTTGTCAAGAAGCTAAATCATGGCACGATCCACCAAACAGATCAAGAAACCTTCACGGCCGCGCCTAGCAGAGGGGAGCGCAATCAGCTTTTCGCGTCTTCCGCGCCTGTTCTGGCTGTGGTTGGTGGTTGGTGGTTGGTGGTGAGTGGTGAGTGGTGAGTGGTGAGTGGTGAGTGGTGAGTGGTGAGTGGTGAGTGGTGAGTGGTGAGTGGTGAGTGGACAGTGCGCAGTGGACAGTGCGCAGTGGTCTGTGGTCAGTCCTCAGCGCTAAGCACTAAGCACCAAGCACTAAGCACCAAGCACTAAGCACCAAGCACTAAGCACTAAGCACTAAGCACCAACCACTCACCCCGCATAGATCATTTTGCGTGTCATGCCGCCGTCTACGATGAAGTTTTGGCCGGTGACGAAGCCGGCTTCTTGGGAGATCAGCCAGGCGGTGATGGCGGCTATGTCTTCGGGGCGGCCCACGCGGCCGGCGGGGTGTTGGGCGTGGTCTTCGGGGCTGAGTTCTTCGGGCTGGCGGGCGCTGCGTTTTTGCCAGGCGCTGACGTCGATCCAGCCGGGGCTGACCGCGTTCACGCGGATTTCGGGGCCCAGGCTCGCGGCCAGGGCGTGGGTGAGGGCCACGAGGCCGCCCTTGGCGGCGGTATAGGCGAAGGTGTCGGGCTCGGATTGAAGGGCGCGGGTGGAGGCGATGTTAACGATGCCGCCGCGGGCCTTGCGCAATTGCGCCGCTGCGTGCTTGGCCGCCATTAGGGGGCCGGTGAGGTTGGTGTCGAGCACCCGCTGCCAATCTTGCACAGGCAGATCCTCTAACGGCGGGCCAAAGGGGTCGGCCAGGGCAGCGTTGTTCACCAAGGCGTCCAGGCGGCCGAACCGCTGCTGGGTTTTTTGCAGGGCCTCGGCCACCTGAGGCTCTCGGCTCATGTCGGCCTCGGCGAACAGGAGCCGGTCGGAGTCCGCCTGTTCCAGCAGCTCGTCTCCGGCCTCGCGGTCCAGATCGGTGAAGGCCGCCGCATAGCCCCGCCTCAGCAGATCCAGCACCAGACCCCGGCCGATGCCCTGGGCCCCGCCGGTGATCAGTGCAACGGGCCGTTCGCTCATGGTCGTCTCCTCGTTGTTCGTAAGGGCTGCAATTTTGCAGCAGATGGAACAGGAATAATACCCTTTGCGCCGTTCACGGACCCTGTACGCTCTTTAATAGTAATTGCAAAGGCCTCACCCAGCCCAAGGGCCGTACACCACAACCTTACGCCGCTGGATTCCGACCGGATCAAGGGGCCCGCGGCGGCTTCGGGAGCCAACAAACGGGGGAAACAAGGGGCATTTCTTTGATGCCTACGCTGGCATCCAGGGAAAAGCCGCCGTGGTCCTGCCCTGCTCCATCTCCTTCCGATCTTCTTTTTCGAGCAGTCCCCGCCGCACGAACGCCCGCAAGCCTGTCCTGAGCCTGCCGAAGGGATGCGACGACGGATTTGGGTCTGTACCGCCTCGGCGTCGTCCGCCTCGAGTCCCTCCACCTCGATAAAGCGTACGCCGAACTCGGGGTCGGGGTCGGGCTCGAAAACGCCGTCGATGACGCAAACGTGAAAAATCCGCCGGGAGCGGATTGTCGCGTAAGCCCCCAGGGAAGGGGGCGAGTCCCAAGGATGGGGCGAGCAAAGGTAGCGTGCGGGGGAGCGCCCGCTAGCTGGCGGCGGGTCGTCCGCTGCCGTCTCTGCCGGAGGCCTCGTTTCAGGCTCTGGCGCCTCGGGATGTAGCGCGAGGGCGGTGACCGCCGGACGCAACGGCGAGTTGGGGGCGAGCACGCCGTAGTAGCGGTGCCGATGTTGCCGGGGCGGCGGGACCCGCGCGGCGATGCGGCCGATCAGCTCCAGCGGCGAAAGGATGATCTGGGTTTGCCCATCCATGCTTGGTTTGGGCAGGCGGTAGATCAGCCGCTGGGCGTCGATCTCCTCCAGTCGGTCGGCGGCGAAGGGCGGACGGGCGCAATAGCGCAGCAGGCGTTCCAGGCCCTGGCGGTCGTCGGTCTCGATACGCACGCTGGCATCCAGAGAGAACCCGCCGCCGTGGTCCCACTGCTCCATCTCCTTGCGATCTTCTTTTTCGAGCAGGCCGCGCCGCACGAATGCCCGCAAGATGCGGCGGCGTACTTTGCCTGGCGCCGAATGAGCCTCTGCCGTTTCGGTCCAACGAACTTTCATTGCGCTCGTTCCCAAGCTCTACTTGGGAATGCGGCTCAGCAAGCCCCGCTTGCCGAGAAGCGCGGGTCACGCCGCTCCCGCGGCGCGACCCGTCCCCGGCCCGCCCCAGGGGCGCGAGCCCGACAGCCACAAAACCCGCAACCAGCCCCCGACCTCAC
>JAABTK010000077.1 GCA_011389885.1 Gammaproteobacteria bacterium | reverse complement strand
GTTGGACGAAGCCGCCGTGTTGACCTGCATGAGCTACGTGGACCTAAACCCCGTGCGGGCGGGGGTCGCCGACACGCCCGAGGAATCAGACTTCACCTCAATCCAACAAAGGATTCGAGAGCTGGGCGATAACGCCGGAGGCAAGCAAGACCCCCTGCGCGCCCTCAGCGTTCCTAAATGGCGTTGTCTCCGATACTTGTGCGCGGCTGTACTAGCGGAGCGCTTGACCCTCGACGCCCAGGGGACCCTTTGAGCGCGCACAAAAGCCGTTCGCTCAGGCCGGTTATCCGCGGTGCCACGGGCACGCCCAAGCGCATACCCGGCTGCGCAACCGCCTGGCGGACCTGTCCAGCCCGATGCGCTTCACCCCCCTTCTCGGTTTTTGGGTGGAATACGGCCTCACGGTCAAGCGCTTGCCGGCGGACCGCCTGCTGGGCGAAGATATGCGCTACCGCGACCCTGTGCGGGCCCAAGCCCCGAAGTGAGCGCCCCTGCCAGCCCCTGAAAACCGGCGGTCCCCCCGCCCAAGGAGTCCCCGTGCCCCGTAGCCTCGTTTGTTCAGCCCTCTTCTGCGTGCTCGCCTACAGCCTTCCCGCGGCCGCCGAAACCTCCCTTTGGCGCGTAGCGCACCAAGACCGGGAGCTGTTTCTGGCCGGGGCCATTCATATCTTGCGGCCTACCGATCATCCGTTGCCCGAGGCCTTCTCCCGGGCCTACGAGCGGGCCGACCGGCTGGTCTTCGAGACCGACTTCCAGCGCCTGAACAGCCCCGAGGTGCAGTTGCAAATCATGCAACTGGGCCTGTACCCAGACGGCTCCACCCTCAAAGACGCCCTCTCGCCCGCGGTCTATCGCCAACTAGAGGCCTATGCCGCGGAGCAGGGCGCGCCGCTGGCGTTATTGACCCCGATGCGCCCGCCGCTGGCCTTTTTGACCCTGCTGACCCTGCAATTGCAGCAACTGGGCATGGATGCCAACGGCGTGGATATGCACTTCTTCCAGCGCGCCCAGGCCGACCGCAAACCGGTCGAGGGCCTGGAGAGCGTAGAGCAGCAACTGGATTTTCTGTTCTCCATGGGCGGCGACGACCCCGACGCCTTCATGCGCCATGCGTTGGAGGAGTTGCGTGACACGGAAAACCTGTTCGAGCGCATGACCGCCGCCTGGAAGAACGGTGACACCGCGGTATTGAGCCAGGAATTCGTCACCGCATTGAAGACCGACTACCCCGCTATTTACCAACAACTGCTGGCCCGGCGTAACGCGGCCTGGATGGCCCCGGTGCAGGCCCATATCGAAAGCCCGGGAACCGAGTTGGTGGTGGTGGGGGTCGCCCATTTGGTGGGGGAAGATGGCCTGGTGCGGCGGCTGCGGGAGGCCGGCTACCAGGTCGAGCAGTGGTGAGCGCCGCCGCCGGGCCTTAGCCCTCGGACTCCCGCTCCCCGCTCGGCAACGGATCCTCCCGGCCGAACTCTCGCCAATGGCCGTCCACCAGCAGTTGCAACGGCTGGTACTCGGCCTTGTATTCCATCTTGCGGCAGCCCGGCACCCAGTAGCCCAAATACAGCCAGGGCAGGCCGATGCGGCGGGTCTGCTCGATTTGGGTCAGGATTGCGAAGACCCCGGGGCTATGCCGTTCCCAGGCGGGATCAAAAAAGGTATAGACCGCCGACAGCCCCTGCGGCAGCACGTCGGTGACCGCAATGCCTACCAGCCGGCCGTCCCGCCGCAGCTCGATGAACAGGGTTTCGCACCAGTCCGAAATCAGAAAGCGCGTAAAATCCTCGGGGCTCGGGTTGGCCATTTCGCCATCGCCGTGCCGGTGCTGGATATACCGAAAATAGAGCTGAAAACATTCGTCGCTATACTGCGCCAAGCGGGGCCGAACCTGCAGCTCGGCGTTGGCCTTCAGGGTGCGGCGCTGACTGCGGCGGGGGCGAAAGCGCGCCACCGGCAGGCGGGAGGCGATGCAGCGGTCGCAGCCTGCGCAATCCGGCCGATAGATCTCAGACCCGCTGCGCCGAAAGCCCATCCCTTGCAGGCTGGAGTAGATTTGCGCATCCTTGCCCAGCTCCGGGTCCACCACCAGCGAGCGCGCAATGCGCCCGGGCAGATAGGCGCAGGGGTGGCCGTGGGTGCGATACAGCCGCAGGGCCAAGCCGCGGCTAGGGAAAGCGCCCGGATCAGTCATTGCCGTAGACCTGCTCGGCCAAGGCGCTCAACTCGGCGCGGGGGCGATGCCAATCAATGGCCAACGGCTGCGCGCACCAATCGCTCAATAACGCGGTAAAGCCCCGGCGCGGGATCTCCTCGGCGCCCAGGCTCAAAAGGTGATCCGAATACACTTGGCAGTCGATCAGTCGCAGGCCTTCGGCGAGGGCCAAATCGGTCAAAAAGGCGAGGGCGACCTTGGAGGCGTCGCGCCGGCGACTAAACATGGACTCGCCGAAGAACACCCGTCCCAAATGCACCCCATAGAGCCCGCCCGCCAGTGTCTCGCCCGCCCACACCTCCACCGAATGGGCATGCCCCAGCCGGTGCAGCCGCCCGTAGGCCGCCAACATCCGGGCGGTGATCCAGGTGCCCTCGGCGCCGTCGCGGGGTCCGGCGCAGGCCTGCATCACCGCATCGAAGGCCCGATCGAAGGACACCCGAAAGCCCCGATTGCGGATCGCCTTGCGCAGGCTGCGGTTCAGCCTCAGCCGTTCGGGAAACAACACCGCCCGCGGGTCCGGCGACCACCACAGGATCGGCTGCTCCGGGTTGTACCAGGGGAAGATGCCCGCCCGATAGGCGTTGAGCAGCCGCTCGGCCGACAAATCGCCCCCCACCGCGAGCAGCCCGTTGGGTTCCGTCTCCGCCCGCTCCACCGGGGGAAAGGGGGCGTCGGGGGCCTCCGCATCCAGCAGAAAGATCATGCCTCCGGCTTACTGACCGGCCTCCAGGGCGTCGAGGTATTTCTCCGCATCCAGCGCCGCCATGCAGCCGGTGCCGGCCGAGGTGATGGCCTGCCGGTACACATGGTCCATCACATCCCCGGCGGCGAACACCCCGGCGACGCTGGTCTGGGTGGCGTTGCCCTCGGTGCCGCTGTGCACCTTCAAATAACCGCCGTTCATCTCCAGCTGCCCCTCGAAGATCTTGGTATTGGGCGAATGGCCGATGGCGATGAACACCCCCATCAGGTCGATGTCCTTGGCGGAGCCGTCCTTCACGTTCTTAATCCGCATGCCGGTGACCCCGCTGGCGTCGCCCAGCACCTCGTCCAGCACCGCGTCCAGCTCCAGGGTCACGTTGCCGTCGGCCGCCTTCTGCCGCAGTTGGTCCGACAGGATCTTCTCCGAGCGGAACTCGTCGCGCCGATGCACCACCACCACCTCCGAGGCGATGTTGGACAGATACAACGCCTCCTCCACCGCGGTGTTGCCGCCGCCGATCACCGCCACCTTCTGCCCGCGATAGAAGAAGCCGTCACAGGTGGCGCAGGCCGAAACGCCCTTGCCCTTGAAGGCCTCCTCCGACTCCAGGCCCAAATAGCGGGCCGAGGCCCCGGTGGCGATGATCAGCGCATCACAGGTGTACTCGGCCTGATCGCCGGTGAGGCGAAACGGGCGCTGCTTCAGGTCCGTGGTGTGGATATGGTCGAAGATGACCTCCGTATCGAACCGCTCCGCATGCTTCAACATCCGGTCCATCAACTCCGGCCCCTGCACCCCCGCGTGATCCCCCGGCCAGTTATCCACCTCCGTGGTGGTGGTCAACTGCCCCCCCTGCTCCATGCCGGTGACCAGCACCGGGTTCAGATTGGCGCGGGCGGCATAGACCGCGGCGGTATACCCGGCAGGGCCCGAGCCCAGGATCAGCAGACGGCAGTGCTTGGCTTCGCTCATGACAACAGCTCCGTGATTTGGATGAATGACCCCCCTCTATATGGTGGAGGGGCGGGATATTACAATCCGGCAATGGTACTGTACCCGTCGCCCGGGGCCAAGAGAGGGCGCCGCAGTCCCTGGTATGGCGGCGCGTAAGCAACGGAAACAACGGCTCTCAGGAACGCAGAGGACGCAGAGGACGCAGTGGATCGCAGAGAGCGCGGAGGGATTTTTGTTAAAAAACTTGGGTGGCCGTTGGCCGTTCGCTGATGAGCGACTCATCCCCGTTCACTGAACGAAGGGCTCCCTCTCCCGCAGGGGGAGGGACGGGAGATGAGCGCCGCGCTTTTTCAGCTTGCCGGCCACTGAGTGGCATGCGCAAGTCGCCTGAGGTTTTGCTGCGTTTTCGTGGCCCTGGGATGCGCGTGTTGAACTTCCAACCGATACGATCTCCGCGCGCTCTGCGGTTCTCCGTGTGTTCTGCGCCCCGAAAGCGCCTGGGGTGGGTTGTTTCCGCTACTTGTGCGCGGCTGTACTAGGAAGAAAGGCCCCCCGCAAGCGGGCGGCTTCGCGCCCCGCCTGCCGTTGCAAACTCCGCTTGACGGTGGATTTGGGTTAGTATCGGGCGCTTGATCGGGCTGAGCAATAAGTCAAGGTGGAGGAAGCATGGGTACGCAATTGATCGAATTAAGCGACGGCCTGCTGGTGGAGGTGGACGCGGGCGAGGAAAGCGTCGAGCCCGTGGCCGCCGGCCTGGCGGGACGGATGGAAGGGGCTTTGGAAGACGCGCAAGGGTTCATCCGCAAGGCCGTTGCGCCCGTGGCCTCGGTCTGGAGCGACATGGATCGCGACTACAACATCTCCCAGGTGGAGGTGGAGCTGGCGCTGGGTTTCGAGGCCGAAGGCAATCTTTTTCTAGTCAAGGGCAAGGGATCGGCCAACATAACCTTCAAATTGACCATTAGGCCGCCGGAGCAGGGCCGAACCGGTAACGACGAAGGCGCCGCCCCCGCTCAATCGCCGAAGCCGGAATAGCAGGCATGCTGGGGAAGAAGAAAAGCACAAAAGACTGGCGGGATGCCGTCTGCCGGGTCGGCTCCGCTGTCGATAAGGGCCGTTACGGCACCGCCTTTGTGTTCGGCCGCGAAGGTGATCGCAGCTTGCTGCTGACATGCCGCCATGTGCTCGATGCCGTCGGCGATGCCGAACGGGCCTGGGTGCGGCCCTGGCGCTCACGCAAAGGGGGAGAGGCCTTGCCGTTCGAGGTCCTTGCACAGGGCCAGGGCGCGTTGGACCTGGCGGTGATCGCGGTAGAGGGGTTGGTCGAGGCGCCGGTGCTCGAATTGTTGATGGAGGCGGAACCGGGCATGGCCTGCGAAATGTATGGGGCCGGGGCCAAGGACCGAACCAAAGGCGCCGATCCAATGGCCAGGCGACTCCGCGGCAGATTGGGCGAAGACTGCCACCTGTCCACGCCCCAAGGCGCGGGCATTCCCAGTTGGGAGCTTCTGATCGATCAGCCGGACGAATTTGCTCGTCTGAAACAGGGCTACAGCGGCGCCCCCGTTTGGAACCCCGAAGCCGAGGGCGTAGCGGCCATCGTCTCCGATCGTTGGGGCGACGACAAGGGCTATGCCTTTGCCGCGGAGAATGTGCTTGAAATTTATCCTGCGGCCCGGCGTTTTTTTTCGTCCCAAGATCACCAGCGGGGCGAATACCAAAACCTTCCTCTGCATTGGGTCTTCGACACCCTGGACCATGATCGGCAGATCTCCGCGGTGAGCAAGGCCTTTGCAGGGCCCGACGGCCCCGACCGCACCGTCTTTTTGTTCGAGGCGGGGGCCGGCGACATGCACAAGACCTTGGCGCGGCATCTCTATCTCGAACTGTGCGACGGCGCCCTGCAACGGCATCGGGCCGAGCACGAATTGATCGGCGCCCCGGTGATCGAATGCACCGTGCGGCCCAAAGGGGACGATGCGCTGGCCGGGGCGTTGCACGCAGCACTTTCGGCGGACGGCCACGCCCCGCATACGCCCGCATGCACCCCCGAAGAACTACTGCTCGACCGCATGCGGGGGCAGCCGCTGACGGTGCTCCACTGCACCCTCATGGACCATGGCAACCCCATCGGCAACCGAGAGGTGCTCAAGCACGGCATCGACTGGGTGCGCACGCTGGAGCTGCCGGGCAACTGCCGCTTGGCGGTGTTTTTTTGCTGTCTCGGCGAGCGCGCCTTCTGGCGCACCTGGATGCGCCGTGTCCTGTTGCGGGGCGTGGGGCCTTGCTGTGTGCTGCCGCGGCTTGACACCATTAGCCGCGAACAGGTGGAGTTTTGGCTGGATTCTCCCTACTTTCGGGTTCTCCAAGGGCTGTTCGACGAGGCAACGGTTCGCAACGCCCTGTATGAGCTAATCCCTGAGCGGGGGCGCCAGAGCTATTGCAAAGTCCATGAGAAGCTCGGGAAGATCCTTTCATAGCGTACCGTTGCGGCCGATTGATCGAGGAGAAAAAAATGACCGAAAGCTATTACCACGGCCAGGGCGGCGAGCCGCGCGAAGGCCTGCTGCAGCGCCTGCCGGAGATCGATGACCGGCTGCTCACCCACCCCCGGGATTACCTCGCGGCCCCGGCGTTGGCCGCCGCGGTGGATGTGGCGCTCACCCTGGGCATGCCGCTGCTGCTCACCGGCGAGCCCGGCTCGGGCAAGTCGGTGCTGGCCGACAGCCTGGCCTGGGAGCTGGGCATCGCCATTGAGGAAGGGCCGTTGCGCTTCGTAGTCAAGTCCGACACCCAGGCCCGCGACCTGTTTTATCGCTTCGACACCGTGGGCCGTTTTCACGCCGCCCAGACCCGGGGTTCGGAGATCGCCGCCCAGCAGTTCATCAAGTTCGAGGCCCTGGGGCTGGCGCTGCTCCACGCCAAGGCCGAATCCTATGCACTGGATGAACTCAAGCTGCCGGCACGGGCCTTGAATCACCCCGGCCAACCCCGCCGTTCGGTGATCCTGATCGACGAAATCGACAAGGCCCCGCGCGACGTGCCCAACGATATCCTGGACGAAATCGCCCGCATGACCTTCAGCATCCCCGAACTCTCCACCGCGCTGGATATCGAACCGGTGGTCAAGCTGGAGAACGAGGCGGAAAAGCGCAACCGCCCCATCGTGATCTTCACCAGCAACTCGGAAAAGGCCCTGCCCGAGCCCTTCGTGCGCCGCTGCGTCTACCACCATGTGCAGTTCCCGCCCTTCGAGCGCACCAGCGAAGACGACAAGACCCGCCAAGGCATGAGCGAGGCCGAATTGGCGCTGGATCGGCGCACCCATACGGTGCAGGAGATCGTGGCCCGTCGCCTGGGCGACCGCTACAAGCACCTGGATCCGGCGGTGATCGACCAGGCCCTGGCCCTGTTTCGCTTCCTGCGCGAACAGGCCCGCGGCATGGAACGCCGGCCCACCCTGGCCGAACTGCTCGATTGGCTCAACTTCCTGATTCGCCGCCTGCCGGCCACCCAACATAGCCTGATGGATCAACCGCAACAGCTCCGCGACAGCGTGGCCCACCTGTTGCTGAAAAAGCCGGGCGACCAACAACGGGTCAAGGAGCTGCTGGCGGAGTGGGGGCGCCTTCAGGCCCAGCAAGCCCAAGCCGCCCAGGCAGAGCGCTAGCGGCGGCGGAACCGAAAGCGGGCATGACCCCCAACGCCGAAAACCTGCAACGCTGGCTGCCCCGCCTGGCGCGGCTGGACGATTGGTTGCGCGGTTACGAACTGCCCCGCGGGCCGGACCGCTGGCAGAAGGCGGAGGACCTGCTGTTCGCGCTGGACCTCCAGGGCCGCTTCCCCGAGCCCCTGCAGATGCGGCTGTTGCTGGCGCCCCTGTTCTGCCGCTCCGCCGAGGAGCAGGGGCGCTTCGCCGAGGCCTTCGACCGCTGGCTGGCGGGAGAGCCCGACCTGGCCTCGACCCTAGGCGCGAGGCCCCGCCCCGAGAGAAGGACGCCCACTCCGCCCCCGGAGCCCCCCGAACCGCCAACGGGCCGCCGCAACATCCTGCTGGCGGTGCTGTTAGGCCTGCTGCTGGTCTTCGGCCTCGGCTATTGGAATGAATACCAGCCTCCGGGCCCTGGTCCAACCCCTGGTCCGGGACCGACTGGAACCGCAGGCGGCGATGACTCGATTAAACCGCCGTTGCAACTCCAACCCATCCCGCCCCGCACCCAACCCGAGCCCCCGGAGCAGGTCTTTCCGAAATCCCCGCGGCATCAGGCCCTGCTCGCCGCCGTGCCCTGGGCCCTTGCGGCCTTGCCGCTGCTGCTCGGTCTCGGCTGGTTGGCCTGGCGCTGGCGGCGCTGGCAGGCGGTGCTGCGCAAACGCCCGGCGGACGCCAACGACCCCCTGGCCCGCATCACCTTCGATCCCGAGGAAGATGCCCTGTTCAACGGCCGCGCCCTGCGCGCCGCCTTGCGCCGCCTGCATGCCCCCGTGCCCATCGCCACCCGGCGGGTGGACGCCCCGGCCACCGTGGAGGCCACCGCCCGCCATGCCGGCCTGTTGCAGCCCCATTACCTCGACCGCTACACCGTCCCCGAGTGCGTGCTGCTCTCCGACAGCCGGCACGCCGCCGACCACCTCGGCGCCCTGGCGGACCTGCTGGCCCAACGCCTGCGCGAGGCCGACCTGGAGGTGCGCCACTACCGCTATGACCGCCACCCGGCCCGGGTGCGCGCGGCCGGGGGCGGGCGCACCGAACGCCTGGCCGACGTGGCCGCCCGCCACCCCGGGGCGCGGCTGTTGCTGGTGGGCGAGCCCGCGCTGCTCATCGACCCCTACCGCGAACAGATCCGCCCCTGGGTCGAGACCCAGGAAGATTGGGCCGACCGGGTGCTGCTGAGCACCCGCCGCGCCCCGCTGCAATGGTTCCCGGTCCTGGAGGCCGCCGGCATCCGCGTGGCCGACTTCCACAGCGAGGGGCTGATCCGCGTGGCCGAACTGCTCAGCGGCGCCCCGCGCCTGGGTGCGGCGCCGGATACCCCGCGTCTGCTGCCCCCGTTGCTGCAACAGTCGGAATACTGGACCCTGCCGCTGGCCCCGCCCCGAGTCGAACGCGAGGGGTTGCTCACCGCCCTGGGCCGTTTCCTCGGGCGCGACGGGCTGCACCTGCTGGCCGGCATGGCCGCCTATCCGGCCCTGCATTGGGAGCTGACCCGCGCCCTGGATGGGTCCCTGTTCGACCCGCGGGACGACACCAGACGCGAGGCCCGGCTGCTGGCGGTGGCCCGCCTGCCCTGGAGCCGCGAGGGCCTCCTGCCCGACTGGCTGCGCGAGGACCTGCTGGCCAGCCGCAACGAACAGCAGCGCCAGCGGATCGACGCCTTTTACCGCGACCTCATGCTCAAGGCCGAACTCGACGGCAGCGGGCGCGTGGCCCTGCCCATCGCCACCGACCCCGAACAGCGCCAGGGCCTGCGCGCCTGGTTGCACGACTGGTGGCAGACCCGCTCCGGCCATTCGCTGGTCAAGGACCGCATCTTCGCCGAGGTGCTGCTGGGCCATAAGATTCGCCCCCTGGACCTGCCGCTGGCCCGCCACCTGCTGGAAAGGCTCGCCGTGGGGCCGCGTCTGTTGCTGCCGCGCCTGGCCGGGGTGCTGCTGCTGAGCGGCCTGACCGGCTGGGGGCTGGCGGCGGGCTGGAACACCTGGCTGGCCGCACCGGCTCAGGCCTGGCTCAGCGCGGCGGCGCGCCCCGATTTCTCCGCCCAGCGGGTGGAGATCCAGCACCTGCCGGTCACCGAACCCCTGGCCCGCGCCCTGCAACAACGCCTGCAAGACCTCGGCTTCCCCGAACCCGGCATGCAACCCCTCGCGGCCCCGGCGACCGGGGAGACCGAGGGGGCCGAAAACCGCGTGCTCGCCGGCGCCGGGGCCGATCCGGAGGCGACGACCTTTGTGGCCCAACGCCTGCTGCACCTCGCCTGGGGCGAGCCGGTAGTGGAGGGGGAGCTGCTGGGTGCCGAACTGCCGGGCGGCGCGGTGCGGGTGGAGCTGCGCAGCCCAGGCCGCACCGGCGCCGAGTTCCGCGACGCCCTGGCGGCGGGATTGAGCCCGCAGCGACTGGCCGCACTTGGCCGGCCCTGGCAGGAGACGGCGGCGGACCGCCAGGACCGCCCGGCGGGCTTTCGGGATCCGCTGAAGGACGGCGGCGAGGGACCGGAGATGCGGGCCATCCCCGGCGGGGCCTTCTCGATGGGCTCGCCCGCGGACGAGCCAGAGAGATTGAGTAGGGAAGGCCCGCAACACCAGGTCAGCATCCGCCCCTTCGCGCTATCGAAGACCGAGGTCACCTTCGACGACTACGACCGCTTCGCCCGGGCCACCGGCCGCGAGCTGCCCGGCGACAGCGGCTGGGGCCGCGGCCAACGCCCGGTGATCAACGTCAGCTGGGACGACGCCCAGGCCTATGTGGATTGGCTGTCGGAGCAGACCGGCCAAGCCTACCGCCTGCCCAGCGAGGCGGAGTGGGAGTATGCCGCGCGGGCCGGAACCACCACCCCCTTCAGCACCGGCGACTGCATCACCACCGATCAGGCCAATTACAACGGCGATTACGACTATAACGGGTGCGGCGCTGACACCGGCCTCTTTCGGGAGCAGACCGTGCCCGCCGGCAGCCTGCCCGCCAACCCCTGGGGCCTGCACGAGATGCACGGCAATGTCGACGAGTGGACTCAGGACTGCTGGCACGCAAACTACGAGGGCGCGCCGGTGGATGGCGCCCCCTGGCTGGAATCGGGCAAAGGAGACTGTTCCCGGCGTGTGGTTCGCGGGGGCTCCTGGAGCCTCACACCGTGGATCCTCCGGTCGGCCTACCGTTACAGGGACGTGTCCGATGTTGCGAACTACGTCCTGGGTTTTCGCGTGGCCAGGACCCTATGACCCTTTGTTCTTTGTCCTTTTGCCCTTTGTGAATTTGGAGTATCCGTAGTGACGAGACAAGACAATACCCCCAAGGCGGTGGAAGACTGCCACCGACTCATCGCCTGGTTCATCCCGCAGATCGACAAGTTTCCCCGGGTGCGGCGTTATACGCTCGGGGAGCGCATCGAAACGGGGCTGTTGGAGGTGCTGGAGCACCTGTTGACCGCCGCCTTCAGCAGAAATAAAACAGAACCGCTGCGGGCGGCGAACCTTCGGCTCGATATGCTGCGCCACTTGTGGCGGCTGGCCCACGAGCTGGGAGCCCGGACTTCAGTCCGGCAGCGGCGTGGGCGAACCAAGGTCTTTGCCCTCTTGGCGGGAGCCTGTGATCGAATCCTGCCGGCGCACGGCCGGACTAAAGTCCGGGCTCCGAGGGGCGGTGCGCGCACCGCATGCGGTTGGAAGGAGGGGGATGGCGCAGCTGTCGGCTCGGCTCCGTGGCCGTTTTGGGCGGCGCAATGGTAAAACAGGAACCGAGACGGATGAAGCGAACAACAACCTGGGTTTTCGCTGCTCTATTGGCGCTTTCGCCCCTCGGGGTTTTTGGCGAGCGGGGCGGCGAACCGGTGCCGGATCAGGCCCCGATTAGGCCCGCAGAGAAGGCCCCGCGACCCTGTACCAACCCCGAGGGTCTCGGTCCTGAGATGCTGCTGATCGAGGCGGGGCGGTTCCAAATGGGTTCGCCGGAAGACGAACCCGAGCGCGATGACGACGAAGGCCCGCTGCACGGCGTGACGATTCAAGACCCCTTCGCCATCGGCCGCTGCGAGGTCACGGTGGCCCAGTTCAGGCGTTTCGTCACCGAGACCGGTTACCGCACCGATGCCGAGCGGGGGGATGGCTGTTTCGCGTGGGACGGGACGGATTGGAAACAACGGGCGGGCAGGGACTGGCGTTCCCCCGGTTTCGATCAGACCGAGGCCCATCCAGTGGTCTGCGTCTCCTGGCGCGACGCCCGCGCCTATACCGATTGGCTTTCGGCCCGCACGGGGGCGGATTATCGCCTGCCCAGCGAGGCGGAGTGGGAATACGCCGCGCGGGCCGGCACGACCACCCCGTTCAGCACCGGCGGCTGCATCACCACCGATCAGGCCAATTACAACGGCAACGTTGATTATAACGACTGCGGGGCCAAGACCGGCGTCTATCGCGAGCGCACGGTGGCGGCCGGCAGCCTGCCCGCGAACCCCTGGGGCCTGCGCGAGGTGCAAGGCAATGCCTACGAGTGGACCCAGGACTGCTGGCGCCAGAACTACGAGGGCAATCCGCCGCTCGATGGCGCCCCTTGGCTGGAGTCGGGCAACGGGGATTGTTCCCGGCGTGTGGTTCGCGGGGGCTCCTGGGGCAACGGACCGAGGAACCTCCGGTCGGCCTTCCGTGACAGGGTCGGGACCGATGTTGCGATCGGCGGCCTGGGTTTTCGCGTGGCCAGGACCCTATGACCCTTTGTTCTTTGTCCTTTTGCCCTTTGCTTGCCGGCTTTTGGGTCAAACGCTGCATTGACAAGGGCCGCCGTACCGGCCTAGAATTCCGCTTCTTTTTTCCGGCGTTTTCGCGTCCGGTGAATTTTGGTTAAAGCATTGGTGAACGTCGATGAAAAGAACTTTCCAACCCAGTTGTCTCAAGCGCGCCCGTAACCACGGTTTTCGCGCCCGGATGGCCACCCGTAACGGGCGCAAGGTGATCAAGGCCCGCCGCGCCAAGGGCCGCGCCCGCCTGACCGCCTGATTCTTCTGTCGCTGTTGTACGCGGGCGACGCGCGCTTTCCGCGCTCTCGCCGCTTGCTGACATCCGCCCAATACGGGCGGGTGTTCGCCCAGGCGGTGAAGTCGGGGGATGCGTATTTCACCGTGCTGTGTCGGCCCAACGGGCTGGGGCACGCGCGGCTTGGGCTGGCGGTGTCGCGCAAGGCGTTGCGGCGGGCGGCGGACCGTAACCGAATCAAGCGCCTGGCCCGTGAGAGCTTTCGCCGCCAGCCGTCGCAGTTGGCCGGGCTGGATCTGGTGCTGATGGCGCGCCGCGGCGTCGCAGAGCAGGATAATTCGGTGTTGCAGCGGTCGCTGGAGCGCCACTGGCAGCGGCTGGTCAAGCGCTGCGCGTTGCCGTCGGACGGTGATCAAGAGCGGCCCGCCGTCGAGTCTTCATATTAAAGCGTTATCATCGCCGTCCGCTTCGCCCTCATTCGAGAATCTTGCATGGACAATTATCGCCTGATCCTGATCTTCGCCCTGGGTTTCCTGCTAATGCTGTTGTGGCAGGAGTGGGACAACGACTATGGCCGCGCGGCGGCGCCCCAGCAGGCCCAGGGTCAGACCGCGGCCGGCGATGGCGCGACGAATGGCGAGTCGGCCGGGGTGCCCCAGGTGCAGACGCCGACCCCGCAGGCGGGTGCTGCGGCCGCGCCGGACGCCCCCGAGGCGCTGCCGCAGGGGCGCTTGGTGCAGGTGGAAACGGATCTCTACACCCTGCAAATCGACACCCGCGGCGGCGCCGTGACCCAGGTGCTGTTGAACCATTACCCCGTCTCCAGTGATCAGCCGGACACCAAGTTCGAGCTGATGAGCCCGGTGCGCCCCGACCTGTTCATCGCCCAATCCGGCTTAATCGCCAGCGAGGGGGCCGAGGCCCCCACCCACGAGGCGATCTATCAGGCGGCCCAAGACCGTTATGTGATGGAGCCGGGCCAGGATCAGATGAGCGTGGACCTGGTTTGGCAGTCGGCCGACGGGGTCCAGGTCACCAAGCGTTTTCTGTTCTCTCGCGACCATTACCTGGTGGGGGTGGAGCATCGGGTGGAAAACGCCTCCGGCGAGCCCTGGGCCGGGCGCGAATACCGGCAGTTGATCCGCACCCCGGATAGCGGGAAGAACAGCGAGTCGCAGTTCCTTTATACCTACACTGGGGCGGTGATTTATAGCCCGGAGAAGAAGTACGAAAAGATCTCCTTCGGGGATATGGAGGACGGCAAACTCGGGCGCGAGGTGACGGATGGCTGGATCGCCATGTTGCAGCACTATTTCCTCGGCGCCTGGGTGCCGCAAGCGTCTCAAACCAACCACTTTTACAGCAATGTGCTGTCCGACCAGCGCTATGTGATCGGGGCCTACACCCAGCCGGTGACGGTGCCCGCCGGCGCCAGTCACACCTTTCGCACCGGCTTCCTGGCGGGGCCCAAGATCCAAAGCCGGCTGGAGGAGATCGCCCAGGGGTTGGACCTCACCGTGGATTACGGTTGGCTCACCATTCTGTCCAAGCCCATCTTTTGGCTGCTGGACCATATTCACGACCTGGTGGGCAACTGGGGCTGGTCCATCATCCTGCTCACTATCCTGATCAAGGCGGCCTTCTTTAAGCTGTCGGCCACCAGCTATCGCTCCATGGCCAATATGCGCAAGCTCGGCCCGCGTCTGCAAGCGCTCAAGGACCGTTACGGCGACGATAAGCAGAAGATGAATCAGGCCATGATGGATATGTACAAGACGGAGAAGATCAATCCGCTGGGGGGCTGCCTGCCGATCCTGGTGCAGATTCCGGTCTTCATCGCCCTGTACTGGGTGCTGCTGGAGAGCGTGGAGCTGCGCCAGGCGCCCTTCATTCTGTGGATTGAGGACCTGTCGGTGAAGGATCCCTACTTCGTGCTGCCGCTGATTATGGGCGTCTCCATGTTCATTCAGCAAAAGCTCAACCCGACCCCGCCGGACCCCATGCAGGCCAAGATTATGATGAGCCTGCCCTTTGTGTTCACCATCTTCTTCGCCTTCTTCCCGGCCGGTTTGGTGCTGTACTGGGTGGTCAATAATATCCTTTCCATCTCCCAGCAGTGGTACATTACGCGCCAAATCGAGCAGGGGGCGTCCAAGTAAGCCCGGCTCATGGACGGTGCGCAACAGCAGCAGGCCGACAATGATAGCCGCCCCTGGAAGCAGGCCATTGAGCGCTGGCGTTCGGGGGTGGAGCTTGAATTCGTATCGGCGCTGATCGGCTTCGAGGCCGAGCAAAAGGCGCCGTATATCCCCCGTAGCGAACCTATAGACTGGCCGCCTTGAGCCCCTGCTCGAACGACACCATCGCCGCCATCGCCACCCCGCCGGGGCGCGGCGGCATCGGCGTGGTGCGGGTCTCGGGGCCGCGGGTGGCGCTGGTTGCGGAGCAGTTGATGGGCCGGCTGCCTGAGCCGCGCCGCGCCCGTTTCGCCCGCTTTCGTGACGCCCTGGGGCAGGTGTTGGACGAGGGCATCGCGCTGTATTTTCCCGCCCCTCATTCCTTCACTGGCGAGGCCGTGCTGGAGTTCCAGGGCCACGGCAGCCCGGTGGTGCTCGATCGGCTGCTGCAACGGCTGCTCGAGTGCGGCGTGCGGCTTGCGGGTCCGGGTGAATTCAGCCAGCGGGCGTTTCTGAACGGCAAGCTGGACCTGGCCCAGGCCGAGGCGGTGGCGGACCTGATCGAGAGCGGCACGGCCGAGGCCGCGCGCCTGGCGCTGCGCTCGCTGGACGGCGAGTTCTCGCGCCGCATCCACGGCCTTGTGGCGGCCATTACCCGCCTGCGGATGTATGTGGAGGCGGCCATCGACTTCCCGGAAGAGGAGATCGATTTCCTAGCCGACGGCAAAGCGGCGGCGGACCTGCAGGCCATTCAGCGCGACACCGCCGCGGTGATGGAGTCCGCGCGTATCGGCCGCCTGCTGCGCGACGGCATGACCCTGGTGATCGCCGGCGCCCCCAACGCCGGCAAGTCCAGCCTGCTCAACGCCCTGTCCGGCCGCGAATCGGCCATCGTCACCGAGGTCCCCGGCACCACCCGCGACCTGCTGCGCGAGCAGATCCAAATCGACGGCATGCCGCTGCATATCGTCGATACCGCGGGGCTGCGCGCAAGCCCGGACCGGGTCGAACAAGAAGGCATCCGCCGCGCCCGCGAACAGATAGAGCGCGCCGACCTAATCCTCTGGGTCTACGACGCCGAGCGCGACCCCCGGGGCGAGACCCTGCGCACGGCCGACCTGCCGCGAGGCATCCCGCTGGCCCTGGTGCGCAATAAGATCGACCGCCTCGGCGCCGCTGCGGCGATGGATCCGCCCGCATCGGAACACCCGGAAATCCCCCTCTCGGCCAAGACCGGCGTCGGCCTGGCCCAGCTCAGGGAACACCTGAAACAGCAGATGGGCTACCACGGCGCCCAGGAGGGCGAATTCCTGGCCCGCCGCCGTCACCTCGACGCCCTGCAACGCGCCGCCCAGTCCCTCGAAGCCGCCGGCCGCATCCTGCAAAGCGACGCCGCCGGCGATCTAATGGCCGAAGACCTGCGCCAGGCCCAGAACGCCCTGTCGGAGATCACCGGCGAATTCACCTCCGACGACCTGTTGGGACAGATCTTTTCCTCCTTCTGCATCGGCAAGTGAGCCCAGACTCCAGGTGCGGTTCGGCCCTTTGCCTGCATCCCCGTCCGGAGCCCGGGCTTCAGTCCGAATATTGCCAGTTGGCGTATAGGATGCAAAAGGTTTTTTCACTCCCGCATTTTTTTTAGCTTGCGCCACAGCGACACCCGGTCGATGTTCAAAATCTCCGCGGCCTGGGTGCGGTTGCCGGCGGTGTGTTGCAGCACCTGGCGGATGTAGGCCTGTTCGTGTTGTTGCAGGGTCGGCAGGGTTGCGGCGGCGGGTTTGGCCGTGGTGCGGTGAAGGTGTTGCGGCAGGTGGCGGGGTTCGATGAGCGGACCCTCGGTGAGGGCCAGGGCGCGTTCGATTAGGTTGGCGAGTTCGCGCACGTTGCCGGGGTAGTCGTAGCCTTGCAGGATGCGCAGGGTGTCGGGGGCGATTTCGCGCGCGCTCGGTTGCATGGCGTCGCCCTTCAGATGCAGGAAGTGATGGGCCGGCAGCGGGATGTCGTCGCGCCGTTCGCGCAGCGGCGGCAGGTGTAGCTCGGCCACATTGAGCCGGAAGTAGAGGTCGCGCCGGAAGCGTCCCTCTTCAATGGCCTGAATCAGGTCGCGATTGGTGGCGGCCACCCAGCGCACGTCGGCCGGAATGGGGCGGGCGCCGCCCACCCGCAGCAGCTCCCGTTGCTCGATCACCCGCAGCAGCTTCACCTGCATGGCTTGGCTGGTTTCGCCGATTTCGTCTAAAAACAGGCTGCCGCCGGCGGCGGCCTCAATGAGCCTCTTTTTCAGGCCCTGAGCGCCGGTGAAGGCGCCTTTTTCGTAGCCGAACAGCTCGGCCGCCAGCAACCCCTCGTGCAGAGCGCCGCAGTTGATGGCCACGAAGGGGTGCGCGCGGCGGTTGCTATGCTCATGGATGAAGCGGGCCAGCAGTTCCTTGCCGGTGGCCATGCTCGGTCTGGTGGAGGCGGTGTCCATCGCCCGCTCGGTGGCCTCACGCTCGCAACAGCGCATCGACGGCAATCGGGAGTTCGTGGGCCAGGGGCTCGCCAACTTGGCCGGCAGCTTTTTTTCCAGCTACGCCTCCTCGGGCTCGTTCACCCGCACCGGGGTGAACTATAGCGCCGGGGCCCGCAGCCCTATGGCCGCCATTTTCGCCGCCGTCAGCCTGGCGCTGATTCTGTTGCTGATCGCCCCGCTCATCGCCTATCTGCCGATTCCGGCGATGGCCGGGGTGCTGCTGCTGGCGGCCTATAACCTGATCGAATTCAAGCTTATAAAGGAAATCACCCGGGTCAGTCGCTCGGAGAGCGCGGTGTTGGCCGCCACCTTCTTCGCCACCCTGTTCCTGCACCTGGAGTTCGCCATCTATGTGGGCGTGTTGCTGTCGCTGACCCTGTATCTCAAGCGCACCTCTAAGCCGGCCATCAATACCCTGGCGCCGGACTGGGACGAGGTCAAACATCCGTTGGTGAACGTGGCGTCACATGCGGCCCCCGAATGCCCGCAGGTGCGCATCGTCCGGTCGGACGGTTCCCTGTTCTTCGGCGCGGTGGCCCATTTGGGGCATTGGTTCACCCGCCATGGCGAGGAGCGGCCCGATCAGCCCCATGTGCTGTTGGTGGCCAATGCGATGAATTTCATCGACCTCGCCGGGGCCGAGCTGCTGGAGGAAGAGGCCGAGCGCCTGCGGGCGCGCGGCGGGGATCTGTATCTCACGAACCTGAAGGCCGAAACCCGGCGCGAGGCGGAAAAGCTGGGGCTCACCGAGCATCTTCAGTGTTTCGAGACCAAGCCCGAGGCGATCCAGGCCGTTTTCCTGCGGCTCAAGCGCGAGCGTTGCCGCAAATGCTCGCGGCGCGTGTTCTTCGAATGCGAATCGGTGCGTCCGGACACCGTGGCGTTTTGCCCCTCGGGTGAAACCGGCTAGGATGCCTGCGCCGAAGTAACGGAAACAACGTGGAGCGCTTGTTAACCACAGAGGGCACAGAGAAAACCTATACCGGATGCCTTGCCCCGGGCGGGTGATCCGGGTATATCTGGATGGGGAAGAAAGCCCCGTTCGTTCGATCACTAAACCAAAGAAGGAAATCTCCAATGAGAAAAACCATCCTCGGCCCTCTGATCCTAGCGGCCTGCGCCGCCGGCATGGCCCAAGCGGGCAGCCACCAGGCCCATTGGGGCTACACCGGTCACGCGGGCCCCGCGCATTGGGGCGAACTCGATCCGGCCTACGCGGTCTGCGCCTCCGGGGTGAACCAGTCGCCCATCGATGTGGCGGATATGCTGGAGGCCGAGCTGCCGGCCCTGGGTTTCGACTACAGCGCCGAGACCACCGAGATCCTGAACAACGGCCATACGGTGCAGGCCAACTTCGCCCCGGGCAATCGGCTGCATGCGGATGGCCTCGCCTTCGAGCTGAAGCAGGTCCACTTCCACACGCCCAGCGAGAATCATGTCAAAGGCCAGTCCTATCCGCTGGAGGCCCACTTCGTGCATGCGGATCAGGACGGCAACTTGGCCGTGGTGGCGGTGATGTTCGAGGAGGGCGCGGAGAACGCCGCGCTGCACAAGCTGTGGAGCGAGATGCCCGAAAAGGCGGGCGAGCGGCAGGCGTTGACCGAAAACATCGGCGGTGAGGCGCTGATGCCCGAGTCCCGTGACTACTACCGCTTCAACGGTTCCTTGACCACCCCGCCGTGCAGCGAAGGGGTGCGCTGGTTCGTGTTGAAAGAACCCCTCTCGGTGTCCAACAAGCAGGTGGCGCACTTCGGGCATTTGATGCATCATCCGAATAATCGGCCGCTGCAATCCAAGAACGCCCGCGTGGTGTTGCAGTAAACCAGAGCGGCGGTGCGTCACGGCCTCGCCGCGAGCAACGAACTGGAAACCCATGGAAGAGCGCACACAACAAGCCATTCGAACCATCCGCCAAGCGGATAATGCCTGGGCGCTGGCCGCCGACCTCAATCAGGCCCTGGCCGTGGGCATTCAGAACCCGCCGCCGGATGCCGAGGCGTCGAACGCCATCGTCGATGCCATCCTGCGCCGGGTGAGCCAAATGGAGTGGCGTCCGGTGACCTTTTTCTGTCATCATTTCGCCACCGATCATTGCCCCAACATGAAGGCTGGCGCGCGGCTCACCGATTGCCCGCTAAGGCGTAGCTGTCGGCGCTTCGGTCTGGACCGGGTCGATATCTACTGACCCGCCGCGGCCCCGGTTCATCGACATCCCGGGCGGTTTCGGAAGATCCATAGAGACGAACCCGCCCCGCGGGATCGGTTGTTGTAAAGGTTAAGGCGCGGAGGTATCGAAGATGCGTAATGTGGTTTCGAGGATGATAGGCGCGGTCTTCGCGCTGGCCCTGGCGGCGGGCGCGCAGGCGGAACAGACCGCACTCGACCGGTTCGTGGTGAAACCCGACCTCAACTACGCCTATGATCGCACGGGCGATACCGAGAGCTTTTTCCATCAAACCATCTTCTTCAAACTGACTTCGCTCGAATGGCGGGAGCCCCATGAGGTGGACCGCACCCTCTGGGAGCACGACGTCTTTGTCACCATCCCCCGAATCAAATACACCGGCAAGGGCACCGTGCTGCTGCTGATCGACGGCGGCTCCAACGGCGACCGGCTGTCGGACGAACTGATCGACGCCTCCCAGGCCCTGGCCACCGCCGCCGGGATGATCGTCGCCGTGGTGCGTCAGGTGCCCAACCAGCCGCTGTATTTCGCCGATGAAACGGAGCCGCGCACAGAAGACGAGATTTTGGCCTACAGCATGGACAAGTTCCTCGACACCGGCGACGAGGAATGGCCCGTCCACCTGGCCATGACCAAGTCGGTCATGCGCGCCATGGACCTAATCGACCAATACCTGCCGCGCCACGGCGAGCGGGTGGACGACTTCATCCTAATGGGCGCCTCCAAACGCGGCTGGACCGCCTGGCTCACCGCCGCAGTGGATCCGCGGGTGAAGGCCATTATGCCCATCTCCGCCGACCTGCTGAACCTGCACCAGCAGTTCCCCCATCATTGGGAGGCCTACGGCCTGTACGCCCCGGCGTTGCAGGACTATGCGGAGTTCGACCTGCCCTGCCGCACCCAATCCAAACGCGGACGCGCCCTGTGGGACATCATCGACCCCTACAGCTACCGCGATCGCTACACCATGCCCAAGCTAGTGATCAGCTCGGCGGGCGATCAGTTCTTCGTCACCGACTCCTCCCGCTACTACTACGACCAGCTGCCCGATCCCAAGCTGGTGCGCTACACCTTTAACACCGATCACAGCCAAGGCGGCAATGTAGATGCGGTGCTGGACCTGCTGTCGGCGGCCATGCTGTGGGTGGACGATGTCACCGGCAGCGGCCAGGGTCCGGAATACGCCTGGACCTTCGAAGACGACGACGGCATTCGGGTCGAGGTTGTGCATAAAACGCCCGACCGCGTCTATCTGTGGCAGGCGCACAACCCCCAGGGGCGCGACTTCCGCTTGGAGACCTTCGGCGCCAATTGGGTCAGGACCGAACTCAGCGGCGAAAACGGCGTCTATATCGCCCGCGTAGACCCGCCGGAGGCCGGCTACAAGGCCTTCGCGGTGGAAATGGTCTACAAGGCGCATGGCCTGGCCGACCTGTTCGATCTGGAACAGGTGTTCACCACCGAGGTGCGCATTATCCCCGACACCATGCCCTATGCCGGCGAGGCCTGTTGGAGCGACAGCCCGGGCTATCTCGAAACCCCAGCGGACGGCGGCTATCAAAGCGGTATCGGCGTACTCGCCGGCTGGATCTGCGACGCCGGCAAAGTGGAGCTGGTAGTGGACGGCGAGCGCTACCTGGAGCCGGCCTACGGGGCCCGCCGCGTGGGCACCGCCGAGCACTGCGGCGACGAGGATAACGGCTTCGGTATGCTCTACAACCTCAACCTATTTGGGTCGGGCGAGCACCAAGTGATCGCCCGCGCCGACGGCCGCAAGTTCGACCTCGCCGACTTCACGGTAATGAATTTCGACACGCCCTTCCTGCGCGGCGCCAGCGGCATCTACGACCTGCTCGACTTCCCGGCTCCGGGGCGCACCACCCAAGTGATGTGGCAGGAAAGCCAGCAAAACTTCGCCATTGCCGGCCTAGACCAGACCGAAACCGGGGCGCCGGACGTACCGCGGCGCGTCCCCCGGGCCGCGGAGAGCCGGTTTTGGCTCGACAACCCGGCCCCCGATTCCTTCCAAAGCGGTGTTGGGATGATTAGCGGCTGGATTTGCGAGGCCGACAAGCTCGAACTGAGCTTCGACGGCCGCGACCGCAAGCAAATCCCCTACGGCGCCCCCCATGGCGGCACCGTCGACATCTGCGGCGACCGCGACAACGCCTTCGGCATGCTCTACAACTTCAACCTGCTCGGCCCCGGCCCCCACCAAATGCAACTCTTCGCCGACGACGAAGAGATCGAACGGGTGAATTTCAGCGTCACCACCTTCGGCGAGCCCTTCGTGCGCGGCCTTTCCGCCGAATACAGCCTGCCCGGCTTCCCCGAAGCCGGCCAAGACACCTGGATTCAGTGGCAGGAGAGCCTGCAAAACTTCACCATCAGCGGGGGCGAGGCCACAGAGCCGCTCGATTGACCGATGGACGGTCGAGGCGATCAGGCGCGAGAAACCCGCGGGTTTCCACGATGCAGCCCATCGCCAAGGCCCTCACCGGGTGAAGTCGGCCCGTTATTCGGGCGAAGGACGAGCGAGACCGTCCCCCAGGAGTCTCAAACGCGAGTTTGAAAGCGCGAGGCGGTCGAAATCGGCCCGCTATGCGAGCCAAGGACGAGCGAGACCGTCCCTCTGGAGTCTCAAACGCGAGTTTGAAAGCGCGAGGCGGTCGAAATAGGCACGCTATGCGAGCGAAGGACGAGCGAGACCGCCCCCCTGGAGTCTCAAACGCGAGTTTGAAAGCGCCTAAACGAGGCCTAAACACGGGTCAAACTCGCGTTTGACACGCCGGGTTCTTGGCCTGGCGCTGCGCGTCTCCATGGGCGGCCATGGCTTGGCGCGCCTATTTGGCGGAACCCGCGTGGCATACCAAAGGGGCGGCGCCGACGGGGCGCATCGCTTCGGCTGTTTTCGACAGCCCAGGTAGGCCCCCTGTTTGTTTGTACCCTATTTTCTTCTTACGGAGACTTTCGTAGCAGTTGAGCAAAACCACAGACCAGACAT
>JAABTK010000076.1 GCA_011389885.1 Gammaproteobacteria bacterium | reverse complement strand
GGAACCCGTGGGAGCGGATTGCATCCGCGATGACAGCGGCGGATTGAGCGCATACGTTGAGACCAAGCCGCTATCGCGGCTAATCGCGTTTAAAAAACGCCCCCACCCGAGTCCGGCGGGGGAACCCGTGGGAGCGGATTGCATCCGCGATGACAGCGGCGAATCGAGCGCATACGTTGAGACCAAGCCGGAATCGCGGCTAATCGCGTTTAAAAAACGCCCCCACCCGAGTCCGGCGGGGGAACCCGTGGGAGCGGATTGCATCCGCGATGACAGCGGCGGATTGAGCGCATACGTTGAGACCAAGCCGCTATCGCGGCTAATCGCGTTTAAAAAACGTCCCCACCCGAGTCCGGCGGTGGCACGGTCGGTCAAACTCGCGTTTGATACTCCAGACCGCTCGTCGCCGCGCTGGAGCGTGGGGACGAGAAAAAACGGCGACCCCCTTTCGGGGTGTCGCCGTTTTTACGCTGCCGGCCTGGGGGTGTCGATTCTTGCCGCCGCTCCTCCCGCCACTCTGCATAGGCCTCGTCGAGGTCGATTCGAGCGGCGGCGCGGTGCGTGCTCTTTGTGGTTCGGTGGACGCCGCCCTTGCGCATCAATGGCGAGCGGGCGGCGAGGTTACGGGTTTTTCGGTGCATGGTTTTCTCCTGGTGTTGATTGGCCACGGAGGCACTGGGCACACAGAGACAAGCATATTGCAGTCTCCGTGATCGCCGCGCCTCCGTGACAGGCATCACCCCTTCACGCAGACCACCTGCTTGAGGGTGTGTACGACTTCGACCAGGTCCTTTTGGTTCTCCATCACCTGGTCGATGTCCTTGTAGGCGCCGGGGATCTCATCCACTACGCCCTTGTCCTTGCGGCACTCCACGCCCTGGGTCTGGGTCTCCAGGTCGCAGGCCTTGAATTGCTTCTTGGCCTGGGTGCGGCTCATCTTACGGCCCGCGCCGTGGGAACAGGAGCAGAAGGATTCCGCGTTGCCCAGCCCGCGCACGATGTAGGACTTGGCCCCCATGCTGCCGGGGATGATGCCGAGCTGATCCTTATAGGCGGCGATGGCGCCCTTGCGGGTGAGGTAGACCTGTTTGCCCAGGTGTTCCTCCACCGCCACATAGTTATGGTGGCAGTTCACCGCCTCCTTGGTGGCCTGAAAGGGCGGCAAGATGCCTTTCAAGGCCGCCACGATCAGCCCCATCATCTCCCTGCGGTTGGTCATCGCGTAGTCCTGGGCCCAATGCACCGCCTCCGCATAGTCGGCGAAGTGGCCGCGGCCCTCGCTGAAGTAGGCCAGGTCCTTGTGGGGCAACTGGCCCAGCTCCTTCTCCATCTCCTTCTTGGCCAGGTTGATGAAGTAGCGACCGATGCAGTTGCCGATGCCGCGACTGCCGGAGTGGAGCATAATCCAAACATCACTCGCCTCGTCGATGCAGAGTTCGATGAAGTGGTTGCCGCCGCCCAGGGTGCCGAGCTGGCGCACCCAGGTGGGCGCGCCGCGGTTCTTCTGCATTTTCAACAGCGCCGGGTGCTGGCCGTAGATGGCGTCCAGCCGCTTGTCCAGCGCGGTGATGGTGGAACGCTTCACCGGATCCTGCTTGTGTTGGTCGAAACCGACGGGCACCGCGGCCTCAATGGCCGAGCGCACCCGGCGCAGGGAATCGGGCAGTTGCTCCGCCTTCAGCGACAAGCGCACCGCGTTCATGCCGCAGCCAATGTCCACCCCCACCGCGGCCGGAATAATGGCCCCGAAGGTGGGGATCACCGAACCCACGGTGGCGCCTATGCCCATGTGGACATCGGGCATAGCGGCGATATGCCCATGCACAATAGGCAGCCGGGCGATATTGGTGAGCTGATCGATAGAGGCCGCGTCCACGTCGTCGGTGAAGATCTTCACCGACGCCCGGCCCTTGTTAATCGTCATTTTGACCGGCATGGTCATACTCCTTCAGTTCATCGTGCTGAGTTATGAGTTATGAGTTATGAGTTATGAGTTGTGAGTTGTGAGTTGTGAGTTGTGAGTGCTGAGTGCTAGGCACTCAGCACTGACCACTGACCAACAGGGAGTCTGGGTTTTCAGGCGGGGAAACGCAGAGGCCCCGGACGACAGTTCATCGACCGGGGCCTCTTTGGGGGCCGGAAGACGACTGCCTGTAGCAGGTCTTCCGGTATACATCATACGGGAAGACCTACGTCAAAAACCAAGGCGTTCCGTGGCAGAGCACGGATTCGCTATCTCTTTTGGCGGTGGCTTGATTGAACATAGGTGGTTGTCGAGATCTCGTAGGTTGCGTGATTGAATGGTCGGGTATTGTAGGACGATGCCTGTTGTTGTCAAGCGGTTTTTTATGCGCTCGCCGGGAAATCGGTGCTGTCCCTGACGCCTGCGCCGAACCAACGGAAACAACCTGGAGGCTGAGGCCTTGACTGGGTTTGGGGCTGCGGTCGCCTAAGCACCAACCACCAAATTGAACCACAGATAAACACGAATGGACGCGGATGGCCAAGATCGCTGGAGTGCAAAACTTTAGTTTTGCATGGCTCCGCCGGGGCGGGGGGTGGTTATCTTGAACCGTCTGAGGCCGGGATACAACCGTCTTGGGGGCTTTGCCAGCCTCGCTTCGCTCGGGAAAAACTAAAGTTTTTCACTCCGAGCTTCCGGCTGGCCGTCAAGCTCGTGTTTGACACTCCAGCCGCGCCTCGTAAGGTCCGGCCAGAGGCATCGGCCTCCGTTGGAGGGGGCTTGCGATGCCGAGGCTTTAGCCGGGTTTGGGGCTGCGCTCGCCTAAGCACCAACCACCAAGTTGAACCACGGATAAACACGGATGGGCGCCCCACACCAATCTGTGTTTATCCGTGTCCATCTGTGGTTCTTTAACAGGCGCTTGGGGCCTTGGCTCGGTCCGGCTAAGGCCTTGACCTCCCTGAGCCGTTGTTTCGGCTACTTGTGCGCGGTTGTGCTAGCGCAGCTCCAACACCACCACTGAGTGCGGGGCCAGGCGGTAGGTGCGGCCTTTTACTAGGGGTTGCTCGGCCGGCGGCAAGATGTCTTCGGGCGCGGTGAGGAAGGTGTCTAGGGCGCGGCGCCATTGGCCCTTGGGCAGTTGCGGGAGTTGGAATGACAGCCGCTGTTCGCCCATGTTGAGCATTACATGCAGCACCGCGTCGTCCGGGCTGCGCGGGGCCAGGGTGAAGGCGAGTTCGCGCCCCTGGGGGTCGTTCCACTGGGGATCGCCGAGGATCTCGCTGTGCCATTCGATGTCCGGCAGGACGCAATTGGGTTGTTTGCGCCCGGTGAGAAAGTGGCGCCGCCTCAGGCTTTGGTGGCGCTTGCGCAGGGCAATGAGTTCGCGCACGAAGCGCACCATGTCGTGGTATTTCTCGGCCAGGTTCCAGTCGATCCAGCCCAGTTCGTTGTTCTGACACCAGGTGTTGTTGTTGCCGCCCTGGCTGCGCAGCATTTCGTCGCCCGCGACCAACATCGGGATGCCTTGGCTCAACATTAAGATGGTCATGAAGTTCTTGGCCTGGCGGCGGCGCAGCGCGAGGATGGCGGGGTCTTCGGTGGACCCCTCCGCGCCGCAGTTCCAACTGTAGTTCTGGTTGGTGCCGTCGCGATTGGCCTCGCCGTTGGCCTCGTTGCGCTTGGTGTGGTAGCTCACCAGGTCGTACAGCGTGAAGCCGTCGTGGCAGGTGATGAAATTCACGCTGTTAATCGGCTGGCGCAGGTTTTCCTGATAGAAATCGCTGCTGCCGGCGATGCGCGTGGCCACTTCGGGGATCAGCCCGGGCTGCCCGGCCACGAAGCGGCGAATCACGTCCCGGTAGCGGCCGTTCCATTCCATCCAACGGTAGCCGGGAAAGGCCCCGACTTGGTAGAGCCCGGCGGCGTCCCAGGCCTCGGCGATGATCTTGCTGGCGGCCAGGGTGTCTGAAAGCTCCAATCCCCAGAGCACCGGCGGGTTCGGCATAGGCTCGCCGTCTTCGCCGCGCGCGAGGGCGCTGGCGAGGTCGAAGCGGAAGCCGTCTACATGCATATCCTTGGCCCAGTATTCGATGCTGTCCAGGATGAAGCGCGAGACGAAGGGGTGGTTGGCGTTCACCGTATTGCCGCAACCGGTGTAGTCGCGGTATAGGCTGTGGTCCGCGGGGTCGAGGTGGTAGAAGGTCTGGTTATCGAAGCCTTTGAAATTGATCGTGGGGCCGCCGTCGCCGCCCTCGGCGGTGTGGTTGAACACCACGTCGAGGATCACCCCGATGCCGGCCCGGTGCAGGGCCTTGACCATGTCCCGGAACTCGTCGCGCTGGGCGCCCTGTTCGGGGTTCACGCAGTAGCCCGAATGCGGGGCGAAGAAGCTGTGGGTGCTGTAGCCCCAGAAGTTTTCCAGCCCGCGCTCGGCCACGCCCGGCGGCACATCGCTCTCGTCGAAGGCCATTACCGGCATCAATTCCACATGGGTGACGCCCAAATCCTGCAAATAGGGGATTTTTTCGATCACCCCGGAGAAGGCCCCGGGGTGCTGCACGCCGGCCGACGGGTGGCGGGTGAAGCCGCCCACATGCATTTCGTAGATGATCATTTGCTCGGTGGCGACCCGCAGCGGCTCGTCGCCCTCCCAGTCGTAGCCGTCTTGCTCCACCCGAGCGCGCATGGAACGGTGGCGTGCGGGTCCGCGCAGCATGTAGCTGGCGCGGTCCCAGAGCGTGCTGGTGACCGAACGCGCCCAGGGGTCGAGCAGCTCCGACGCGGGATCGAAGCGTAAACCCTTGCGCTCCGGCTGGTAGGGGCCATCCATGCGCCAAGTGTAATGCACCCCGGCGGGCAGGCTTTCGAGCCGCACATGCCAGTAGAAAAAGGTATGATTGGTCCGCGAGTCGAGCTTTACCACCTGAAACGGCTTGGGGCTGTCGTGACGCTCATACAACAACAACTCGGCGCCCGTGGCATGGCGGCTGTAAATCGAGAAATTCACCCCGGACTCTTCGACGGTGGCCCCGGTGGGGTAGCGTCGGCCGGGGAGGATCGGGTAGGGGCCGGGCATCGCGGTTTCCTGAAAACTAAGGGGACCCCCTAATCTCCCACGAAACCGCCCAGATTGCAAAGCGCATGCGATGTTCGGCCGAAAAAACCCCCGCCCGGCGACGAGCGGTTGGTGGACTTTTAACATTAACCCCTCTATTCTCCGTCGGTCACTGCATTCAGTGCAGGCCTCGGCTCGGTCGAGGCCTGTTCGGAGCGGCCTTTGGCCATCGCCGGGCGTCTTTAGACTTTGCACACCAAGACGCCGCGGCACTCGTTGCATTCAGGGGATCTATATGCTGTCGCAACCGATTTTGCACGCGCTTTGCCTGCATCTGTACCAACCCGCGGGAAACCTGAGCCGCCTGTTCGAGCAAGACGCCGCCGAACTGGAGCGCATTCTGGCCTGTTACGAGCGCATTCCCCGCCATGCGACCAAGCACGCCGCCAGCGCGCGCATCCATTTGGCGCTCTCCCCGGTGCTGCTGGAGCAATTGCAGGACCCTGAGCTGGTGGAGAACTGCCGCGAGGCGGCGGACATCCCGGCGCTGCTCGAAGCCCTGCGCGCCGCCGCCAACATCGAATTCATCGCCAGCGGTTACCGCCACACGCCGTTGGCCTGGCTGCCGGAGCGCGACTGGGCGGATCACCTGCAGCGCGAACTGGACCTGATGGAAGAAGCCCTGGGCCGCCGCCCGCGGGGTTACTGGTCTCCCGCCGCGGTGACGCCGGCGGTGCTCGATGCCGTGGAGGCCGCGGGCTACCGCTACTTGGTGCTGTCGGCGGACCAACTGGCTAGCGAAACCGGGGCCGCGGCGGACCCCTACCGCGCTTACCGGCGGGCCGACAAACCCGCCGCCAAGCTGGCCTTGGTGGCGGCGGATCCGGGGTTTTCGCACGCTCAGGCCACCGCCCTGAGCCCGTCCTGGTTTGCCGACGAGGTGCGCAACGGCGTCGCCCTGTCCCGCCCCTGCGCCGCCCCCCATCTGCTCACCACCTGGTCCGATGGCGAAAACGGCGACTGGTTTCGCCGCCTGGATGAGGCCAACGGCTTCTTCGGCCACTTCTTTTCCCCCTATATGGAATTCTGCGAAACCGGCGAATTCCCGATTCGGCCGGTCGCGCTGTCCGCCTACCTCGAACACCACCGCCCGACGGAGACCGCGACGGTGCGGGCCGAGGCGGCGGCCCCGGCGGCAGAGGCCGCACCGCTACTGCAACGCCTGGAAAAGATTTCCGCCCGCTACTGGGACCTCGCCGACGGCCCCGCGGCCCAGCGACCGCCATCGCAGCGGCTGCGCGAGACCCGGCAGCGGATCCTGGATGCCCAGGGCGCCTGTTACCTCGTGCGTGAGCCAGCTGGGCGGACGGCATTGGAGCCTGAGCTGAGCGCTTTGGAGCAGGCCCTCGGGCTATCGGCGACGCCGGGGCCGAAACCGACCGAGACGCCCGTGCCGACGCCGGAGCCCCAGGCCTCGCCGAAGCGTGCAACGCAAACTGAAGCGGCGCCGGAGACCAAGCCAGAGACGCTGGCGAAAACCGAGACTCAAGCCAAGCCAGAGCCCCAAGCCAAGCCAGAGACCCAGGCAAAACCCGAGTCCCAGGCAAAGCCCGAGTCCCAGGCAAAACCCGAGTCCCAGGCAAAGCCCGAGTCCCAGGCCAAGCCAGAGACCCAGGCAAAACCCGAGTCCCAGGCCAAGCCAAAGACTCTGGCCAACCCCGAGCCCCTTGGCGCGCCCAAAACGCCCCCCGCGGCCGATTCAAGGGCGGCGAAAAAGCCCCCGGAGCCAAAGAAAGCCGCACCCCCCCAGGCGCTCCCGCCCCAGGCCGCGCCGCAACCCGCGGCCGATAAACCCCCAGCGCCGCGCAAACCGCCGGTGCAAAGCGAGGCCGCCCCGGCAAAGAAGACCACGTCCAAGGGAAAGGCCGCATCTAGCCCGCGGCCGACGACGGCCCAAGGGGCGTCCGCTGCGGCGGCGCGCCCGGCGCAAGCCGCCGCGGCCAAGCCGAAAGCGGTTAAAGAACGACCGGCGCAACGGGCCGACGCAGCGCCCAAAAAGAAAGCGGCCGCTGGCGCGGGCCGGAAAAAGACCACGGCCAAAGGGCCGACTAAGCCCAAAGGCGCATGAGACCCACACGCCCAAACCCAGGCCCTATGAACGCCCCTGACACTCAAACACCCGCCGCCGAGCCGGCCCCGTTCACGGCGGCCGAGTTGCGCCGCATTAGCGCGGAGATCTCCGCGCGCTTCTTTCGGCTGGAGGAAAGCACCCGCTTGGTGTTGCTGGACATCGGTCCCTGGCGGCTGCACGCCTATTGGAACATCACCGAGGCGGACCTGACTCGGGTCCGACACGCCCTGCCCGACGCCCCGCTGGTGCTGCGCTTCACCGACCTGTCGCCGGACGCCCCCGCCGCCGCCCACCATGGGCGCTTCGACGTGGAGGTTCAGGGCGTGCGCAACAACTGGTACCTCGACCTCTGGCACGACGCCAAACGCTATGCGGCCGAACTCGGACTGCGCGCCGCCGATGGCCGCCTGGTGCGCCTGGCCCGCTCCAACGAAATCGAAATCCCGCGCGCCGCGCCGGCCCCCGAACTGCGTTTCGATCAGGCCGCGGCGCAGCCCCCCGAGCCGCGGCCCCCCACGCCCGCCAGCGCGCCGTCGCCAGCTACCGACCGACTGTTGGAAAAGCTCTACCCCGACACCTTCGTAGACGGCGGCGCCCGGCCCTCGGCGGGGCCAAGCACGCCCCGTGCAGAGCCGTGCCGGGCCGCGCCCGCGTCCCCTGACGCCCCCCGGCGCCAACCCGCCGCGCCCCCTGCGGGCGAAGGCGAAGACGAGCCCGCCCCCCGGGCTGGGGACGGGTTTCCGCAAATCGATACCGCCGTCCTCACCCACTACCGCCAACGCGGCGCCACCCTGTCCGCATCCGCGGCCCCGGCCACGCCGCTGCCCCCAACGCCCGACGCAATCATTGGCCCGGATGCCGCAGAATTCGCGGCCCAACCGCAGGCCTCGACACCCGCCGCGGCCCCGGCGAACCCAGCAACCCCAGCAACCCCAGCGGCCGGCGACGCCGCCGCGCCCCGACCAGTCGCACCCCCGCGACCCAGCGTGGCGCTGGAGCAGTGGCTGCTCGGCGGCCCCTCCTCCCATGCCCGCGGCGCGCCCCAGGCGGAACTTCAGACCGAGCTGTGCGTCAGCGGCCGGGTGGCCCCCGGCGCCCGGCTAACCCTGTTCGGGCGGGAACTGCCGGTGGATGCCGAGGGCGCGTTCGAGCTGCGCCGGCGCCTGCCCGCGGATCAGGACCTGGCGCTGTTGCTGCGCCGCCTGCCGCACCCCGGCGAGGAGGACGCATGAATCGCGGCGCCCAATGCCTGGTCCTGCATGCCCATCTGCCCTATATCCGGCACCCGGAGCACCAACACTTTCTGGAAGAGAACTGGCTGTTCGAGGCCCTGAACGAGACCTATCTCCCGCTGCTGCAAATGCTGGAGCGGCTGCACGCCCAGGGCCTTCAAGACTGCCTGGCGCTGTCGCTATCGCCCACCCTGCTGAACATGCTGCGCGACCCCTTGTTGCAGCAGCGCTACCTCGCGCATTTGGAAACCATGCAGCGCTTGGCGGAACAGGAGATGCGACGCACCCGCGGCGATGCCAACTTCGCCCCCCTGGCGCGCCTGTACGCCGAGCGGCTGCAAGGGGCGGCCGAGACCTACGCCGATTACCAGCAAGACCTGACGGGCGCCTTCGCCGAGTTTCACCGCGCTGGGGTGCTGGAACTGTTCACCAGCGCCGCCACCCACGGCTTTCTGCCGCTACTCAAGACCGAACCCGCCGCGGTGCGGGCGCAATTGGAAATCGGCGCCCACACCTTTCGCAGCCTCACCGGCCTCGAACCCCGCGGCGTCTGGCTGCCCGAGTGCGGCTACTACCGCGGACTGGAGGCGGTGGCCGAGGCCGCCGGTTTCGGCTGGTTTTTCCTCGACACCCACGGCATCCTGAACGCCGCGCCGCGGCCCTATTACGGCGTCACCGCCCCCATCGTCTGCCCCAACGGCGTGGCCGCCTTCGGCCGCGACCCCGAATCCTCGCGCCAGGTCTGGAGCCGCGATGCCGGTTATCCCGGCGACTTCGCCTACCGCGACTTCTATCGCGACATCGGCTTCGACCTGGACCTCAACGCCATCCGCGCCTTCCTGCCGGACGGCGAAAACCGCACCCAAACCGGCTTCAAGTATTACCGCATCACCGGCGCGGGCGACCACAAGCTACCCTATGACCCGCAGCAGGCCGCGCAGCGCGTGCAGGCGCATGCCGCAGACTTCGTCAACCGCAGCCGCCGCAGCCTGGAGGCCCAAGGCGGCCGCCGCGACCCGCTGCCGCTAATCGTCTCGCCCTATGATGCCGAGCTGTTCGGCCATTGGTGGTTCGAGGGGCCGGACTGGCTGGAGGCGGTAATCACCCGCATGGCCGCGGACGAGGCCCTAAGCACCGCCACCCCCTCGGCCTATCTGGACGCCCAGCAGACCCTGCAACGCGCGACCCCCTCCGCCTCCAGTTGGGGCGAAGGCGGCTATAACGGCTTCTGGCTCAACCCGGGCAACGACTGGGTCTACCCCTATCTGCATGCGGCGGCCCGGCGCATGACCGAACTGGCGCGCCGCCATCGCCAGGCCGCGGCCGGCAGCCTGCGCCGCCGCGCCTTGCAACAGGCCGCACGCTCGCTGCTGCTGGCCCAGGCCTCGGATTGGGCCTTCATCATGCGCGCCGAGACCTCGGAGAGCTACGCCTTCAGCCGCACCCGAGACCACCTGGCGCGGTTCAATTGCCTGGCCGAGGGGCTGGATGGCGACAGCATCGACGAACGCTACCTGCAAGCGCTGGAGGTGATGGACCGGATCTTTCCGGACATCGCGCCCGAGGTCTATGCCTAGTACAGCCGCGCCTAAGTATCGGAAACAACCCAGGCGCTCTTGGAACGCAGAGCACGCGGAGAACCGCAGAGGGCGCCGGGATGATTTTGATTTTATGCTCGTCCCCAAGGTCTCCTTGGGAATGCCGGTCTTGCACGCTCTAGCTTGCCGAATGGCTCGGGAAGCTAGAGCTTGGGGACCCGCGGTGTTTCAAATTCGCATTTGACACGCCGTTTGTCCAACTGGCAACCCAGGCGCTTTCGGAGTACCGAGCACACGAAGAACCGCACAGCCCGAGGGCTGTACCAGGCGCCTAGCGAGCCCCCTGCGCTCCTAAATGGCGTTGTTTCCGTTATTTGTGCGCAGCCGCACTAGGCTATTTTCGGCAATTCTTATACCATCTTGCTGGTCATTTGGTCGGTCTTCGGCATTGCGCCAGCCCTTACATAAGCCCACTATGCGCGAGTGGCGCGCCTTGAATACGAATAAAAAATCCGCCGGGGGCGGATTTTCGCGCAAACCCCGCAGGGGTGAGGCGCAGGGATGCGTCGAACAAAGATCCGCCGGGGGCGGATTTTCGCGCAAACCCCGCAGGGGTGAGGCGCAGGGATGCGTCGAACAACAATCCGGCGCAGTCTTGGTCTAAGAATTCCCGCCAATAGCCTTAAAAAACTGTCAAAGAATGGGAGCCGTAGCGAGGGGACGCCATTTCGATGCCGGTTTTTTTGCTCACTATGCGGCGAATAGCGGAGACTATGCGACGCAAATGAACGGAAAATCGGAGCCAAAGGCGGTACGCCAAATCGGGCTTGCGGGTGACCGGCGGGCAAGGTTTTTCCAAAATTCGATGTAGCGGGGTCCCGGCACCCCGCTCGAGCAACGGAGCAAGCAATGTATATCGCAATGGTGTCTTCGGAATGTGCGCCCGCGGCCAAGGTCGGCGGACTGGCCGACGTGGTGCATGGGCTGGCGCGGGAACTCATCCTGCGCGGTCACGCGGTGGAAGCCGTACTGCCCATGTACGACTGCATGCGCTACGACCAAATCGCGGGCCTGGAAAAGATCTACGCCGACCTTTGGGTCCCCTATTACGACCACCACCTACGCACCGATGTGTTCAGCGGCCGGGTGGGCGGCGTTCCGTGCCTGTTCATCAAGCCCTATTCCAAGGACAACTTCTTCGACCGCGGGCTGTATTATGGCCATGCCGACGACGTGGCCCGCTTCGCGTTCTTCTCCCGCGCCACGCTGGAGTTCTTCTACAAAACCGGCCGTCAACCCGACATCATCCATTGCCACGACTGGCAGACCGGCCTGCTGCCGGTGATGCTGTACGAGATCTACCAACCGCTAGGCCTGGAGCGGCCGCGGGTCTGCTACACCTTGCATAACGTACACCACCAAGGCATCACCGGCCACCACACCCTAAATCAGGCCGGTCTCGGCGCCCACCTCATGGAGCCCGCCAAGCTCGGCGACGACGTCTACCCCGATGCGGTGAACCTAATGAAGGGCGGCATCGTCTACGCCAACTTCACCACCACCGTCTCGCCGCGCTACGCCGAGGAGATCCAGCACACCGAACTCGGCCACGGGCTGCAACCCACCCTCAACGCACATGCGACCAAGTTCGGCGGCGTGCTCAACGGCATCGACTACGGCTCCTGGAGCCCGGAGGTGGACCGCCACATCCCCCACAACTATTCGGGCGCCGACATCTCCGGCAAGTTCGCCGACAAAAAGGCCCTGCGCGAGCGCCTGCTGCTGCAAGACCGCTTTAAACCCATCGTGGCGGTGGTCAGCCGCCTGGATCCGCAAAAGGGCGTCAACCTAATTAGCCACGCGATCTTCTTCGCCCTGGCCAACAACGCCCAGTTCGTGCTCCTCGGCTCGGGCTCGGAGCCCGCCATCAACCAGCACTTCCAGGAACTCAAAGCCCAACTGAACGACAACCCCGACTGCCACCTGGAGATCGGTTACGACGAAGAGCTGGCCCATTTGATCTACGCCGGCGCCGACATGCTCCTAATCCCCAGCGCCTTCGAGCCCTGCGGCCTGACCCAAATCATCGCCATGAAATACGGCGCCGTGCCGGTGGCGCGCGCCACCGGCGGCCTGGCGGATACGGTATTCGACGCCAACCACGCCCCCGCGCCCTACGCAGAGCGCACCGGCTACACCTTCGAGCACTTCGACACCGCGGGCCTGGAATCCGCCCTCGGCCGCGCCCTCGGCCTATGGCACAAATACCCGCGCTATTTCCACGAACTGCGCCTCAACGGCATGCGCAAAGACTACTCCTGGGGGCGCTCAGGGCAGGATTACATCAACATCTACGACCACATTAGGGTTTGTTGAGCCGCAACCCGCCGCAGGCCTGCCAAGCCCCGGCTTCACATACCCGTTCACGCCCACCCACCGCATGGCCTGATACGCCTGAGCCCGAAGCCCGGGCTTTAGTCCGGCATGGCCGCGGCCGGTCAAACTCGCGTTTGACACGCCAGGCCTCGTCCCCGCGCTGGGACGACGTGCGGCGACGAGGCAAAACCACCGTGGGAGGGGGCTTGGGGCATCTCCGGCGCCGGCTCAGGCCTCGACCTCTCTGAGAAGTCGTTTCCGATACTGGTGCGCGACTGCACTAGCATGCCTGCGCCTAGGTGTCGGAAACGACTTGGGCGCTCTCGCAACGCAGGGCGCGCGCAGAACCGCAGAGGGCGCAGAGAGGCGTTTCGATTGAAAGGATAAGCGCCGTCCCCGACACCCGTCGCTTTAGCGGCGAATGCGCTTCGCTTGCCCCCTGTATAACTGCGGAATCGAAGGCCCGGGCGCGTAGCCGGAAACCCGCACCGCCCGAGGGCTGTACTCTAGGCGGCGCTTTGGCGCCGGGCAGGCGCAAGCCGGCAAAAAACCGCCTCCGCGACCTCTGCGGTCCTCGCTACCCTCTGCGTTCCTAAATGGCGTTGTTTCCGGTACTGGTGCGCGGTTGCACTAGGGCTGTATTGCAGGGCTTACTCGGTATTGCGCGGTTGTAAGATGGCCATAAAAAAGCCGCCGGATCCTGAGATCCGGCGGCTTTTTCATGGCGGAACCGGCGGGAGAGCCGGTTCGGCGGTTTCCGGGTCTGAGAATCCCCGCCAATCGCGTTAGATCTTTTCCTTAATGCGGGCGGCCTTGCCGGTGCGGCCGCGCAGGTAGTAGAGCTTGGCCCGGCGCACGTCGCCGCGGCGGGTGACCTTGATCTCGCTAATGAGCGGGCTGTAGGTCTGGAATACGCGTTCCACGCCCTCGCCGTGGGACATCTTGCGCACGGTGAAGGCGGAGTTGAGGCCGCGGTTGCGCTTGCCGATCACCACGCCTTCGAAGGCCTGCAAGCGCTCGCGCGCGCCTTCCTTCACCTTGACCTGGACGACCACGTTATCGCCCGGCCCGAATTCGGGGATTTCACGGCCCTGCCGCTGTTCCGCCTCAAGTTCCTCGATGATCTTGCTCATGGTCGCTGTGCTCCTGTCTCTTCACCCGGCGCGGTTATGCGCCGCGATAAACTGTTGTAGTAAAAGCTGCTCTTCATCGCTCAGGACCCGTTGCTGCAATAGCTCGGGGCGCCGGAGCCAGGTTCTTCCCAGCGCCTGTTGCAGGCGCCAGCGGCGAATGGCCGCGTGGTCGCCGCTGCGCAGGATCTGCGGGACCTCCCGACCGTCGATCTGTTCGGGCCGGGTGTAGTGCGGGTGATCCAACAGGCCGTCCATAAAGGAGTCCTGCAGCGCGGATTCGGCATCGCCGAGGGCGCCCGGCAGCAGGCGGATCACCGCGTCCATCAGCACCAGCGCCGGCAGTTCGCCGCCGCTGAGGACATAGTCGCCGATGGACCATTCCTCGTCGATGTCCGTTTCGATGATGCGTTCGTCGATGCCCTCGTAGCGTCCCGCCACCAGGATCAGCGCCTCGCGTTGCGCCAGCTCTTGCACCGCGGCCTGATCCAGCGGCCGCCCCTGGGGGCTCATATAGGCCGCCCGGGCCGCGGGGGCGGCCCGGCGCGCATCGGCGATGGCCTGGCGCAAGGGCGCGACCTTCATCACCATGCCGGGGCCGCCGCCGTAGGGGCGGTCGTCCACGGTGCGGTGGACGTCGGCGGTGTAGTCCCGCGGGTTCCATAGGTTCAGGCTGGCCAGACCCCGATCCAAGGCCCGGCCGGTGACGCCCTGACCCGACAGCCCGCGAATCAGCTCCGGGAACAGGCTGATGACGTCGAAACGCATCAGAAATCCGGGTCCCAATCCACCTCGATCCGGCCGGCCTCCAGGTCCACCTCGCGCACCACCTCGGCGATGAAGGGCAGGAGCCGGTCGCGCTCGCCCTTGAGCGCCATTACATCGTTGGCGCCGGTCTCGAACAGGTGGTCCACCCGCCCGAGCCCCACGCCGTCGAGGTTGACCACCGCCAGGCCTTCGAGATCGGCCCAGTAGTATTCATCCACCGGCGCCGGCGGCAGCTCGTCGCGCCCCACCGCCACCGCGCAGCGCGTAAGCTCCGCCGCTTGATCCCGATCGTCCACCCCCGCCAGGCGGGCGATAATGCCCTTGCCGTGGGGTTGACCTTCGAGCAGCCGGTAGTCTCGCCAGCCGTCGCGCCGGCGCACCTGCCACACGGGATAGCCCAGGATGTTGTCCCGCGGCGCGGTCTCGGAGAAGACCTTGAGCCAGCCTTTGACCCCGAACACGCCGGAGATGCGCCCGAGGATAATCCGCTGTTGATCGTCTTCGGGCATGGGCTTGCCTGTCTTCGCACCGCAGGGGCGCGAGCGGCTCAGGCCTCGGCGGCGGTTTCGGCGACGACTTGGGTCTTGTTGTACTCTTTGAGCAACTTGCCCACGCGCTCACTGGTTTGAGCGCCGTGGCCGCGCCAGTGCTCGATGCGGGCGCGGTCGAGGCGCAGGCGCTCTTCCTGGCCCTTGGCCACCGGGTTGAAGAAACCCAGGCGCTCGATGTGCCGACCGCCGCGGGCGCAGCGGGAATCGGCCACCACGATGTGGTAGAAGGGGCGTTTCTTGGCGCCAGTGCGTGAAAGACGGATCGTAACCATTTCCTAACCCTAAGTGTGCTCTGCGGTTCGGACCGCGCAATGCGGTCGAAGGTAAACCGGGCATTGTACGAATTTTTGCCAAAAAGTGAAGCGCTGAATGCAATTTGTTTTTCCGGCGCCCGCAAAACCGCGCTGGCGACGCCTTCCGCGGCCGGGGAATGGGCGTGGCGGCGGCGCCCGGGCCGTCAGCGCGAGGCCTAGGCGATCGCCTCGGAGGCCGCCTGAGAATGGGAACCAGGCCGTTTTATGGTTCATTTGAGGCGAATAGCGGGGACTATTCAACGAAAACGAACGGAAAATTAGACCAACAGGGCATTTCCGCAGTCGCTTCTGCCATTCGCGGACGGCCTCTCAGTGCGGGGGCTTGTCTTGCGGCCTTTCCGCCAGGGCCTTGAGTTTCTCCCAGCTCTGCCGGTATTTCGGGGCGTCGGTGCGCTGCAGGCGCAGCATCAGCTTCAGCGCCGCGCGCTCCGCCGGCTCCACGGGGTCGCCGCGCTGGGCGTATTCGCGCTCGATCCAGTCCGCCAGGCGGCGCAGGTCGGCCTCGTTGTATTCGCCCTGTTGGCGCTCCCAGGGGAAGCCGAGCTCCAGGAGCAGGCCCTGGACCAGGCGGCTCATAAAGAGATTGCCCACGGCACTGGTGAGGTGGCCAAGGTGGCGGCGTCCGGGCGTATGCCCGAGGCTGTCGCGGATCTGGCGGCCCAGGTCGGGGTGGTCGCGGAGGAAATCGGAGAAGGCTTCGGGATCAAGCATGGCGGCCTCACACGGCGGATTGGTCGAGTCGCGCCTTCACCAGCGCGACCTTAAGGCCGGCCGGATCCAGCACCCGGGGGTAGAGCCGGTGCAGGAAATGCACCAGGCCATAGTGATTCCAGGCCGCGGCCTCCCAGCGTCGGCGCTGGCTATCGCTCAGGGCCGCCAGCATGAGCAGCCGCGGCGCCAGCCGCTCCAGATAGGCCCGCACCCGGGCCGCGACCGCGGGCTCGCTCCAGTCTTCGCCCAGCAGCGCGGCCGGAAAGGCCGTCGCCGGCAGTGTGCGGCCGGTCAGCTTCGGCGGCAGGCGCACGCCGTCCAGGCCTTCGGCGGCGCCGTCGGGGCGGCGGCGAAACCACTGCATGACGCCGTTGCCGCGCCGATTCACCGCCTGCTCTACCTGATAAGCCAAACGGCCCGGGGTCTCGGCATCGGCAGAGCCCAGCGCACAGGGCGGCTCTTCCTGAAAGCGGAAGGCGCTCCAGCGGCCGTTGCTGCGCGGCCGGGGCTGGCCGGCCGCGGCCGCGGCCATTAAGGCCAGCGGCTCCAGGCTCTCGGCATCCAGCAGCCAGAGTTCCAGCGGGTCGTCGGGGGCGAACGGGAAGCGCGCCTGGGTCTCCAGCAACGCCTGTTTGAAGGCCTCGGCAGATTCATGCACCGCCTCGGCCCCAAGGCGCGGATCCAGCGGCAGGCGGCGCAACTCCCCCTCCGTCGGCGACCAGTAGGCATAGGGCTGAAAGGTGCGCTCCACCCGCCGGCGGTCCAGATAACTCCAGCCGCGGCGCTCCTGCTGCGCCGCCGCCTCCAGCAGCCAAACCGTGCCGTTCACGGTCTGCGCCCGCATGAGATCGCCTTCCGCGGTATGCACCAGGCCGCGAAAGGGTTGCAGGCGCCGGCGGGCATAGCAGCGCAGGTGGGTCATAGGGTTTGCAGCCTGTGCAGCCGTTGACTGAGTCGGGCCATCACGTCATCGGCCAGGCCCTGGAGATCCGGCTCCAGGTACTCGAATACGAACTCCACATCGTCCATCACCCGGTTCACCTCTTCCGCGGTTTCGAGTTCGTCCACGCTGGCGGCCGCTTGGTGCAGCACATGCATCGGATCGATCATCGGGATTCTCCTCTGATTTGGGCTCTATAATCCACAGATTAGACCATCCCCAGCCAAGGGCAACCCGATTTCGCATCCCAAAGGTTTCCACAAGCCCAAGCTCACGCGCCCCGGCTTCCGCCGCGGCGCCCCCGGGCCGCGAACAAAGGCCGCCAGCGTTTTCTAACCGATTGATTTAAAAGACCCCGAAACGGGTTGTTCAATTTTTGCACAACCCATCCAAAGCCCCTCGCTAAAAGGGCCTCCGAGGCCGATTCCGCAACTTTCCCACAAACTTATCCACAGCCGCTGTGGAAAAGCCGAGACGCCTCATCCCCCAGGGTGGTTGGCGCAGCGCGCCGCCGCTGCATCCCCAGGCGGCGCTTGGGGACGAGTGGCCTGGTTGGCCTGGCTCCCCAGTGCCGCGGGGAAACCCGGTCGCGGCGCGCTGCGCCCGGCCCGGGTTGCCCGCGTCGCCAGGGGTCGCGCAGGGGTGCGGGCGCTGTGCGGCCGGTTTGATCCGTGCAACTAGGGGGCGGGAAGGGGTTGCGGTTACAGCCAATCCAGGATCTCGCACGGGTGCGCCACGCTGCCGTCGGCGCCCCAGGTCTCGGGGCGGTCGTCGGCGGCGATATAGCCGAAGGCCGCCACTAGGGTGCGGGCGCCTGCGGCCTTGCCGGCCTCGATATCGCGCTGAGCATCGCCGACATAGAGGCAGCGCTCGGGGGCCGCGCCGGCCTCGCGGCAGGCGTGCAGGATGGGCTCGGGGTGGGGTTTGCTGTGCGCGGTGGTATCGCCGCTGACGATGCAGGCGGCGCGCGCGGCCTGCCCCAGCGCCTGCATCAGCGGGTCGGTCAGGTAGGCGGGCTTGTTGGTGACGATGCCCCAGCAGACGCCCCGTCGGTTCAGGGCCGAGAGCAGTTCCTGCATGCCATCGAACAGGCGGGTGTCGCGGCAGATGTTGCGTCGATAGTAGTCCAGCAAGGCCTGGCGGCGGGGCGCGAAGCCGGCGTCCTCCGGCCCCAGGTCGAAGCCGCCGCGGATTAGGGCCTGGGCGCCATGGGAGACCCAGGGCCGAATGCGCGCTAAGGCCAGCGGCGACCGGCCATGACGGGTCAGGGCGTGATTTAGCGCATGGGCGAGGTCGGGGGCGGTATCGGCGAAGGTGCCGTCAAGATCGAACAGCACGGCGTCGATGCTGCGGGGGGCGTCGGGTTCTGACATGGGCGGTCCGTGGTTGGAATCGAGCCGCTATTCTACCTGAAGGATTGCCCTCAATCGCCGAGTACAGCGGCGCCTAAGTATCGGAAACCAGCCAGGCGCTCTTGGAACGCAGGGCACGCGGAGGACCGCTGAGGGCGCAGAGAGGCGTTTCGATTGCAAGGATAAGCGCCGCCCCCGACATCCGCGGCTTTAGCGGCGCATGCGCTTCGCTTGCCCGCCCCCTGTATGACTGCGGGCTCGAAGCCTGCACGCCTTGGCCCGGGCGCGTAGCCGGAAACCCGCACAGCCCGAGGGCTGTACTCCAGGCGGCTAGGCGGCGCTTTGGCGCCGGGCAGGCGCAAGCCGGCAAAAAACCGCCTCCGCGCACTCTGCGGTCCTCGGCGCCCTCTGCGTCCCTAGGTGGCGTTGTTTCCGTTATTGGTGCGCAGGCGTACTAGCCGAACAGCACCAAGCCCCAGACCATTATCACGTTCCCGAGTGCCACGAACACCGCGGCGGAGCCGATGTCCTTGGCCCGCCCCGAAAGCGGGTGATGGTCCGAGCCGATGCGATCCACCGTAGCCTCTACGCCGGTGTTGAGCAGTTCCACCACCAACACCAGCAGCAAGGATCCGAGCAACAGCGCCCGCTCCACCCCGGTGTCGCCCAGCCAGACCCCGAGCGGGGCCAGGATCAGGCACAGCAGCAGCTCTTGCCGAAAGGCCTCCTCGTGGCGAAAGGTGCTGCGCAGGCCAGCCATAGACCAGCCAAAGGCCTTAATGAAATGGGTCAGTCCCCGGTGGTCTTGTTCGATCACCCTTCCTCCAGTTGTTGTGTGCGCGGGGCCAGGCTTTCGCCGTAGCGGCCGACGGTTTCCGAATACAGCGCAAGCATATTTTCCGCCATCGCGGCCGCCGACCAGCTTTGTACATAGTCGCGGGCCTCGGCGCTCAGCCGAGCGCGTTGCTCGGGGCGGTCGAGCAGGGTTGCGATCGCCTCGCGGTAATCCTCGACCCGCTCCTCCACCACCCAGGCCCCGCGCTCGGGGGCCAGGATATCGCGGGTTCCGAGCACCGCATTGGACACCACTGGCACCCCCAGGGCCATGGCCTCTAACAACACCAGGCCTTGGGTCTCGGTGCGCGAGGAGAATAATAGCAGGTCCGCCGCGGCATAGCAGTCGAGCAGGTCCGGGAAGTGGTGAATGTTGCCCACGAACAGGCAACTGGACGCCAAATCGAGCTTCCGCACTAGGCCTTTCAAGTGCGTCTCCGCCGGCCCCTCGCCGGCCATGACGAACAGCGCCTCGGGGTGGCTGGTGCGCAGTCGGGCCATCACCCGCAGCAGGAAATCGATGTTCTTTTCATGCACCATGCGGCCCACGAACAGCAGCATAGGGCGTTCGCCGATGCCATGGGCGCGCCGAAACCGCGCCCCCTCCCCGGCCTGAAACCGGCTCAGGTCGATGCCGGTGGGGATGATGTCGATCCGCCGCTCGATGCCGTAACCCCGCAACACCTCGCCGAAGGCGCTGGTGGGGACCACCACCGCATCCACGTCTGCGCACTGACTGCGGGAAAACGAGCGAACCAGGTAGCGCAGCAGCCGTTTGGGCAGGAACTTGACGTAATAATACAGGTATTCCTCGAAATAGGTGTGATAACTCAGCACCAGGGGCAGGCCCAGCTCTCGGGCCAGGCGGCGGCCGGCGTAATGCGCGACAAAGGGCGTTTGGATATGGATCAGATCCAGGTCCAGCTGCTCCAGTTCGGGCTTGAGGGCGACCGCCGCCCGCAGGCTCATCTGGCGGTCCTCCTTGTCGATAATAACCACCTTAGACGGAATTCGGAAAATGCGTTCCTCGTGGCGCGTGCGCTCGCCGTAGTCGGGCGCGATGATATACACCTGGTGGCCCAGGCGCTCCAGCTCGCGCCGAAAGGTGAGAATGGAGGTGGAAACCCCGTTGATGCGGGGGAAAAACACATCGGAGATCAATAGGATCCGCATGGCAGGCAGCACTCGGGCGGTGGCAAATCGGTCTATCCTAGGTCCTACGGGTTAAGGGTTTGTGACGTTCGGCGGTTTGCTTTGCCGCCCGCCGCGGCTGTTGTAAAACCTTCATTGGAGCGTCAAGACAACGTAGCAAATCGCGGCTAGATTGCCCGCATCCCTGGCCGCGCCGAGTTCCACGATCCATGACCGAAAAACTCCATTACCGGGCGATTTGGATTTCCGATGTCCACCTGGGCGCCCGGGACTCCAAGGCCGAATTCCTGTTGGATTTCCTGAGGCATACGGATTCGGATTATCTCTATTTGGTGGGCGACATCTTCGACCTCTGGAAACTGCGCAGTTGGTACTGGCCGCAGATTAAGAACGAAATCCTGCAACAGGTGTTCGAAAAGGCCAAGCGCGGAACCCGTGTGGTCTATGTACCGGGCAACCATGACGAAATGCTGCGCGATTACTGCGGCACCTTCTATAACGGGGTGCATATCGAGCGCGAGGCGTTTCACGAAACGGCGGACGGGCGGCGCTTTTTGGTGATCCACGGCGACGAGTTCGATTGCGTGGTGAAGCACAACAAGTGGTTGGCCAGTCTGGGCAGCGAAGCCTATGACGCGCTGCTGCGCGTCAATCACTGGTACAACTATATCCGCCGCAAGCTGGGGTTTCGGTATTGGTCCCTGTCGGCGTTTTTGAAACAGCAGGTGAAAAACGCCGTCAATTACATCACGCGCTTCGAATCCGCGGTGGCCCGCGAGGCACAGCGGCGGGGCGTGGACGGGCTGATTTGCGGGCATATTCACCACGCCTCCATGCGCCGCATCGGCGACTATCAGTACAACAACGCCGGGGATTGGGTGGAGAGTTGCACCGCCCTGGTGGAAAACCCGGACGGCCACTTACAGGTGCTGCATTGGACCGAAGAGAGCGTCCTGCTGCTGGACGAGCGCTGGGCCGGGGGCGACAACCCGCGGTCGGACGCACCGGGGCGGGGGGCGGAGTCACCAGCCGCCAGGCCGGAGCCGGTCTGCGCCCGGGCCGCGGCGGATACGGACCGCACCCTAACCAAAACAACCGAGGGCAAGCTATGCGCATAGCCATCGTCACCGACGCCTGGCGCCCCCAGGTCAACGGGGTCGTCACCACCTTGAGCACCACCGCGGAGATCCTCGGCGCTTGGGGGCACAAGGTGCAGGTGCTGAGCCCGGAGGCCTGCAAGACCGTCCCCTGCCCCACCTATCCGGAGATCCCGCTGGCGCTAAACGCCGGCGGCGCAATTAAGCGCCAACTGGCGGCATTCGAGCCCGACGCCATCCATATCGCCACCGAGGGTCCGGTGGGCCTGGCGGCCCGCCGCTATTGCGTCAGCAACGGGCTCGATTTCACCTCCTCCTACCACACCCGCTTCCCCGAATATGTGCGCCTGCGCGCCCCGGTGCCGTTAAGCTGGAGTTACGCCTATATGCGCTGGTTCCACGCCCGGGCGATTCGCACCCTGGTGTCCACCGCGACCATGGAGCGGGAACTGACCGAACGCGGCTTCGGGCCAGTGGCGCGTTGGACCCGCGGCGTGGATACGCAGCGGTTCCAGCCTCGGGAGCGCGGGTTTCTGAACGAGGCGGGGCCGGTGTTTATGTACGTCGGCCGGGTGGCGGTGGAGAAGAACATCGAGGCCTTTCTAACCCTGGACCTGCCCGGGGTGAAGTATGTGGTGGGCGACGGCCCGGATCGGGCGGCGCTGGAGGCGCGCCACCCGGAGGTGAAGTTCACTGGGGTGAAGCTCGGCGAGGCGCTGGTGCAGCACTTGGCGGATGCGGATGTGTTCGTGTTCCCCAGCCTCACCGACACCTTCGGGCTGGTGATCCTGGAGGCCATGGCCTGCGGGGTGCCGGTGGCGGCCTTTCCGGTCACGGGACCCAAGGACCTAGTGACCAACGGCAAGACCGGCCACACCGACCACGACCTGCGAAAGGCGGCGCTCCAGGCCCTGGAGTTGCCCCGCGACGGCCAGTGCCGGGCCTACGCCGAGGCTTACTCCTGGCAAAACGGCTGCCGGGAGTTCTATGGCCATTTGGAGCCCCTGCGCGGGGTTAAAGAGGCCCCGGGGCCGCTGGTCGCGATGGAGTCTTAGCACCACCAACAATATAGCAAACTATCGGTTAGAATGGGGCTTTCGCATTAGCCGGAGCTGTCTGCGCCATGGCTTAGCCGGAGGCGCAACCATCTCAGGCGTCTTATTCCTGGAAGCCGGACAATCCGGCGGGAGGCGTAAGCGATGACGACCCCAAAGCCCGAACACCGGGTTCGCGTTTCGTTCGAACCGAATCGATTCTCCGACGATCATTTAATTGGCGTCTACGAGAAACTGAAGCCAGTTGAATCGTATCGGAGCGACAGGAATCGACTAAGTCAACGCGACAACGATAAAAATAACAGGATAGGCGGTAACCGATCATGAGCGACAACCAAATTGTAGCGCTGTATGCCAGAGTATCATCGGATCAACAAGCTAAAAACGATAATGTGAAAAGCCAAGTCGAAGCGCTAATGGAGCGTATTCACAATGACGGTCTCGACATTGCCGACGAAATGAAGTTCATCGATGCCGGCGTGAGTGGTGCACTATTAGTTCGCCCGGAATTGGAGAAATTGAGAGATAGCGCATCGTTCGGATCAATCGATCGCCTTTATATACATTCCCCTGATCGTCTCTCTCGAAAATACGCGCATCAAGTACTGCTGCTAGAAGAGTTCTCAAATGCTGGCATCGAGACGATTTTCCTCAACCATGCGATTGGCGAATCACCGGAAGAGGAACTCTTGCTTCAAATGCAGGGAATGATATCCGAATACGAACGCGCGAAGATCATGGAACGAAATCGCAGAGGAAAGAT
>JAABTK010000075.1 GCA_011389885.1 Gammaproteobacteria bacterium | reverse complement strand
GGTATTCACCGAGCACTGTGGAAGCCCAGCAGCGGAACTGCGCTCCGCGCGGCGAGCGCACCCGGTAGCCCACCGCCAGAATGGCGTCGAGGTTGTAGAACGCTACCTTCCTACGCACCTTGCGCTGCCCCTCGGTTTGAACTGTCAAGGATTCCTTGACAGTTGCCTGGGGGTCCAACTCGCCATCGGCAAAGATATTGCGCAAATGCAGCGAGATATTCTGCTTGGTGGCATTGAACAGCTCGGCCATCTCCATCTGGGTAAGCCAGACGGTTTGACCGTCGTCGCGTAACTGAATCCGGCTCTCGCCGTCTTCCGTGGTGTAGAGGATCAGGCCGCTCATGAAGCTGTTTTAACCACGAAAGGCACGAAAAACACGAAATGGTTTCCGTAAGCCTTCTTCTTTTCGTGTGTTTCGTGTATTTCGTGGTTCATAACGCCTCCGGGTTGGGGAAGAGTTGTTGCATCGGGCCGTTATTAGTGGTGAATTGTGAATGATGAATGATGAATGATGAATGATGAATGATGAATTTCGGCACCATCGTTTTCTCTTTATCGTTCATAATTTATAACTCATCATTCACAACTCGGAAACAGTTGCTGCATCAGGCCTTTCTTGTGGGTCTTGAGGGCTTCGAGCTTTTCGGTGTGGGCGGTGATCAGGGCGTCGAGGGAGGAGAGGCAATCGGCGATTTTTTGTTGTTCGTCTTCTTCAGGGGCAAAACTGAGTTCTACGTTTCGTAAATTATCGACCGATAAACCTGGCTGTGCTTGTCCAGTGGCAAATCGGTTGAGATTCAAGAAATTCAGAACATAGTAGAGCCAGACCGTATTGCATCGCTCCCACGCTCCAGCGTGGGAGTGTAGCCACAGCCGCTCCAGCGGCGAGCGCTCGGGACGCTGGAGCGTCCCCGGATGCATTCCCACGCTGGAGCGTGGGAACGATGGTAAGCTAGCATGTACGCAGGCTCGATCAGGAGCTGTACATTTAGACAGCACATCGCAAAAGAAAGACTATCTGCTCTGACAGTATTTTTGCTGGTTTCGTCCAGCGCGATGCCGAGCTTTTGGATGGTGGTGACGATGACCTTGTCGGCGTAGTCTTCGGAGAGCAGGCGGCGCACCAGGGCCTCGGTGTTGGTGTTTTCTTCGACGCAGCCTTCCTGGATTTTGTTGAATTCGAGGCGGGTTTGGCGGTCGAGGTCTTTGCGATCGACCACGAATAGGCATTTTTCAATGTCGGGGTTGTCTATGAGCAGGGTGGAGGCCTTGAAGGAGGTGAGGGTCTTGCCGCTGCCGGTGGTGTGCCAGATGTAGCCGTTGCCGCGGTTTTTGCGGATGCAATCGACGATGGCCTTGACCGCATAGATTTGGTAGGGGCGCATGATCATTAGCTTTTGTTCGCTGGCCACCAGCACCATGTAGCGGCTGAGCATTTGAGCCAGGGTGCATTTGGCGAGGAATTTCTCCGCGAAGTCGTCGAGGTGGGTGATTTTGCGATTGGTTTCATCGGCCCATTGGTAGACGGGTGGAAAGCGCTCGTCGGCGTTAAAGGCGAAGTGGCGGCTGTGGTTGTTGGCGAAGTACCAGGTCTGATCGCGGTTGCTGATGATGAAGAGCTGCATGAAGCACAGTAGGGTGTTGGCGTAGCCGTTGCCGGGGTCGTTGCGGTATTCGATGATCTGTTGCATGGCCCGGCGCGGGCTGATGCCGAAGGTTTTCAGCTCGATTTGCACCAGCGGCAGGCCGTTGATGAGCAGGATTACGTCGTAGCGGTGGTGGCTGTTGTCGGTGTTGATGCGCAGTTGGTTGATGACCTCGAACTCGTTTTTGCACCAGTCCTTGAGGTTGACCAGCATGAAGTGCAGCGGCGTGCCGTCTTCGCGCTCGATGTGGCCGTATTCGCGCAGGGTCTTGGCGGCCTGGAAGACAGCGGCGTTGATGATGCCGTCGCGCAGGCGGGCGAACTCGGCATCGGTGAGGCTGGCGCGGTTGAGGGCCTCGAACTTGTGGCGGAAGTTCTGATCCAGCGCGGCCTTGTCGCGGATGTCGGGGCGATAGGCGTACTTGAGGTCTGCGAGCTTGCCGATCAGGTTTTGCTCGATTTGGGCTTCTTTGGTAGACATCCTGTTATCTCTCGAAGTCGGTCCCCAGATCGCTGGCGGTCTTGGCGCGGGCGCGGTACTGGTCAAGGCATTCGTAGCGGGTGGTCATGGAGTTCTTGCGCCTTTGGTTTTCGACGGGGCCTTGGCCGTTTCAGGGATTATGCCAACAATTCGGACTGGTGAATATGCGCGGGCGGCATATTTTGAGGGGTTTTCGAGTGGGCGGAGGCGGTTTTTGCGAAGTCAAGTCGGCTCAGGCAGCCCCGGTGCTTTGATGCGACAAGATTTGACGCGAGGGTTTAGGCTGATTCCTTGTTCCTACGCGCCAGCGCGAAGGCGCCTGCCCGGCGCGCCAGCGCCGCTGCGGAGTTAAGCGCAGGCGGAGAAGGCCGCATCCGACCGCCTTTCCCGGCGTAGCCTGCTCGACGGCATGCCGCAGGGTCGGGGTCAAGGAAAGACGCGGTGCGCCAGGCTTGGGGTTTCCGCATCGCGAGCGTCTGATGCTTCGACCACTCGGCGGTGTTCTCGGTCTGGGTGCTGGGGGCGTTCGACGAAGAGGCCTCTTTGGCCGGGCAGGGGCGGGATGAACCAGCGGCGAAGGCGCGGCCCCTTGCGCTCGCAGAGTGGATTCACAACGGGTGGCGGCAATGATGCGGAACTTGTTCTAGATCGAGTGTAAGGCGGAAAGCGGCGAAGGGGGGGGCTGGTGGCCGTCGCCGAAACGGGTTCGTGTGGTGACTCTATGGTTGCGAAAGGCCGGAGCGTTTCGCTTGGGTTGCCGTAAGTGCTTGATGTTATGGAGCCGATGAGCGGAATCGAACCGCTGACCTACTGATTACGAATCAGTTGCTCTACCGACTGAGCTACATCGGCTGGACGGGCTGCGCATTATAGGGGCTGGGCGGGTTGGCCGCAATGGGGGATTCGTCAAGGGCTTGAAGGGGAGCGCACCTGGATGATTACGTCTACGTTGTCGATTTCCATGCCCGGCGGGAGGGTGTTTGGCAGTTTGACTTGCACCTCGTCAGGATCGAGGTCGGTGAGTTCTTGTGTCTCGGGGTTGTAAAAGTGGAAGTGGGGGCGGGTGGAGGAGTCATAGAACACTTTCGAGGGGTCCACTACAAGTTGCCGCACCAGGCCTTTGCGTGCGAACAGCTCTAGGGTGTTGTAGACCGTCGCCTTGGAGACCAGCTTGGCGTCTTTGTTGGTTTCCGCCAGCAGTTGGTCGGCCGAAAAGTGCTGGGCGCGGGAGAAGATTGTGCGCGCCAGGGTGACCCGTTGGGTTGTCGGGGTGACGCCATGGGCGCGCAGCAGGTCCAGCACATGGTCGGCGGGGGCTTTTGTCGTTTTCATGGGTTGGAGTATAGACCGCGAAATCGTTTAACGTCTACTCAAGTCTATGATAAACAACCGCTTCCTTTTGCTGGGATTGGGGGCGTCCGCAATGCTTGGGGCCTCGTTCGCCCCGGCTGAAGCCTCGGCCTCGGGGGGGCGTGAGTGCGGGCCAGTTAGGCCTGTTCGAGTTCCACTAGGGCGCCGCAGAAGTCTTTGGGGTGGAGGAATAGCACGGGTTTGCCGTGGGCGCCGATTTTGGGTTCGCCGTCGCCGAGGATGCGGGCGCCGTCGCGGCGCAGGCGTTGGGCGGCGGCTTGGATGTCTTGCACCTCGTAGCAGATGTGGTGGATGCCGCCGCTGGGGTTCTTTTCGAGGAATTTGGCGATGGGGGAGTCTGCGCCTAAGGGGTGCAGGAGTTCGATTTGGGTGTTGGGGAGGGTTACGAATACGGTGGTGACGCCGTGTTCGGGCAGGGGCAGGGGCTCTGAGACCTGCGCCCCGAGGGTGTCGCGGTAGAGGCGGGCGCCGGCTGCGAGGTCGGGCACGGCGATGGCCAGGTGGTTGAGTTTGCCGATCATGATTCTCGCTCCAGAAAGATCTTCAACAGGGTTTCGGCGGCCACGGCGGGCGGGATCTCATGTGCGATCACGGCCCGTTCCAGCTCGGGCAGGCACCGGCGGACGCCGGGGTGGGCGCGCAGGGCCGCGATCAGGCTCTCCGCGGTCTCGTCCCACATCCAGCGCCGGGCCTGTTCGGCACGGCGGGGGTCGAGTATGCCGGTCTTCTCCAGGTGCTCGCGATGGGCGCGGATCCGCGCCCAGGCCTCGGGGATGCCGTCGCCTCGCAGCGCGGAGCAGGTGTGTACCGTGGGCGTCCAGCCGGGCGTCCTCGGGTGCATCAGTTTGAGGGCGTGCTGGTAGTCGGCGGCGGTGTGGTTGGCCGTGGCCAGGGCGTCGCCGTCGGCCTTGTTCACCAGGATCAGGTCGGCCAGCTCCATAATGCCGCGCTTGATGCCCTGCAACTCGTCGCCGCCGCCGGGGGTGAGCAACAGCAGGAACAGGTCCGTCATTTGCGCCACCGCGGTCTCGGACTGGCCCACGCCCACCGTCTCCACGATCACCGCGTCGTAGCCCGCCGCCTCGCACAGCAGCAGGGTCTCGCGGGTGCGCCGCGCCACCCCGCCCAGGGTGGTCCCGGCCGGGGAGGGGCGGATGAAGGCCTCGGGGCGTTGGGCCAATCGCTCCATGCGCGTCTTGTCGCCCAGGATGGAGCCGCCGCTCAGCGTCGAGCTGGGGTCCACCGCCAACACCGCCAGCCGCAGCCCCTGATCGATGATCCGGTTGCCTAGGGCCTCGATGAAGGTGGACTTGCCCGCCCCGGGTGCGCCGGAGATGCCGATGCGCATCGCCCCGCCGGCGTGGGGCGTGATCTCTTTCAACAGCCGCGCCGCCTCGGTGCGATCCTCCGGCCGGGTGGATTCAATCAGGGTGATGGCGCGCGCCAGGGCGCGGCGGTTGCTGCCAAGGAGGGCTATGGGATCAGGTTGTTGCATGTCTCAAATTGCTGCTGATGCAAGAAGATCGCAGGAACAAGCAGGCATCCTTCTGACTCACTTCCACCCCTCCACCACCGACGTCTTCAGTAACTGCTCACCCCGCATCACATACAAAATCAGCACTTTCTCTTCTTCGCATCGGTAAAATATCCGACAGGGGCCAACAACGACTTCTCGGTAGCGACCAACGCCTAGTTCGGGAGGATACCGACCAGATGCAGGGAACTCTTCCAGACGATCAACGGCTTTAAATACCTTCGCTATCAGTTGGCAAGCTGCCGCCGGTTTGTCCAGCGCGATATATTCCGCGATTTCGTCCAACTCTGATAGCGCAATGTCCGTCCATACTATTTCAGCCACTTGGACAGAGCCTGTTTTGCTTTTTCGTGGGACTGCACATCCCCCGCCAGTAATGCCGCCTCGCCACGCGAGATCCCCTCCAGGATAGCCATCCGGTTTCGCATAGCCTCATAGTCACCCGCCTCGACTAGGTAGGCGGATGGCTTTCCTGCTTTCGTGATCAGCACCGGTTCCTTGGTGTCATGCAGGTCCGCGAGAATACGGCTCGCATGAGCTGCAAATTCAGCGATCGCTTCGGTTTTCATTTGTGTCTCCCAGATGTTCAGCGCCTCTCGGCAATGGTGGATTACCGTGACATATTTCTGGTCGATGATGATTCTGTTTTCAATCATCAACAATCTCTCTCCGTGCCCTCCGTGTCTCTGTGGCAACCCAATCAAGCAAACTCCATTATCGCCTGATCCACCGACAGGCTGGCCCCGGCGTCGGCGACGATCTTGCTGACCACGCCGTCTTGCTGGGCGCGCAGCACGTTTTCCATCTTCATCGCTTCGACTACCGCCAGTTCTTCGCCGGCCTTCACTTCCTGGCCCTCGCTGACCGAGACCTTGACCAGCAGCCCGGGCATGGGGGAGAGCAGGAACCGCGACAGGTCGGGCGGGGCCTTTTCGGGCATCAGCCCATGCAGGCGGCAAACGTCGGGGGCCAGCACTAGGGCGTCGATTTCGGCCCCGCGATGAAACAGGCGGTAGCGGATGCCGTCCCGCTCCACCTGGAAGCAGATCGGCTTGCCGTCGATCTCGGCCTTGAACAGCGGTTGGCCGAGGCGCCAATTGCAGGAAACGGCGAATTCCCGGTCGTCGTAGAGCACCGTGTAGCCGTCCGCCTGCGGGCGCACATGCAGGTGGTGGGTGACGCCCTCCACGATCACCGTCCAATCGTCATGCACCTGGCGCTCGTAGCCGGCCACCTGGCCGCTGATGCAGGCGGCGCGGTCCATGTAGCGGCGATGCGCCAGCGCCGCTACGACGATGGCGTGGGCCGGGTCTTCGCGCGGCACGTCCGCGGGGCGAAAGCCCTCGGGGTATTCCTCGGCGATGAAGTTGGTGCTGAGGCGCCCGGCCTGAAAACGCGGATGGGCCATTAGGGCGTTCAGAAAGCTGATGTTATGGTCCACGCCGCGGATATGGTAGCGGTCCAGCGCCTCTTGCATCTGGCCGATGGCCTCGCTGCGATCCTTGCCCCAGGTGACTAGCTTGGCGATCATCGGGTCGTAGAACATGGAGACCTCGCCGCCCTCGTTAACGCCGGTGTCCACCCGCACATGGGGCGACTCGGGGGGCTGGAGGTAGCGCACCAGGCGGCCGATGGAGGGCATGAAGTCGCGGAAGGGGTCTTCGGCGTAGACCCGGGTCTCCATGGCCCAGCCGGTCAGTTCGACCTCGTCCTGGGTTAGGGGCAGCGCCTCGCCCGCGGCCACCCGAATCATCAGCTCCACCAGGTCTAGGCCGGTGATTAGCTCGGTGACCGGGTGTTCGACCTGTAGGCGGGTGTTCATCTCCAGGAAGTAGAAGTTGCGCTCTTTATCGACGATGAACTCCACCGTGCCGGCCGAGCGGTAGTCCACCGCCCGCGCCAGGGCCACCGCTTGCTCGCCCATGGCCTGGCGGGTGGCCGGGTCGAGGAAGGGCGATGGGGCCTCTTCGATCACCTTTTGATGGCGGCGCTGGATGGAGCACTCGCGCTCGCCGAGGTAGAGGCAGTGGCCCTGGGTGTCGGCCAGCACCTGAATTTCGATGTGGCGCGGCTCTTCGATGTACTTCTCCACGAACACCCGGTCGTCGCCGAAGCTGGAGCGGGCCTCGCTGCTGGCGCGTTCGAAGCCGTCGCGACACTCGGCCGCGTCCCAGGCGATGCGCATGCCCTTGCCGCCGCCGCCGGCGGAGGCCTTGAGCATCACCGGGTAGCCGATCTCGGCGGCGACCCGGGCCGCATGGTCGGCGTCCGCGATCACCCCGGTGTGGCCCGGCACGGTGTTCACCCCGGCCTCTTGCGCCAGTCTCTTGGAGGTGATTTTGTCGCCCATGCGGGTAATGGCATGGGGCGCGGGGCCGATGAAGGCGATGCCGGCGGCCTCCAGGGCCTCGCAAAAGGCGGCGTTCTCGGACAAAAAGCCGTAGCCCGGATGCACCGCCTCGGCCCCGGTCTGCTTGCAGGCCTCGATGATGCGCTCCATCACCAGGTAGCTTGCGGCCGAAGGGGCGGCCCCGACATGGACCTTTTCGTCCGCCATGCGCGCATGCAGGGCATCGCGGTCGGCGTCGGAGTAGACGGCCACGGTGCGGATGCCCAGGCGGCGGCAGGTCTTGATCACCCGGCAGGCGATCTCGCCACGGTTGGCGATGAGGATCTTTTTAAACATGGTTATGCTTTCATTAATGGATTTTTAACGCGCAAACGCGCCCCGCACAGCGCCCAGGGCGATGAGGACCCTGTTCGCGGCGCTTCACGGTGTGGTTATTCCGGGCGCCGGGGGCCGGGTCGGGGCGATGATCCGCCGATCATACCGCAATTTGTCCGGTTTGGGCTCCCCCTCCGGTCCGCCCTGTGCGGCCGAGGCGGCGCCCTGGGTTTGACTTGCGGTTTCGCGGGGAGTAGAATCCCGCCTCTTTTCAGCACGCTGGCGTTCGATGCAGGCTGGCTTGTGCGTGGGTGACGGAATTCAGCGGAGATTCTTGGTTATGTATGCCGTAATTCAAACCGGTGGGAAGCAGTATCGCGTTTCAGAAGGCGATAAACTGCGGGTCGAAAAGTTGGTCGTCGATGAAGGGGCCACCGTGGAGCTGGACAAGGTCCTGATGGTGGGCGAGGGCGAGAGCGTGAAGATCGGTACGCCCTATGTGGAAGGCGGCATGGTTACGGCCACCGTGAAGGCCCATGGTCGCGGCAAGAAGGTGAAAATCATCAAATTCCGTCGCCGCAAGCATCACCTGAAGCGCCAAGGCCATCGTCAGGCCTTTACCGAGCTTGAAATCACCGGCATCAACGCGGGTTGAAGGGGTAAATCAGATATGGCACACAAAAAAGCAGGCGGCAGCACACGCAATGGCCGCGATTCAGAGTCCAAACGCCTCGGCGTGAAGGTGTTCGGCGGTCAGGCCGCCAAGGCCGGGGCGATTATCGTGCGCCAGCGCGGCACCCATTTCCACCCGGGCGAAAACGTAGGCTGCGGCAAGGATCATACCCTGTTCGCCAAGTCCGACGGCGTGGTGACCTTCGAGGTGAAGGGCGCGCGCAGGCGCAAGTTTGTGACCGTGGTGCCTCACTGAGGCGCTGTTTCCGGTCCAGGCGGGTCGGGCGAAGGCCTCGTCTTCGGGCGGGGCTTTTTGCGTTTTAGGATCGGTGAAACGGGGCGGGGATATGAAATTCGTCGATGAGGCGCGGATTCGGGCAGTGGCCGGCAAGGGCGGTCATGGCTGCGTGAGTTTTCGGCGCGAGAAGTATATCCCCAAGGGCGGGCCGGACGGCGGCGACGGCGGCGACGGCGGCTCGGTTTGGCTGCAGGCGGACACCGGCCTGAACACCCTGGTGGATTTCCGCTACAAGCGCATCTTAAAGGCGGAGAACGGTCAGCCCGGCATGGGCCGCGAGCGCACCGGCCGCAGCGGCCAAGACCTGGTGACGCCGGTGCCGGTGGGCACTCGGGTGCTGGATGAGGAGACCGACGAGCTGATGGGCGAGCTGCTGCACCCCGGCGAGCGGCTGCAGGTGGCTCAGGGCGGCTTCCACGGCCTGGGCAACACCCGCTATAAGAGCAGCACCAACCGTGCGCCGCGCCAGTTCAGCTCGGGCACGCCGGGTGAAGACCGCCAGTTGCGGCTGGAGCTGATCCTGCTGGCGGACGTGGGCCTGTTGGGCTACCCCAACGCCGGCAAGTCCAGCCTGGTGTCGCGGGTCTCCAGCGCCCGCCCCAAGGTGGCCGACTATCCCTTTACCACCCTGCACCCCAATCTCGGAGTGGTGCGGGTGGCGGAGGAGCAGAGCTTCGTCATCGCCGACATTCCGGGCGTAATCGAAGGCGCGGCCGAAGGGGCCGGGCTGGGGATTCGGTTCCTCAAGCACCTGCGCCGCACCCGGCTGCTGGTGCATTTGGTGGACATCGCACCGCTGGGCGAAGCGCCGCAAGAGATCGTGGTCAAGGCCCGCAAGCTGCTGGCGGAGCTGGACAAGTTCGATCCCGAGCTGGCCGCCCGCCCGCGTTGGCTGGTGCTCAACAAGGCCGATCTGCTGGATCCGCAGGCGCTGACGCAGCGGCGCGCGGTGTTGACCGAGGCGCTGGACTGGAGCGGCCCGGTGCATGTGATCTCCGCGGTCACCGGCGAGGGCTTGGCGGAGCTGACCTGCGCCCTGATGCAGGAGCTGGAGGCCATGCGCCGCGAGGAGGCGGGCCCCGAGGCGGATCCGGAGGCGGACAATGCGCCCTGGGATCCGTTGCAGTGATACGGGGTCGCCCGGCCGGCGGAGCCCGGACTTTCGTCCGGCAGTAGGCCGGGGCCCATCGGGCCGAACTGAAGTTCGGACTCCAAGTGCTAGGGAGATGAACCATGTTTTCGCGCGATAAGATTCCCGCCACCCGGCGCTGGGTGGTGAAGATCGGCAGCGCCATGCTCACCGGCAATGGCCAGGGCTTGGCGCGCGAACGGCTCACCACCTGGGTCGATCAAATGGCCGACCGCCTGGAGGCCGACACCGAGCTGGTGCTGGTCTCCTCCGGCGCCGTGGCCGAGGGCATGTGCCGTCGGGGTAAGCGCGCCCGGCCCGACTCCCTGCACGAACTCCAGGCCCTCGCGGCCATCGGCCAAATGGGCCTGGTGCGCGCCTACGAGGACGCCTTCGCCCGCCGCGGCCTGCACACCGCCCAGGTCCTGCTGACCCACGAAGACCTCACCGACCGCACCCGCTACCTCAACGCCCGCAGCACCCTGCGCACCCTGCTCGGCTGGGGCGTGGCGCCGGTGGTGAACGAAAACGACACCGTGGCCACCGAGGAGTTGCGCTTCGGCGACAACGACACCCTGGCGGCGCTGGTGGCCAATTTGGTGGAGGCCGACCTGCTGATCCTGCTCACCGATCAAGAAGGCCTGTATGACGCCGACCCGCGCGCCAACCCCGACGCCAAGCTGATCGGCGAGGCGCGGGTGGACGACCCGCTGCTACTCCAGGTGGCGGGCGAAGGCGGGGCCCTGGGCCGCGGCGGCATGCGCACCAAGGTGCGCGCCGCCGCCTTGGCCGCGCGCTCGGGCACCGCCACGGTAATCGCCTCCGGCGCGGGCGAGCGGGTGCTGGAGCGCATCGGCGCCGGCGAGGCCCTGGGCACCCTGCTGATCCCGGCGCAGGGGCCACTGGCCGCGCGCAAGCGCTGGCTGGCGGGGCATGTGTCCTCCCAGGGCAGTTTGGTGCTGGACGCCGGCGCGGTGCGGGTGTTGCGCGAACAGGGCCGCTCCCTGCTCGCGGTGGGCATCCGCGAGGTGCGCGGCCTGTTCGCCCGCGGCGAGGTGGTCACCTGCACCGACGAAAAGGGCGCCGAGGTGGCCCGCGGCCTGGTGAACTACGGCTCGACCGAACTGGTCCGCATCAAGGGCCGGCCCACCAGCGCCTTCACCGAAATCTTAGGCTATCGCGACGAGGACGAGGTGATTCACCGCGACAACCTGGTGTTGATCTGAGGCCTGCACCCCTTTGGCGTACAGGCCTCAGGCCGGCAATAGCAGTGGTTGCCTGGTACGCCGGCGGTTAGGAACGCAGAGGGTGTGGAGGAACGCAAAGGGCGCGGAGGGGCGCAGAGGGCGCGGAGGGGGTTTTTGGTTAAAACCTCGCCCATGGGCGGTTGGTTGCCTGAAGGTTTCCCGGCCCGGGGCGCATCCTAGGGTCTCTAGTCGCGCCCCCCCAAAGGCGCGTCAGGTTCCGCCTGTTGCGAAGTGGGTATTCGCGTCTATTCGCGTCTATTCGCGTCTATTCGCGTCCATTCGCGGTTCAATGACCCGCTTCGCCTCGGTCCCGCACGAGCCCGGGCGCTGCGCCTCGTTCCTCGGCACAGCCTATTTCTGCTTAGGGTGGCGCTGTCGTTGCCTATAGCCTGCCGTTACAAGACGGACCATTTCTTCCAAATGCCGCTCATCTGCATTTTTTTGTCCGCCGCGGTGAGGGTCCGATAGCTCTTGCTCTCCGGGTTGTTGCACCAGCCCATGCTCTGCGCGATCACATGCGCCTTATCTTCCGAGACCTTACGCATCCCGCCCCAAAATTGGCAGGTGCCGCAAATATCCCCGGCGCCGGCGTCTAGGCTCAGGCCGTTCACCGCGGGCTTGCCGCCGCCGTGGCTAGAGGCCTGGGCGACGCCTAACGCACTCAAGGCAGCGGCCCCGGCGATCAACTGGGCGGAGCCCTTGAGAAAGTCACGACGACTGGATTCGGACATAGTTGCTTCTCCTTTTATTCGAGGTTTTGAATACAGCCCCAAGGCGGGGCCGGTTGCGCAATCATAGGTCGAACGCCTGGGCTGGGCAAGGGCCGAGCGGGCGCTTTGGACGCCGCCCGTCCGCGGCGGGCAGCCGCGAGCCGTGCGGCCGGTGCGCCCGCGTCCTTGGCGGCGCCCGCTTCGGCCGTGCTTGTCTCGCCCGCGCCGGGGGGCGCCCCGGGCGTGCGGGACTCTCAGCCCGCCAGGCCGCGCAGCACCTCGCCCGCGGCCTCGATGGTGGCGTCCAGGTCCTCGTCCAGGTGCGCCGAAGACACGAAGCCCGCCTCGAAGGCGGAGGGGGCGAGGTAGTGGCCGCGCTCCAGCATGCCGTGGAAGAATCGCTTGAAGGCCTCCTGGTCGCAGGCGGTGGCGCCGGCGAAGTCGGTGACCTTTTCCGCATCGGTGAAGAACAGGCCGAACATGCCGCCGAGGTGGTTTTCGGTCATGGGCACGCCGGCGGCCTTGGCCTCGGCCATAATGCCGTTCACCAGCTTCTCCACCTTGGCCGAGAGGTCTTCGAAGAAGCCCGGCTGGGAGATCAGGTGCAGGGTCTTGAGGCCGGCGGTCATGGCCACCGGGTTGCCGGAGAGGGTGCCGGCCTGATAGACCGGGCCCAGGGGCGAGATCTTTTCCATCACCTCGCGCTTGCCGCCGAAGGCCCCCACCGGCATGCCGCCGCCGATCACCTTGCCCAGGGTGGTGAGGTCCGGGGTCACACCGTACACCGCCTGCGCCCCGCCCAAGGCCACGCGGAAGCCGGACATCACCTCGTCGAAGATCAACAGGCTGCCGTGCTCGTCGCAGACCGAACGCAGGGTCTCCAGAAAGCCCGGCACGGGCGGGATGCAGTTCATGTTGCCGGCCACCGGCTCGACGATAATGCAGGCGATTTGATCGCCGATCTCGGCGAAGGTCTGCTTCACCTGCTCGCTATCGTTGAAGCTCAAGGTGACGGTGTGCTCGGCCAGCGCCGCCGGCACCCCGGGGGAGCTGGGTTCGCCCAGGGTCAGGGCCCCGGAGCCGGCCTTCACCAGCAGGGAGTCCGAGTGGCCGTGGTAGCAACCCTCGAACTTCACGATCTTGTCCCGCCCGGTGTAGCCGCGGGCCAGGCGGATGGCGGTCATGGTGGCCTCGGTGCCCGAACTCACCATGCGCACCAGGTCCATGGACGGCGCCAGCTCGCAGACCCGGTCCGCCATGCGGGTTTCGATCTCCGTCGGCGTGCCGAACGACAGGCCCCTTTGGATCACCCCGCCCACGGCGCTCACCACCTCGGGGTGGGCATGGCCGACGATCATCGGCCCCCAGGACCCCACATAGTCCACATAGCGCTTGCCTTCGGCGTCGTAGATATAGGGCCCGGAGGCGCGCTCAATGAACACCGGATCGCCGCCCACACCCTTGAAGGCGCGCACGGGGGAATTGACGCCGCCGGGGATATGCTTTTGAGCCTGCTCGAAGAGATCGTGAGAAGCGGTCATAGGGTGAAAACTCCTGGGTTATGATGGATTTTCGCAATCGCGTAAGGCAGGGATTCTAGGCGAGGAAGCCCCCAGGGGCAAAATTCCGCCCGCTCGCCGGGGGCGCGGACGCAAGGCGCCGGGGCCGACGCGTTTCCACACCCCACCGAGGGAATCCCGCTGGCGCCGCTTAGCAGCGGGAGCGCGAGCGGTTGCAAGGCGGGAGCGGCCGGACGGTTTCGCCGCTGCAGCGGCAGGGCATGCATTCCCACGCGGGAGCGTGGGGACGAGGGGGCTCAGCGGCGCTGGAGCGTGGGAGCCATGCAATGCAAACCATGCAAACCCAGCGCATGGGCGCAGCCCGATGGGGTACACGCCTTGGCGTGTGTCAGGCGCGCACAAGCACAGCCATAGGGCTGTACGCTCCAAGGCGGGCTCGTGATCACCCCCCGCGTGAGGCCTTTTTGCGCTCGTGTTCCTTGAGGTGGCGCTTGCGCACGCGGATGGCGGCGGGGGTGACTTCCACCAGTTCGTCTTCTTCGATGAACTCCAGGGCCTGTTCCAGGGTGAAGCGCACCGGGGTGGTGAGTACGATGTTTTCGTCCGAGCCCGCGGCGCGGATGTTGGTGAGCTGCTTGGCCTTGAGGGGGTTGACGGTGAGGTCGTTGTCGCGGCTGTGGATGCCGATGACTTGGCCCTCGTAGACCTCGTCGCCGTGGCCGATCATCAGCTTGCCCCGCTCCTGGAGGTTGAACAGGGCGTAGCCTAGGGCCTTGCCCTGGGCGTTGGCGATCAGTACGCCGTTGTGGCGGTGGGCGAAGGCGCTTTTTTGCGCCGGGCCGTAGTGGTCGAAGACGTGGTACTTGAGGCCGGTGCCGGAGGTGAGGGTCAGGAATTCGGTCTGAAAGCCGATCAGGCCGCGGGAGGGGATTTCGTAGTCCAGGCGCACCCGGCCCTGGCCGTCGGGGACCATGTTCTTGAGCTCGCCCTTGCGTTCGCCGAGGGCCTGCATCACCGCGCCCTGGGATTCTTCTTCCAGGTCCACGGTGAGCTGTTCATAGGGCTCGCAGATCTCGCCGTCGATTTCGCGAAAGATCACCTCGGGGCGCGACACGGCCAGTTCGTAGCCCTCGCGACGCATGTTCTCCAATAGGATCGACAGGTGCAGCTCGCCGCGGCCGGAGACGCGGAACTTTTCGGGGTCGTTGCCCTCTTCCACCCGCAGCGCTACGTTGTGGATCAGCTCGCGCTCCAGGCGGTCCTTGAGCTGGCGGGAGGTGAGGTACTTGCCCTCTTTGCCGGCGAAGGGGGAGGTGTTCACCTGGAAGGTCATGGATACCGTGGGTTCGTCCACCGACAGCGCCGGCAGGGCCTCTACATGCTCCGGGTGGCACAGGGTGTCGGAGACGTTGGGGGCGTCGATGCCGGCGAGGGCCACGATGTCGCCCGCCCGGGCCTCGGCGACCTCGTGGCGGTGCAGGCCCAGGTAGCCGTAAACCAGTCCGACCTTGGCCTTGTAGCGCTCGCCGTCGGGCTTCACCACCACCACCTGTTGATTGGTTTTTACGGTGCCGCGCTCGATGCGGCCCACCGCGATGGCGCCCACGAAGCTGTTGTAGTCGAGGGTGGAGATCTGCATCCGGAACGGGGCGTCGGGGTCTACGGCGGGGGGCGGGCAGTGTTTGACGATGGCCTCGAACAGCGGCGTCATGTCGCCCTCGCGCACGCTGTCGTCTTCGCTCGCGTAGCCGTTGATGGCGGAGGCGTAGATCACCGGGAAGTCGAGCTGTTCGTCGCTGGCGCCGAGTTTGTCGAATAGGTCGAACACCTGATCGATGGCCCAGTCCGGGCGCCCGCCGGGCTTGTCGATTTTGTTCACCACTAAGATGGGCCGCAGGCCGTGGCTGAAGGCCTTTTGGGTCACGAAGCGGGTCTGCGGCATGGGGCCTTCCTGGGCGTCCACCAGCAGCAGCACCGAGTCCACCATGGATAGCACCCGCTCCACTTCGCCGCCGAAGTCGGCGTGGCCCGGGGTGTCTACGATGTTAATGCGGTAGTCTTGCCAGCGGATGGCGGTGTTTTTGGAGAGGATGGTGATGCCCCGTTCCTTTTCCAGGTCGTTGGAGTCCATCACCCGCTCCACCTCCCCGAAGCGCTCGCCGAGGGTGCCGGACTGCTTCAGAAGCTCGTCCACGAGGGTGGTCTTGCCATGGTCCACATGGGCGATGATGGCGATGTTGCGCAGGGTTTCGATCACGACTGTCTGACCTTTGGGGTTGGTTTGGGGCTAAGCCCGCTGGGGCGGCGATTATATCGAAACCCGAGGCCGGGCACAGCGGGGTTTATCGGTTTTTTCTAATATTTTATGACTGGGGCCGGCGGCGGGGCAGGGGTTATCCACAGAAGCTGTGGATAACTTTGTGCATAAGGTTGGGAAACGGGCGGCCAAGGCGCGTCTTCAGCGGCCTGGGTTTAAAATGACAAAATAATGAACAGATTGTTTCATGTATTTAAAATCAATGGCTTAGCGTTTGTTTTGCCATCGACATCAAGGGTTTGCCTGAGCGGCTTCGGGGCTTTGGCCGCCGCGCCCCCCGGGCGGACCGAGGGGTGGATATCTTTTCCCGCGCAAGGGCTTGCGATGCCGATTCTGTGATCCGATGCCGATTTTTGTCGGTTGTTGCTTGGACAAAGCGCCGCGGGTCTGAAAGAATCCCAGGTTGCTCAGGATTCAGTCCTAACCCATGAGGTGGCAGTGAAAACGTTAATTTTAACCATTGCGGCGCTGCTGGCGGCGACCGCGGCACAGGCCGAAGAACGCTATGTGACGGATCAGCTGAAGGTGACCTTCCGCGCGGGCGAGGGCACGGACAACAAGATCCTCAAAATGCTCACCAGCGGGGCGCCCCTTGAGGTGTTGAGCGTGAACCAGCGCAGCGGCTGGGTGCGGGCGCGGGCCGAGGACGGCACCGTGGGCTACATCCTGGAGCGTTTTCTGGATCAGGAGCCCAGCGCGCGCGACCGCCTGGCGGCGGCGCAGCAGAAGCTGGCCGAGTTGCAACAGGCCCCGGACAAGCTGAGCGCCCAGTTGATGCAGACCCAGGAGGACTATCAGGCATTGCAGGCAAACCACAGCGAGGTGCAGGCCGAGAAGGAACGCCTGGATGCCGAACTCAAGGAGTTGCGTCAGGTGGCCGGCGACGCCATCGCCATCGACAACGAGCGCAAGGTCCTGCGGGCGAGGGTGGCGGACTTGATCCGCGAGTTGGAGGGCCTGAAGCAGGAGAACCGAGATCTGTCCAACGAGCGGGCCCAGTCCTGGTTCATGATCGGCGGCGGGGTGGCGTTCGGCGGCCTGATTTTGGGCTGGTTGCTGCCGAATATGCGCTTTCGACGGCGCAAGCAGTACTGGAACAGCCTCTGAGGCCGGGTGCCCCTGGGCTTCAAATAACGACCGCAACGGCGCGTTCCTAAATGGCGTTGTTTCCGTTACTTAGGGCAGCAGCAGTTGCAGGTAACCCGGATACCAAAACGGCTCCCGTTCCGCCAGCGGGCGGGCCTTTTCCAGGGCTTGGCGCGCCTTTTGCTCCAGGGCCGCATCCTCGCTCGCCAGGCCGAGGCGGATCAACACCGCCGCCGGCGAGGGCATAGGCCCGTCTTCCACCGCGACTTTTTGGCCCCCCGGCAGGGTGGCCTCGGCCGCGGCCAGGGTCCAGGCGGCGCCGTCCCAAAACCGCTCCCAGCCCGCCCGGGCTATCGCTAGGGCCCGCGACCGGTGGGCCGGCGATTGCGTGGCCTGCGCCCATTGCCAAAGCCCGTCGGCGGCGAAGGCGTAGTCCGCCAGGGTTCCGCGGACCTCGCCCCCCAGGGTGCGCGGCAGGCCTTCGGCGGCATTGAAGGCCGCGCTGAGCGCGGTCGCCAGTTCCGCCCCCGGGGCCTCGAAGGCGGGGAAAGGGGCCAGGGCCTCGGCGAAGGCCCGCAGCAGCAGGCCATTCCAGGCCAGGATGCGTTTGTGATCCCGCGGGTGGGCCGGGCGTTGAGCCAACAGCTTGGCGCGCACCCGCTCCAGCGTCGCCGGCGGGATCTGCGCGGCGCCTTCGTTTGGCGTCGCCGGGATCGGCAGCCGCCCGCCGTCGAGTAACGGCGGGCCTTGGAGCGACCAGTACTCCAGCGCCAACGCGGCCTCTTCCGGGGGCAGGGCGGCCTTCACTGCCTCCGGGGTCCAGAGATAGCCGCCGCCCTCTTGGTCGGCGGTGTCGATGGCCGATAGGCTGGCCACATAGCCGCCGTCTTCGTGCCGCATGGCCTGAATGGTAAAGGCCAGGGTGCGGCGGGCGATCTCCCGATACGCCGGCCGCTCCAGGACCGCCGCCGCGCGCAGGTACAACAGGGCCTGCAAGGCCTGGTTGTAGAGCATTTTCTCAAAATGGGGGGTGGTCCAGGCGGGGTCCACGGTGTAGCGAAAGAAGCCGCCGGCCAAGTGATCGTGCAGGCCCTGTTGCGCCATTTGATCCAGGGTCAGCGCCAGCCGTTGCGCCAGCACCGGCTTCGGATGGGTGCGCTGCACCGCCAGCACCGCCAGCCACTGGGGCGCCATGGGGAAACGCCCTTGCTCGCCGAAGCCGCCCGCCAGCTCGTCGGCCTGCGCCAGTACGCCTTGGGTGAAGCGCAGGCGCAGCCCCGCCGGCGACAGGTTCAGCGGCTCGATGCCGGGTGGCGGCCGATCCAGCGCCTCGGCGGCCTCCCGGGCCAGGGTGCGCAACGCCGCGTCCTTTTGCGCCCACACCGCCGCCACCTTGCGAATCCAGTCGCCGAAGGCCTGCGGCGGCAGGTAGGTATGGGCCATGAAGGCATGGCCCTCCGGGGTCAGAAAGGCGTTTAGCGGCCAGCCGGCGCTGCCGCGGGTCTCTTGGGCGAAGGCCGTCAGGCGGTCATCCAGCGCGGGGTTGAGTTCTCGGTCCGCCTTCACCGGGATGAAGTGGCGGTTCAGCAGTGCGGCGATGGCCGGATCTTGGAAGCTCTCCCGCTGCATCACATGGCACCAGTGGCAGGCGAAATAGCCGCTGGAGATGAAAATAGGTCGGTTTGTCGCCTGTGCGCGCTCCAACACCGCCGGCTCCCAGGGCTGCCAATGCACCGGATCCGCGCCGTGCAGGGCGAGATAGGGCGAGGCCTGGCCGCCCATCCGGTTCTGCAAGGGTTCGCCCATTACGCCCCAGGGCGGCAGGCAGAGGGCCAGGATCAGGATAAACGAAGGATTCATAAAGACACTCCCGCGGGCACTGCCGTTCTCAGGTTGGATCGTCTACACTGGTACGGCCTTGCGCAACCTGCACGAACCTTTGGGATGCGCGGGCCGGTCCCGCAAACCGCCGAGGCCGCCGGTGGCGCTCGGCGTCAGAATAATGGGGTCGTGTGGTCAGGCTGTTTCTGGAAATACTTATACCACCTTGGCGGTCTTTTTGCCCGTCTTCGGCGCGGCGCCTGCCCTTGCAGAGGCCCGCGATGCGCGGGCGAGGCGCAGGGGTGCGTCGAACAACCATCCGGCGCAGTTTTGGTATCGGCATCTCCGCCAATGGCCCTGAAAATCCAAAATGATTGTTTCCGCTTGCGGTCGTGCAGACGCGCGAGCTTTTCGCACCTTGGGGGATCGCATAATGGCGCTCGGAAAATGGCTCATGGTTTGCGGCGGCGTGCTGGCGGCGCAGTCGGTCACGTTGGCGGCGGCGGGCGACGACGGCGTGGTGCTCGGCATTAGCGCCCAGGGCATTGCCTTCGGCGAGCAAAAACCCACCCGGCTTGCGGCGGCCATCGTGACGCCCGGTGCAGCCCCCGCCGCCCCAAGCCACGAGGAAACGGCGAAAGCCGCGGAACTGGGCGCTTTGCGGCGGCGTAATCGACAATTAATGCAGGATAACGCCGAGCTGCGAGCGCGTTTGGAACGGGCGGAGGCGCTCAACTCCGATCTTACCGGCGATATCCCCGCGGACCTGCAACTGACCCTGAAGCGCGCCCAGGCCGCGGAGCGGCGGGCGGACGACTTTGCGGCCTTGCTCGAAACCGCCCAAGACCGTGCATTCGAGCTGGAAGAAAAACTCCAAGTGGCCCGCATCGCCCAGCGCGACCTGGAGGCGGCTTTGGAAGAGGCGCGCAATCGGCCGCCGCCCGCCTGCCCCGAGCCGAAGCCGGCGGCCTGCCCCGAACCGAAGCCGGCGGCCTGTCCCGAACCGAAGCCGGCGGCCTGCCCCGAGCCGAAGCCGACGGCCTGTCCCGAGCCCGAATGCCCGAAGCTCCAGTGCCCCGAGCCCGCCCCCGCTGTCAGCGCCGAACCCCAAGCCGGCGGCGCACCGCCGCCCGCAACCGCCGCCCGCTCTCCCCGGCCGGCCTTGCAGGGGATTGCCTCTGAAGAGCTGAAGCGCCTGCGGGCGGCCCTGGACCGCGCCCTGAGCCAGCGCTGGTATCTCACCGCCCCGGCGGGGCAGCCGGTGGCGCTGGACATCGTTGAGCAACTGGCGCAGGCCGATCCCGACCGCGCCCTGAGCGCCCGCCAGCAGATGGTGAAAGACTACCTGGATTGGGGAGACGAAAAGTTCCGCGCCGACGAGCTGGACGAAGCCCTGGTCTATGGGGAGCGCGCCAGCCAAGTGATCCCGGGGGCCGGCGAACGCCTGGTGGCCCTGGTGCGGGAAGAAGAGGCCCGCCGCATGCGCCACAAGGTGGCCGGCGAGCCGGCGCCCGAGCGGGTCCAGCCGGGCCTGGAAGCCTCCGCCCCCGAGGCCTTGCCCGAGCCCGGGGAAAGGGACCTGACGCTGAAGATCGTAGACGGCCTGCGGGGGTTGTTCAAATGACGGGCCAGTGATTTAGGCGATTACTCGCTCGGGGCGTATCGCCCTGGAGCAAGGCGGCATCTTCACGCGCGACCGGCCGCCATGCCGGCCCGCGGCTTTTTTGCCTGGAGTGCAGGCCTTGGGCTGTGCAACCATTCTGCTACCACGAAAACGCAGGCCGGAATCCTCCGCTTTCGTTGATCTGGGTCATGTCGGTTCGCTGAAATTCATCCGCCGCTCGCGGCCGATTCACCCATGCGCTAAGCATCCAATCGAGTTCCGTTGGAAGAGGCATAAAAGGAAACGGCGCTCATAAAAAACCTTTCTTTTGTTCTAGTTTTCAGGCCGGGCCGTATCGGCCTCCTTGCGCTGTGCGGTTTGCTGTTGGCGTCTGTTGCCTGGGCGGAAGATCCGTGGGTCGCGCATCGAGCGGCCGGCGGCATGCGCTTTGAAGCTCCGGCGGACTGGGCGGTGATGTATGCGGAGGACGCTGGCATCCTGCTCGGCAAGGGCAACCCCGTGGAGCCCGAAGGCGCGGTGATTTTTGGCTTCGGTTGGGAGTTCGATCTGGAGCCGGTCTTTGATGCTTTTCGCGAGCGCGGTCTGGCCTACGCGGCCCTTGATCCGCGCACGCTGCCCGGGGGAGCGTTCGACCAGTGGGCGATTACCGGCGGTGATTCCGGGGCGCCGACGGTGATGTTTCAGCTCGCCGCCCAAGAGCGGCAAGCCGACGGCAGTCGCTTGGTTATCCAATATGGCCGTTACGGCGTCGATGGCCAGGGGGCCGAGGCCGCGCGCTTTGATCGCGCCCGGCGTTCGCTGACCCCGCTTCCCGCCGCGGAGACGGAAGAAGGGGGTGACGCGCCTCCTTCCGCGGTCACGGCCCAATCGCTCTTCGCCGAGATCAATGCCCTCGACGACTGGGATCTCGACGCCATCGAGGGGACCTATGTGCGGGTGATCGAAGCGTTCCCGCACAGCGACCAGGCCCAGGAGTCCTACTGGCGGCTCTCGAACATGTACATCCAGGCCTACGATCCGCCGCGCTGGGCGGATGCCGCTGCGCTTCTTGAACAGTACAAGGCGCGCTATCCCGGTTCCGCGTTTCTCGACGAGCGTTTCGCCGCCTTCGCCAAGGATGAGTTTTCCCTCGTGGATGGGCGGTTGCTGCGCATTTACGAAGCACTCGACCGGCCCGAGCAGGCCGCGGTGATCTATGAACGCTTCCTGACCGACCCCGCCGCCCTTGATGAGGGGACTATGGCCTATGCGCTCGCCTATGCCGATGTGCTTGCAGCGCTGGCGCGCCGGGGCGAGGCGATGGCCTGGCTGCGGGCCTATCTCGCGCTTGAGCCCGACCCTAATGCCTTTATGACGCGGGTGGTGCAAAAGTGGCTGGCCCACCTCGAAGGGCAGGACAGCCCAGCGGAACAGGCGGGTGCGGAGGCATCGCCGGCCCCGACGCCGGCCCCGACGCCGGCCCCGCCCCCGGCGACGGCCGTTGCGGCTGAGCCCCAAACCGCAGAGGCGCCCGTGGCCCCGGCAGAGCCAGGGTCCGCCGCCGAGGAGGCGCAGACCTATCGCGAGCGGGCCGACGCGGCCTAGCTCGCCGGCGACTACGCCGCCGCCCTTGCAGCCTACCGCAAGAGCCTCAGGCGCCAGCCCGATCCCGTGGTCGAGGCGCGGGTGCGCAAGCTTGAGGCGTACCTCGGGGCCGGCCGCGACCCGGACGGGGCGCAATAGGCCGTGTTGCCTCGCCGCAGCAGATCATTGAGGAGACCTCTGCCATGGGACCGATCCAACTAAACGCCCCCTGGCCGCCTTGTTTACGGCGGCGGCGCTGCTCTGCGGCCCCGTGATCGGCGCCGGGGCCGACCGTCTCGAAGGGACCGGCGGCGAGTCGCCGGCCTTGGCCGCCCTTGAAGGGGGCGGTGAGGCGAAACCCGAGGCCGGCGCGGCGGAGATCCGCTGCGACGGCGCGGTGGCCTTCATCCATCGATTCGGATCGTCGCTCAACCCGCATACCCATTTTGCTCGCCCCATCCTTGGGACTCGCCCCCTCCCCTGGGGGCTTACGCGAAAATCCGCTTCCGGCGGATTTTTCACGTTTGCGTCATCGACGGCGTTTTCGAGCCCGACCCCGACCCCGAGCTCGGCGTACGCTTTATCGAGGTGGAGGGACTCGACGCGGACGACGCCGAGACGGTGCAGACCCAAATCCGCCGTCGCATCCCTTCGGCAGGCTCAGGACAGGCTTGCGGGCGTTCGCGCGGCGCGGCCTGCTCGAATAAGATGATCGCCAGGAAATGGAGCAGGGCAGGACCACGGCGGCGGGTTCTCTCTGGATGCCAGCGTGCGTATCGAGGCCCACGACCGCCAGGGCCTGGAACGCCTGCTGCGCACGAACGCCCGGCCGCCGCAACGCCTTCGACCGACTGGCGGAGATCGATGCCCAGCGCCTGATCTACCGCCTCCCCAAGCCCGGCCCCAATGGGCGCACCGAACTCATCCTTTCACCGCTGGAACTGCCTTGTGCTGAGCTTGCCGAAGCATCGACCGCATCGCCGCGTTGGTCCCGCCGCCCAGGCAACATCGGCATCGTTACTACGGCGTGCTCGCACCCAACTCGCCGTTGCGCCCGGCGGTCACCGCCCTCGCGCCGCATCCCGAGGCGCCGGAGCCTGAAACGAAGCCTGCGGCAGAGACGGCAGCCGACGACCCACCCGCGGCTATCGGGCGCTCCCCCGCCCGCTACCTTTGCTCGTCCCATCCTTGGGACTCGCCCCCATCCATGGGGGCTTGCGCGAAAATCCGCTCCCGGCGGATTTTTTGGTCATGCTGCCGGCCCGCATCTACGAGGCGTTTGTTCGCCCCTTCCCTGGGGCTCACCCTCGTCCATGAGGGCTTGCGCGAAAATTCGCTCCCGGCGAATTTTTCCCTTGACCTGCCCTCAGCGCGGGGCCGAGACCTGCCTGCCGGCAGGCAGGTGCGGATCATCGCCTTTATTACCGAGGCGGTGGACGTACGGGCTATCCTGGAACCTATTGGCGAGCCCGCTACCCCGCCCCGAATCGCCGCCGCCAGGGGACCGCCTTCGTTCCACGAAGATTCCGGTGAGGAGGCCATCGGCGCCGTGGATGACCACCAGGGCGATCCCCTCGCCCAACCCGAACCTTCGTTCGAGTACGACCAACGGTTGTCTTGGTAGCGGCCCGCCGAGAGCTGCCGGTCCCGCTGTTGCCATTTGCGAGAAATCCGCTCCCGTCCCTCCCTCTCCCTACCGCAACCACCACTTTCGACATCTCCCGCCAGGCTGTTAGCGGTATCCCCGGCACCTTCTCGTGGTCTAACGGGCTTGTTCGGAGCCTTGGCAGTGCCTCCGGACCAGGGGATAATTTTGCGTAGGCGGTTGGATTTCCTAGGAGCGGCCGGCAAGGCCGCGAGTCTTAGAGGGTGAAAGTCCCTTTGCCGTCAATTGCTCGATTCGGACGGCTAGCATATCCACTGCTCGGTGAGGTAACGTACCGTGATAGGCGTGGACGTAAAAGTCACGGCTGCCCCGGATGGGGGTCGAGAGGCCCGCTCCGGCGGTGGGAACGACCTGGGTGGCGAGCAAACCCGGGGGCCTGAAC
>JAABTK010000074.1 GCA_011389885.1 Gammaproteobacteria bacterium | reverse complement strand
TCGCCGATGATAGTGTGGGGCTTCCCCATGCGAAAGTAGGTCACCGCCAGGCCCTTGTTCCAAAACCCCGCCTAGTCTTCTAGGCGGGGTTTTTTTATGTCTTCACTGCGGCCAAGACGATTTTCTAGTAGAATCCATCCACTATGATTCGCTATGAACTCCAACCGGCCGATCCGGAAGCGCACCTCTACGAAGTCGCCTTGACCATCGGGTCTCCCGATCCCCAGGGGCAGGCGTTGACCCTGCCCGCGTGGATTTTCGGCAGCTACCTGATTCGGGACTTCGCGCGCCACATCATCTCACTCACCGCGACCCGCAGCGACGGCTCGGCCGTCGCCCCGACCAAGACGGATAAGCAGACCTGGCGGTTCCCGAAGCTCGATGGACCCTTAACGGTTCGCTACCAGGTCTATGCCTGGGATCTGTCGGTTCGCGGCGCCCATCTCGATCAGACCCATGGTTATTTCAATGGCACCAGTGTGTTCCTGCGGGTGGTCGGGGCGGAGGCTCACCCCTGTGCGGTCGCTATCAAGCGACCGCGCGGCAACAGCTTTCGACATTGGGCCTTGGCCACGACCTTGAAGCCGGTCAACCGGGATGGCTCCGGGTTCGGCGACTACAAGGCGGACGGCTATTGGGATTTGATCGAGCACCCGACGGAAATGGGGGTATTTCAGAAGGCCGAGTTTGCGCTCGCCGACACCCCCCATGAGATCGTGGTCTCGGGGCGATGCAGGACCGACATGAAGCGCCTTGGCGAGGACCTGCAAAAGGTCTGCGGCGAGCATGTACGGATGTTCGGTGAGCTGCCCCAGATGCCGAAATACCTGTTTTTGGCCATGCTCGCGGGTGACGGTTACGGCGGCCTCGAACACACCCAAAGCTGTTCCCTGCTGGCGAAGCGCTCGGATCTCCCAGTGGTCGGCGATGTTTCCGTGACCAAGGGCTACCGGCGTTTTCTCGGCCTGTGTAGTCACGAGTATTTCCACCTCTGGAACGTCAAAAGGATCCGTCCGCAGCCCATCGCGGCGTCGGATTTGAGCGCCGAGGCCTACACCCGCCAACTGTGGATTTTTGAGGGGATTACCTCGTATTACGATGATTTGGCCTTGGCGCGCAGCGGCTTGATCACGGCCCAGGAATACCTGGATTTAGTCTCCCAAACCATCTCGCGCGTAATCCGCGGCAGCGGTCGGCGCAAGCAGTCGATGGCCGAGTCGAGCTTCGACGCCTGGACCAAGTTTTACAAACAGGACGAAAACGCGCCCAATGCGGTGGTCAGCTATTACGCCAAAGGGGCCTTGATCGCGCTCGCCTTGGATCTGATTATTCGCCTGCAAACCGACCATGGGGAGTCTTTGGATTCAGTGATGCGCGTGCTGTGGCAGCGCTATGGCAAGACCGACAAGCCCTTGCCCGAAGGGGAATTCGAGCAGATCGCCGAAGAGGTCACCGGGCTTTCACTGGACGGGTTTTTTCGTCACACCGTCTACGGCACCGACGACCCCATGCTCGAAAGCCTGCTCGACGCCTTTGGCGTCTGTTATCGACTGCGGGCCGCGCACGACCAAAACGACCTGGGCGGCGCGGGAAAACAGGCCCCGGAGAAAGCGGGGAAAACCATCGGCGCCCGCTATTACGAAGCCCACGCAGAGCTGCGCCTGACCCATGTGTTCGATGGCGGTCCCGCCCGTGACGCCGGCCTTTCGGCGGGTGATGTCTTGGTGGCCGTGGATGGGCTGCGGGCCAGCCGCACCACCCTTGAAGATGTGCTGGAGCGGGCGCTATCCGACACGCCGATTCCGGTGCATGCCTTCCGCCGCGACGAGCTGATGGCGTTTCAGGTGACCCCCGCGAGCGCACCCGCGGACACCTGTGACCTGTGGTTGAACCCAGACGCGGGTGAAAAAAAGCGCCTGCGTCTAAAGGAATGGTTAGGGAATCCCTAAGGGGCTATGATAACGCTTCCACCCCGATCAAGGCGCCTGAATACCACAGGATTCATGGATACGAAACAATATATCCTAAACACCCTGAGTGACGGAGCTTTTCATTCCGGCGCACGATTGGCGCGCCAAGCGGAGCAAAGCCGCACCGCGATTTGGAAGCAGATCAAAGCGCTGCGGGACGACACCGGCCTGGAAATCCTGTCCGTTCCGGGCCGGGGCTATCGATTGCGGCGCCCGTTGGAGTTGCTCTGCGCCGCACGCATCGAGGCCTGCCTTGAGGCGTCGCCAGCCGAGCTCCTGGCGGACCTGGAAGTCTTGGATAGCGTAGACTCCACCAATGCGCACCTACTGCGACGGGCGCGCCAAACGAAACTGCCTTCGGGTGCGGCCTGCGTGGCGGAGCACCAATCAGCCGGCCGCGGCCGCCGCGGCCGCAGCTGGGTCTCGCCCTACGGCAGTAACATCTACCTATCCGTGCATTGGCGGTTCCCGCAAGGCCCGGCGGCGCTAAGCGGGTTTTCCCTGGCCGCCGGTCTTGCGGTCGTCCGCGGCCTCGAAAAAACCGGCGTTTCCGGCGTCGGCCTGAAATGGCCCAACGACCTGCAATGGGCAGGGCGCAAACTCGGCGGCATACTGATCGAAATCAACGGGGAGCAGGACGGGCCCACCTCCGTAGTGCTGGGCGTCGGCCTGAACACGCGCCTCCCGGCGGATTGCGGGCAGTCTATCGACCAACCCTGGGCGGACCTTCGGCAGATCGTAGGGGCTGATGCAGAGGCCAGAAACCGATACGCCGGCGGCATCTTGGGGGCCGTACTCCAGGCCTGCGCCGACTTCCGGCTCCACGGCTTCGCGCCTCAGGTCGATGCTTGGCAAAGACGCGATGTCTATTATGGACAGCCCGTCGAAATACATCTGTCGGACCGCGTGATACGCGGCACACACAGCGGGGTCGCCGCGGATGGCGCCCTGCTCCTGCAAACAGAATCCGGAGTCCGCGCCTTTCACGGCGGAGAGGTCTCCCTAAGAAGCTGAATTATGGTTCAACGAAACACCAACAAACCCACAAGCGCACTACTCATCGACATCGGCAATACCAGCCTGAAATGGGTCCTGAGCAGCGACGTGTCGCCCCAGACCATCACGCGTCTGACCCACGACGAAGCGCCCGATGCCCTGGCGGCGCAATGGGCCGACCTACAGCGGCCCCAGCGCCTGCTGATCGCCAACGTCGGGCAGCGTAACACCGCCGACTGGGTAAAAAAATGGGCGCAAGAACAGTGGCGACTCGACGCCGAATTCCTGGACACCGAGGCGCAGGGGTTTGACGTGGTCAACGGCTACGCCGACCCCGGCCAGCTCGGCATCGACCGCTGGCTCGCGCTCATCGCTGCGCGCAGACTGAGCGCCAAGAGCCTATGCGTGGTCGATGCCGGCAGCGCAATCACCATCGACCTACTGCCCCGCGACGGCTACCACCTCGGCGGCTACATCGCCCCGGGCCTGCAAATGATGCAACACAGCATCGCCGCCGGCACCGCGCTGCCCCCCTTTGATGCCGCAGCCAAGGCCCCCCTGGTCGGCCGCGACACCGGCAGCGCCATCGCCGGCGGGGCGCTGATGAGCGCCGCCGGCTTCATCGAGCGCACCCTAATCGAATGGCAAACCCGCCTCCGCGCCGAGCCGGAACTCATCCTCACCGGCGGGGATGCCGAGCGCCTGGCCCAGGTCCTCTGTTGCCCAGCGCGGGTCGAGCCGACATTGGTCTTCCAAGGAATGCAGCTTCAGGCCAGGAAAGCCAAACCAAAGCCAGAAAAAAAAGCCGAGAAATAACCAATGAGAGCGCTTTTTCTCCTCCTGCTGCTGGTCAACGCCGGGCTGCTCGCCTGGGGTTACTCGAACGAGCAAAAACGTGAACCGGCGCAACGCCGAATCCCGCCGCCGATGGGCGAATTGCGCTTAATTACCGAAATCGAGGCAAACCCGGAATCCCGCCCGACCGCCGCGCCAAAGCCCAACGAAACCGCGGCCGGCCCGCAGCAAACCCCGGCCGAGCCGCAAACGGCCGCCAAAAGCGATGAGCCGCCCGGCCAATCGGCAACAGCCGCCGCCTCGCCGGCCGCCGAAACGCCAACAGACGACGCGCAAGAACCCGTCGAAGCCGAACCGCAACAAGAACCCGACCAGGTGGCCAAGCAACCGGCAGAGGACGAACCAAATGAGCCCGAAACCGAAACGGGTGAAGACACCGAGCAGAAAATGCCCATCGTGGTAAAACGAGAAACCGCAGACGCCACAGAGCAGGACGACCAAGGCGCCCCCGAGGCGCCAACAGACGAAGAAATCGAGGCGCGCGGTCGCTCGTCCGGCAACGTAGAACGCGACACCGACGGGCAATGCGGCGTCTTCGGCCCGGTCAACGACCGCACCCGCGTGGTCAACATCCTCGGCGACTTAATGAAACGGGGCATCGCCGCCTCGATCCTCGAACAAGAACCGCCGAAAGAACCCGGCTACTGGCTAACCACCGAATCCGTAGCCAATGCCGGCGAAGCCGAATTCCTGCTCGGCCGCCTACAGCGCCTCGGGTTTAAAGAACTCTCCCTCGAACTGACCGAAGAGCGTCGGTATGTCATCTCCTTTGGTCACTTCGAAAACAAAGACGCCGCCCGCGCCTTCATCACCCGCGTCCGCGACGCCGGCTTCTCCGTCAAAATCGCCGAACAAAACCCAGGCCAAGGCATTTTCTGGATCGAATTCCCGCTCAAAACCGACCTCCGCCCCGACACCCCGACCTGGAGCGAGCTGACCGGCAAATATCAACAGCTCGGCCCCGCCCAAAAACGCTGCGGAGCGGTTGTCACACAGCGCTAATTCCCTTAAAATCGCCCTCCCACCTAAGCCGGTGTAGCTCAGTTGGTAGAGCAGCTGACTTGTAATCAGCAGGCCGCGGGTTCGACTCCTGTCGCCGGCTCCATAAAATCAAGTGCTTAGCGCACGCCAGGCAAGCAGCGAGATTAGCGCGCAAGCACTGCATCTTTCATCTCCCGCGCCGCCTCCGGTTGGGTGTCGCCGAAGGCGCAACTGCCGGGCAGGTCGGGGGCCATGAGTCTTTGGTCTTCGTCGCCCCAAAAGGTTTCGACAAGATACTGAGGCCTGGTCTGCACACTGGTTCACCATGCCGATAAGTGGGCGGCCCTGATACGGCTTGATAGATCCCCGCGGCCTTGAAAATTTAGGCTATTGGGGGGCTGCTCCTTTCCCTATTCTATTCGCCCGCGATGTCATCCAAAAACTCGGATGCCATATCGACGCCGCTCACCAGCAGATGGTCTCTTGCGCGGGTGCAGGCCACATACAACAGGTGGCGTTCGGTGTTGTACACCTCTTCAAGGTCGGCCTCGTCCGCCACCCGCTCAATGCGCTCCTGAGAGGGAATCACCTCGTCGTCACAGGCCATCACGGCTACGGCGCGAAACTCCAGCCCCTTGGCCAGGTGCATAGTGCCCACTGAGACATGGCCGGCAATGACTTCGACATGCTCGTCCAGCATCTTGCAGGCGAGACCGGCCGCGCCTATCGCCCGCTCAGCCCGTTCCATTTCGTTTTCCGAGCGCACAAAGAGGCCGATTTCATGCGGGAGAACGCCCTCGGCGGCCCGATCTTGCAGCCATTGCGCAACCTGTGCGACCTCTGCCTCAATGTCGTCGGCTACGGCGATCACCGGCTTGGGGCCATTGAACACCGAGATGGCGCCGCTGCGCTCTTCCCGGTTGCCATCCACGTCGGCCAGCTCCGGGCCGAGCAGGCGATCCGCTCGACAGCGGATTTGATGCGAGGTGCGGTAGTTCACCCTGAGCGTGCGTGAACGCCCGCGGATATCGACGCCCAGCGACTTCCAGGAAAAGGGCTGTTGAAAGATCCGTTGGCCCAGATCACCGGCGAAATAGAGCCCGTTCGGCTTGGCCCCCGCCAACGCGGCCAGGAATTTGAGCTGGGCGACGCCGATATCCTGCGCCTCGTCCACCACCGCGAAGTCGAATGGCGGGTTGCGCCCGTCGCCCAGGGGCGCCGCCAACTGGGTGAACAGCGCCGCGCGGGTGATCGCCCCCTGATCCTCCAGGCGCTGCCAGACACCCTCGAAGATCGCCCACAAGGTCTTTCGCTGGGCCGCTGACAGCCGCGTCTTGCGCCCCAGCCGTTTGACATCCCGGTAGGCCGCCCAGGATCGCAACTGCCAGGCGTCCGCCACGTCATCCCACTCATAGAGCAGAAAGCGTTGGGAGAAACCATGCCCCTCCACGGCCTCCGCCGCGTCGGCGACGAGGCGCCTCAGCGTCTCCCGGTCTATCAAATCCACCTTGCCGAAATTCAGCTCATACAGCCGCTGTCCGATGCTGTTCATAGAGTGGACTTCGAGCCTTTCGGCGATCTTCGGCTCATTGCTGATCAGTCGCCGCAGCTTGGTCTTAAGCGCGTTGGCGAGGGCATCGGAGAAGGTGGTCAGCAGCACCCGCGCGTCCGGGTTGGCGCGGGCCAGATGCACGGCGCGATGCAGGGCGACAATGGTCTTGCCGGTGCCGGCCGTGCCCGAGACCCTGGCCGGGTCCTTGTAGTCCCGTTGCACCAACTCCCGCTGTTCGGGGTGGAGGAATGCCGTCCACTTCTCCCAGGGGTAATCGAGTGCGCGCTCCAACTCCTCCGTGTTGGACAGCACGCGAAAGCGGCGCTGGGCGTCCGGGTGGCGAAAAGGGTCCGTCCCAGGCTGCACCGGCTGCATGGCGCGCGGCCTGCCCCCGGTGGCGATCTCCAGCAACGCCTCGGCGGCCTCGCCAGGCAGGTGGTCCGCCAGCTCTAGGATGCTGTCCTCGTCCGCATTGCGCACATCGTCCAGCCACTCTTCGGGAACACCATAGCCCAACAATTCATCGTCCCCGATCCTGGCAAACAGAGGTGGCCCTGACGGTGTCGGAACCGCCTCTTCCACATAGCGCGGGATGCGAATCTCCTCCACCCGCTCACGGATCTCCACCCACTGCGCCGCGCCGGTCTTGGGGTGGGTCTGCAACTTGCGCCGCTCGGCCCAGCGATAGGCAGCGTCGTGGTGGCCCACATGGCACAGCATCAGGTTGGATTCGGTCTTGTGAACGATCAGGCGCAGGTCCAGACTCACCCGCACCGACCAGAAGTTCGGATCCTTTGCCCGCTCGAGCTTGTGAAAGCTCATGCCGGGGTTAGCGGGGTTCATCTGCAAATCGAAGGCGGTGGTCTTGACCACCTTCTGTTCGTCGCCGGTCAGCTTGGCGAGGCTATCGGTGAAGGTGTCGGCGATGCGGAATTCCATCATATCACCCCGAAATCAAACCACGAATGAACACGAATAGACACGAATGCTCACCACCCTTTCAGTCGCATTTAACCACTAACCACAAATGGGCCTTGATCATCGTTCCGGCCACCCTGTGCGTCCAGGGCTAGCGGTTGCTCGTAAGCCTTTGATTTCACGGGGCGCTCTTCACAATATCCATGCGCGTGCAGGGTATTGGCCGGAACTATGATCAAGGCCCACAAATGAAACAGACGCCAACTGGAGATTCCCACGCTACCCGGAAAAGAAGGCCGAACTTTCAATGAAGAGCAACGAATATTCGTGTCTATTGGTGTCCATTCGTGGTTCAACCTCAAAAACTGATCGGCCAGATCGCCGTCGCTTGAGCAGCCATCCAGCTTTGATGAGAACGAATCTTCTCCGGCGTCCATTCGTCGTACTCCCCCGCAACTCTTCTGGTCACGGCGATTTCGCTTCGCTCATATACCGCCCTTTTATCCGGATACTCGCCATTACCCAAATCCCGGTTCAGTCCCGACTCCAGCAAGGTGACATTCCCCAAACGGTAGATAAAACCCTCATGCTGCTGCTCATCGAATCCCGCCCACCCCTGCTGACGACTCTCTAGCAACACATGTTCGATAGAATAGACACGAATGCTCACCACCCTTTCAGTCGCATTTAACCACTAACCACAAATGGGCCTTGATCATCGTTCCGGCCACCCTGTGCGTCCAGGGCTAGCGGTTGCTCGTAAGCCTTTGATTTCACGGGGCGCTCTTCACAATATCCATGCGCGTGCAGGGTATTGGCCGGAACTATGATCAAGGCCCACAAATGAAACAGACGCCAACTGGAGATTCCCACGCTACCCGGAAAAGAAGGCCGAACTTTCAATGAAGAGCAACGAATATTCGTGTCTATTGGTGTCCATTCGTGGTTCAACCTCAAAAACTGATCGGCCAGATCGCCGTCGCTTGAGCAGCCATCCAGCTTTGATGAGAACGAATCTTCTCCGGCGTCCATTCGTCGTACTCCCCCGCAACTCTTCTGGTCACGGCGATTTCGCTTCGCTCATATACCGCCCTTTTATCCGGATACTCGCCATTACCCAAATCCCGGTTCAGTCCCGACTCCAGCAAGGTGAAGTTCCCCAATCGGTAGACAAAACCCTCATGCTGCTGCTCATCGAATCCCGCCCACCCCTGCTGACGACTCTCTGGCAACACATGTTCGATAGTGTAGCGACTGCTCTCGGGGTCGAGTGATCGGGCGGAGTGGCGATCCTCCAGTTGCAATAGGATGTAGCGAACAATCTTCTTGTTGCGGGTATTGGTGGTGCGCAGCTCCTTCTCGGCAAAGGCGGCCTTGAAGGCCCTATCTTCGGGATAGATCGGCCTCAGCGCCCCGATCAATGCCCCAATGGCATCAACGTCCCCAGTTGACACCTTGCGGGCGATGGCGTTGTAGACCTCCTCCTGTTCGTTGCTCTGTCGGCTACAGATCACGTTATAGCGAAACGACACAATCGCAACCGCTCGCAGGAATCTTGTAAACACCTCTCGTTGCTCCTCGCCAAAGCGGTCAAATACCGCCAACAGCACCGCCAGGGGCTGGCGCACATTGAACATCTGCAACTGACTCAGGCTTGCCCGCTCATCGGCGGTCCACTGGTTATCCGCCGGATTGCGCAGCGCGGCATAGATTCGCGCATGGCGATCCAGCTCTCGAATCAAGGCAAAGGCCGCGGCCTTGTCACGAATGGCATTGCGAATCGTCTTGAACAGATCCGCCTTGCGCACGAGGCGATTGCGACTATTCCAGAACACCCGCAAGAAATCCGGGAAGCTCTCGCTTCCAAGCAGCCCGGTGATCTCCTCCCATCGCTCTTCAAGTGCTTTAAGTTCCGAGTCATGCACCCCGCCGCGAGAGATCACCGAAAAGAGATAATTCTTCAATAGATCCGTCGCCGAAAGCCGAACCCCTCGGGCATTCAGGGTCTCGAACACCTTGAAGGCATTGAGCTCATCGGTCACCGTGATTACGGTAAAGAACAGCTTGTCCACCGTCGTATCGATAAAGCGGGCCACCGCCTCCCCGTCGCCGCCCGATCGTTCCTTGATGCGATCCTTGAACCAGGTGAAGGCACGCCGCAGCAGATGTTCCGAGGCGTTGAGGCCCCGTTGGGGAAGCCGTTCCAGCGGCACCAGGTAGTTTTGATAAAAACCATCGTTATGGCGGTTGAGGGCCAGCTTGGAGCGTGGAACCAGGGTTACCGGATCCAGGTAACCGATATAGGCCCCTCGCAATTGCTCGGCCCGCCGGTACTGGGGGTCCGCGGGGTCATCTGGTGATGCCAGGTCCGATAGATGGGAGACCGCCGCCAACATCAACAGACTCAGCGTCGTCATGCGCTGCTGGCCGTCGATGATATCGAACGCCTTGCTGTCACCAGATTGCAGTACCAGGTAACCCATATAATGGGCCGGTTCCGGCTCCTCGCCGAACAGCCCGACGATATCTTGCCAAAGATCATCCCACTCGTCGGGAGTCCAGGAGTAGTCGCGCTGAAATGGCGGAACCCGATAGCTCAATCCATTGCCCATGAGCTGGCGGAAGGTGCTGTTGGTGGTGTTGAAGTTCATGGGGCTACCGCTTTTTGTTGAACCGCGAATGGACGCGAATGAACGCGAATGCTCCTGAGCTTAAAAAGATAGCATGAGGACACCAAATCACCTTCCATCTAATAACCAGTCTCATTTACGGCTGGCGTCATGGGGGCTGGGAATGCGATACCCTTCTCGGAAAATATTTCTTTTGTGGTAAGAATGGTATCTACCGCCAACTCGTAAGCCTCGATCTCGCTTTCAGCGTATTCACTCAGATCAGGAAGTTCCGCGACCCGCGCCTCGAACAAAGCTTGCCCCTCGAAGATACCTTTTTGAGTGGTTATTGTGTAGTAATTTGGGTTGAAGGTCATTTTCCTCCATTTTTCACTTAGAAGAAGTGTCGAAAGAAGTCTAGTCAACCGTTCAGTATCGCATCGATATTTTTCCGGATGTCGTCTGCATCCAGCCCCTTTCCTTCGATCTCCTCAGTGGTTAACAACGTGCCATTTGCACCGCCACCCTCTTCCATCGGCAGGATCCCAGCTCGTCTGTAGGCAGCGAGTTTTCTCTCCCAACGCTCCTTATACTCCTTGTTGCTCAGCATGCCATTGTGCTCCCAAAACCATGTCTCGCCACTGTCATCATCGACAATAGTGAAATCCGGGAATCGCTCAACTCCATCTAGCAGCACAGACTGCTCGTACTTGTAATCAATTCCATCTGAGTGCAACTTGTCCGCAATAATCCATACCGACTTCGACCGAACCAAATCCCCCTTTTCGGTTCGGTAAATAATGTTACTATCAAGAAGCAATAAACGATTTTGTAGTTTTACCTCGACAGGATCCGAGGCTCGGAAGAGGTTCGTCATACGCTTTGCAATCTCCGATGCATGGTCACCGCTGAAACGTTGAAGGTCTTTAAAGTTACCCTGGTGCAAGATAACAACTTTATCACGGTGCCGAGTCAAAGCGGTATACAGCATCTCTCTGGAAAGCGGTCGACATGGGTTCGGAATGACAAGAAATGTCGTGAGGAACTCGCTACCCTGGGTCTTATGCATAGTAAGTGCATAAGCCAATTCCAAAGGCGGCGAACTTTCCTGATTATCAAACTCCCAGGGCTTGTACTGGTAAGAATACCCCGGCTGGCTCGTCAGCTCTATCTCCAGATTTTTTGGGAACGCGTTCCTGCTTTTTGTCCTGCGGTGTCCTACAACAACACCAATATCGCCATTGGCAACGTATCCATTTTTCTTGCCTGGATAGCAATACCGGTTCTTCTTGTTTCGAACGTTGATAACCTTGTCACCGTAGACAATTCCCTCTGGCCCGGCAGGTGCCGGTACCTTGCGCCCAAAGCCATCGACATTCGCCATGTCGATGAAATTGTTTCTGAACCGCTGTTGTATACGCCTGTTCAAAGAGAGAACACCAGCAGACCCTTGTCGTACTGGAGTCAGAATTTGCCAGTCCTCCGCCTTTTCTGCAGCGCCAGGTTTCCCGTTATATCGGTTATTGAAAAAAACGTTTGTTCTTCCCTTGAACTCCGAGGTAATCCCGCCAATCGACACCTCGAAGCCTTCCTCATCCTCGGGCGATTGTATTTCCAGCTCCTTAACAAGTTCCGAAGTCAACAATTCCTGAACTTGTTCCGGCTGTTCCCAGCGAACCAATCGTATATAGGGATGGTCGGTTGTGCTGACTGCATGCCAAACCTCGTCAGCCCCTGCATCCATAGCACGCCCACAAAAGGCGTTAGCAAGCAGCACATCCTCCCGTGTTTGCCCCACCTGCCGCATCGTGACCGTTAACTCTGCATAATTCGGCGCTACTCTTGGGAACAAGCTATCGACATTGTCGGGCTCCAGGTGCTTTACGATATCCACATAGGGCCGACCTGCTCCGATCGGCGGAAGCTGCTTCGGATCACCCACCAGTATGAGTCTCGCAACCCCTTTCACCGAATCGAGCAAGGCTGCAAGCTGTTCCTCTGTAAGCATTGAGCATTCATCAATCACAACCGTTTTATGTGCTGACGATCGAGGCGCTTTCTCGTTGATGTAGTAAAGTCCGGTGCTTCCCTCGTACCGATCAAGTCCCAAGAGAAACTGAGCCACGGTTTTCCCTTCACCAGCCATTCCACTGGCCTGCTCCAGTCTTACTCTAGCCTTTCCTGTTGGTGCCAGCAGCAGAATACCCCCATTGCGCACAGATTCGAGTTCGCACAATGCCTTGAGCAAGGTACTCTTCCCAGTCCCGGCGGACCCCATCAATACAGAAACACGCGCCTTGAAAAGCTCTTCCAGTGCCGCGGCCTTCTCTTCTCTTGCTCGCTTGTCATCGGCTGTCTTCTGCAAGGAATCTGGGTGGCCATCAATCGCTTGATTTACAAGGGATAACCAGTCGAAGTCGCCAGCATTTCGCTTTCCTTTTCTTCGCTTGGATATCGCAGCTCTGATTAGATTTGCTGTTTCCACATAACGATCAAGTTGGAGCGCACTTCCCTGTTCATTAAGCCCGACAGTCGAGATTAGAACCGCTATTTCATCCTCCATGATGCCCAGCGTGTCCACATCCAATGGACATTCCGGTTTCATAGGTCTGTTGCGCACCCGGTCTATTGCCCAGGAAACCGGAAGTAGCGTGTGCCCTTCAGATGCCGCCTCTTCCAATGTTTGCACCAGAACTGCCCGCACTCGGCGTGGATCGATGGCCTCTTCGATCTCGCTCGGGCTGGGAAGTGAAAATTCTTTTCTCAAGAACTCAGGTGGAAACAACCCTCGGTCTATCGTTCCAAAAGCAATGGGGTCTTCCTGTGGCCGATCTTCCTCATAAATCCGATAGGGGTTTTCGATGATCTCTTTATCATTGATATTGATCCAGGCATTTTCCCTCTCCGTTTCCTGATACCAGCGCAACGCTTGATCATTGGTGAGATTGAACCTGGACAACAACTGCAACAGCGCCCGACGGGGTTTGGGCAATTTTTCCCACTTCTTGCGCAGAGTGTTGCCTATCCCTTTTTGGAGATAGTCTGGCAGCCCGGAGGGATCCTTCAGAATCTCACCGAACAGGGGCCACGGGTCCACCGCCTTTTCGTGATCACCCGCCAGATGCCAGGCAAGCAGATTGCCATGCGGCATGCCAAAGGCATGGAGTGCTGCACCCATACCAGGAAAAGCACCTCTAACTTGCCATAGGCGATTCAGTTCCCGGTCGATCCATTGCAGGTGTTCATTCCAGGGCGCGTCAAACAACTCCTGCATGGCTTTGATTGCCTGTTCCAGCGCAAGCAGGGATGCGATGGCCCCATCCTGAGGCAACAACTCACTGCCGTAGGAGTAGTCGGCAAAGTGCTCCTCCGGCGCAAAAGCGGTACAGGTCGCGAGATCTATCCCTTCATCACCTTCCGCAAGATCCAGTAATTGCGCGTATGGGAGGAGGAATCCATCGCTTACGTCCGGTCGAATCGAATGCTCGATATTCCTCTCCCAAAGATAACCGCTAATTCGATTCTTTGGGCAACTGCCGCCCTCGTAACGATACTCGGTAAGGTCATCGACATGCTTGACCCTGCCAACCCCCACTATGACTCGTCGATGGTCATCTACCATAGGAGTGCGCTTCGCGTAGAAGAACACCAAAGAATTCCCAGGCTTGATCGCACTGGCAAAGGTATCCAGGATGACGCGTTGATTGCGCCCCTCCTGCACCCAAGTCTTCTTATTCTCTTTCCAACCCTTGTTTTCGGTAAGATCCGGTTCTCTCTCCTGTTGATAATCGAACTGAAGACTCTCTGCTTTACTGAGCACACCATACTTTTCGTTCCCCTCAATCTGTTCTCGCAGCATCCAGCGGAAGGGGATTGCTGCCGCAGCGTAAGGACGTATGGTATAGGGGGTATCGGCGAAATGACCGTGAGTCTTCTCTGCACTCTCCTTGTACGGGTGGCCTTTCATCCTAGAGAGGGAGAAGGGAGCCATGATGGTGACATGCTCATCTACGCAGGGAGGAAGCTGATCTCGCTCCAGGCCTTCAAAACATTGGCCAGCAAACTCCACTTCCTTCTTGTCATCCCTTCCTTCCGAAACGCGGGGCAAGATCGTGCAACTCGCATTTTCCGAGGGGCGTTTGCAAAGGTTCCCGTTCCAGCCATCATCATGCCATGGCACGCGAATGGTCAGGTGTTGTGTTGGCAGCTGTCTGGCACCTTCTATCATTTCTCACTCCAGTCTCTTTGTAATACTTGAAATACCTTCATCACCTCATCCCCTAGATGGTTGATCACCTTCACCGCGATGCGACCGGACCGGGGTTTGGCAAAGGGGCATTACCGACTGGTATTCGGCGGTGGGGATGTTGGTGCGGCTGGCTTCGTCGTGGATGAGGGTCTCGACGCTGAGTTTGGTTTTGGGCTTGCGTGCCATAATAGGTCGTTAATGCTGTGGATTAGTCGGCTTGGGAAACACGGAAATGATGCCATCAACGTGCTCGTTGAGTTCGTCAGTGACCCCCTGCCAGAGTGGGTCAAGGATGAATTCGACGCCTTCGCGGCGAGCGAGTTTGGCGGCGGGCGCAAAATCGCTGTCACCGGTGACGAGGACGATGGTGTCTGCTTGCTGCTTGAGCGTCATGCTGGCGATATCGAGGCCAATACGCATATCCACACCTTTCTGGCGCAGTCCAAGTTGGGCATCGCCATCGTCCAGCGTACGCCAAACTTCGAGGAGTTTTTGCAGTTCGCGGGATTCGGGTTCGGTCAGGGTTGGCGCGGCAGCACCTTGTAATAAGGTCGATTCGATCCGGTCGAGCCATTGCCTGATTTTCAACAAGGGCTTGGTGAGTCGGGCGTTCAGACGCCAGTCGCTCTCTTTAGTGACGTGACCAAGGCGAAGGGCGAATTTTCGCTTGCTGCGCAGCTCCTGGAACAGGCGATCGCGAAAAATCGCGGTTTCGCTTTTGGCAAACTCGACTCGGCGATTCAGCAAGGGGTGGTGGGAAATCCCGTCGTAGGGTCTGGCATCGTAGTAGAAAAGGCGGTAGACCTGATCGAGCCAACGACCGTCATTGTCATCCTCGGCAATACCGGAGAGTCGCTGCACATGACGTTTGCACAAGTGGCGTGCGGTCTCAGCCACCTGTTCCGGGGTGGTTCGGTGGTGAGCGGGAACCAGCTTGGGGAGCCGGCGGAGGAAGAAACCGCCATCAATCATTACGGCGATGCGACGAACCCTCATTCATGCATCCCCGGAAAACAAAAAGCCCCAGGGGTTCTGCACACCCTCGGGATTGGTGAGGGGGCGTACTTCCAAGGGGCGGATGTGCACTCAATGTTAGTCATACAGGCTCCAATGTCAAACGATTTTTTCGATTGGCGTCTTACCCAACGCAACGACCGTAGCTGATTTTCGGGCCTTCATGACGGTGGTCTTGCCCGCGCCAGTGGCGAGTTTGAGCGCCAGCCGCATCAAGTCGGGGTTGGCGTCGTTGTTGGCCTGGACCAGGTGGTCATGAAAGACGCGCCCCCTGCGTCCGCTCTTGGGCGCGACCTCGGTCAGCCAGATGGCGGTTTCTACTGCTTCAATTTGGCAAAAAAACGGGCGGATGGCGTTGAAGTCGTGGTGTCGCCAGTGTTGCAGCAGGCGGGCGGTTTCGGGCGTGACCTGCCAGTCCCGCGGGTTAGGGATCTTGCCCCACTCGTCCACATGACGACGCAGCTCGTTAATGATGGGCGTGGGGTCGTACTGCTGGTCTTCGTTCGAGAGGCCCTTTTCATCCTTGAAGGGCAGATCCCCCTGCTTGGCCGCCGCCCCCTTCTTTTTCTTCGGCTTGGGGATGGGGGTGAAGAACTCGGCCTTGCGCCGGTGATCGACGACCTGCTGGGTGGGCTGGCCCTGTTCATCCAGCTCCCAGTGGCGGGCGGGGTGCTCGTAGGGCGAGTTGAGAATCGGGTGGTCGAAAAATTCGGTGGCCATTTTGTTCTGCGCATGTCCGTCCTGATAGCTGCTTTGGGATTGTACGCGATTCTTGGTCGGGTGTGTTGTGATTGGGTTGTTTTGGTTACGCGCTGTTACCGCATTACCCAGCTTAGCCTGTTGATCGGTCTGGATTAAGGGGTTAGGCCAGAGCGGGTTTGCGCCCTTTGCGGGCCTTTTGCGTTCTTGGGGTTAGCCTCGAACCCGCCAGGCGGCTACGGTTAACGCGCCCCAGCCGAACAGGAAGGAGAGTCCGCCGAAGGGGGTGATCCAGCCCAGGCCGCGGGCGCCGGTGAGGGCCAGGGCGTAGAGGCTGCCGGAAAAGAGCAGGACGCCGCCGATGAAGCCGGCGCCGGCGAGTAGCAGGGCGCGGCTGGGCTGTTGGCGGACCCACAGGCCGACGGCGAGCAGGGCCAGGGTGTGCAGGGCCTGGTAGTCCACGGCCTTTTCGTAGGCGCTAAACAGGGATTCGGGGAGCTTGCCCTCCAGGCCGTGGGCCCCGAAGGCCCCCAGGGCCACGGTGAGGAAGCCGCTGACGGCGGCCAGGATCAGGAAGGTGCGGGACATGTTCGGGGTCCTTTATGCTGTGGAGGTCGAGACTTTACTGTGAATCCAACGAGGAGTGGCAGTCCTTAGAGGACTGCCACTCCTTGGGCTGAGAGCCGGCGGATCACCGGCGCGGTGTCGGGTCGCACGCCGCGCCACAGGAAAAAGGACTCGGCGGCCTGTTCCACCAGCATGCCCAGGCCGTCCAGGGCCAGGCTCGCGCCCCGCTCTTGGCCCCAGCGCACGAAGGCGGTGGGGGCGTCCGCGTACATCATGTCGTAGGTGGCGCCGCCGGGTTCGAGGGCGTCTGCGGGGAGGGCGGGGATTTGGCCGTCCAAACCGGCCGCGGTGCCGTTGATGATGAGGTCGAAGCGCTCGGCGTGAATCGCGTCCAGGCCGCAGCCGGTGACCGGGCCGATTGCCGCGGTTTCGGCGGCGAGCTGGGCGGCCTTGGCGGCGGTGCGGTTGGCGATTACCAGGCGCTTGGGGCCGGCCTCTAGCAGTGGCCGGACCACCCCGCGGGAGGCCCCGCCGGCGCCGAGCAGCAGGATCCGCCGGCCTTTGAGCTCCACGCCGTGGTTTGCGGTGAGGTCCCGCACCAGCCCGATGCCGTCGGTGTTGTCGCCGCGCAGGCGGTCGTCTTGCAGCCGAATTAGGGTGTTCACGGCCTGGGCGGTGCGCGCCCGCTCGCTGAGTTCGTCGGCGCGGCGGAAGGCGTCCTCTTTAAAGGGTACGGTGACGTTTAGACCCTTGCCGCCCTGTTCCAGGAATCTTTTTACGTCTTGGTCGAAGGCCCCCGGCGTGCCCAGGATGCGGCCGTAGGCCAGGGCCTGGCCGGTTTGGGCCGCGAAGGCGGCGTGGATCTGCGGCGATTTGCTGTGTTCGATGGGGTTGCCGATCACGGCGTACTGGTCGGTCATGGTTTGGCCTGTTGGGGTTGTTTGGAACGCAGAGGACGCTGTGAAACGCAGAGGACGCGGAGAGGAATAGAACGCAAAGGGCGCAAAGGGGAGCAAGGAACGCAAAGCGTTTTCGAGTAAAGGCGCGCCGCTGCCTTGCTCCCTTTGGGAGGTTGAGCCTTTGGGCGGGCTGTGGCCGGGGTTTCTCCGGCTGAAGCCTCGACATCCAAGGGAGCGGATGCCAAAGGCATTCAAATAAAAAGCCTTCGCGCCCTTTGCGCCTTCTTTGCGGTCTTTGCGTTATTAGTCACCCTCCGCGTCCTCTGCGTTTTCTTTGCGCCCTCTGCGTTCCCCAAGGGTCTGCACGGCGCTCAGTCGTTGAGCCACTGGGCCGCCTGTTTGGCGTAGTAGGTGAGGATGCCGTCGGCGCCGGCGCGTTTCATGGCCAGCAGGGCCTCCAGCACCACGGCGCGCTCTTCGAGCCAGCCGTTCTGGGCCGCGGCCTTGAGCATGGCGTATTCGCCGCTCACCTGGTAGACGAAGGTGGGGGCGCCGAATTGGTCCTTGATGCGGCGCACGATGTCCAGATAGGGCATGCCGGGCTTGATCATCACCAGGTCCGCGCCCTCTTCCAGATCCAGCGCCACCTCGCGCAGGGCCTCGTCGCTGTTGGCGGGGTCCATTTGGTAGGTGTGCTTGTTGCCGCCGCCGAGGTTGGCCGCGGAACCCACGGCGTCGCGGAAGGGGCCGTAGAAGCTGGAGGCGTATTTGGCCGAGTAGGCGAGGATGCGGGTGTTGATCTGGCCGGCGGCTTCAAGCTGCTCACGCACCGCGCCGATGCGGCCGTCCATCATGTCCGAGGGGGCCACGATGTCGGCCCCGGCGTCGGCGTGGGACAGGGCCTGCCTCACCAGCACCTCTACGGTCTGGTCGTTGAGCACATAGCCCGCCTCGTCGATCAGCCCGTCCTGGCCGTGGGTGGTGAAGGGGTCGAGGGCCACGTCGGTGATGATGCCGAGTTCCGGCACGGCGTCTTTGAGCGCCCGCACCGCGCGCTGCGCCAGGCCGTCGGGGTTGTAGGCTTCGGCGGCGTCGTCGCTCTTGGCCTCGGGCGGGGTCACCGGGAACAGGGCCAGCGCGGGGATGCCCAGGGCGGCCGCCTCTTTGGCCTCCTGCACCAACAGGTCGATGCTCAGCCGCTCCACCCCGGGCATGGAGGCCACCGCCTCGCGCTCGCCTTGCCCCTCCAGCACGAACACCGGGTAGATGAAGTCGTCCGGGCTCAGGCGGTTTTCGCGCATCATGCGGCGGGAGAAGCCGTCGCGACGCATGCGGCGCATGCGGGTGGAGGGATAGAAACCGGGGGTGATCTGCTTGTCTGGCATCGGGATGGCCTCCTGTCAGCCGTCGGAAATGGGGCCGATTATAACCCTAGTACGGCTGCGCACAAATAACGGAAACAACGCCATTTAGGAACGTAGAGGGTACCGAGGACCGCAGAGGGCGCGGAGCGGGTTTTGGTTAAAAACCGGGGCGGTCATGGGCGGTTGGTTGCATGAGGGTGTCCCGGCCGGGGGCGCATCCTAGGGTCTAGTCGCGCCCTCCAAGGCGTGCCGGGTTCCGCTTGTAGCGAGGTGGGTATTCGCGTCCATTCGCGTCCATTCGCGTCCATTCGCGTCCATTCGCGGTTCAATGGCCCGCTTCGCCTCGGTCCCGCACGAGTTCAAGCGATGCGCCTCGTTTCTCGGCGCATCCTGCTCCCGGCACGAGTCGATCGACAACGCAGGCTCTCCCGTCAAGACGCAAAGGGCGCCAAGAAAAAACCTTTTCTTCTCTGCGCCCTCTGCGGTTCTCCGCGTGCTCTGCGGTCCGAGGGCGCCCAGGTTGTTTCCGACACTTAGGCGCAGGCGTACTGAAAGGCGCCTTTGACCGCCTCATTCTGGGGGCGAGTCATCGATGAGAGGGGTGATCGCCGACGGGGCTGGCGGCGGAATGCGCCGGGGATTTGCGTTGCATCCCCGACCCGGTCAAAATTAACCGCTACACCTAACGCCTAGAAGGATTCCAACCCTGATGACGGATATCGAGATTATCGGCGCACTGGCCGCGTCGGGCTTCGGCGACGACGAGATCGCGCTGAACCTGGAGCACGGCGGTCTGCTGCACGCCCGGCACGGCGAGACCTTTACCGGCCGCCCCGGCACCCAGTTGTGCGTCAGCGACCAGACCGTGGTCAAGCTGCGCACCGAGCTGAGCCCGCGCAATAACGCCGAGGCGCGCTCGTACTGTTTCCGCGCCCTCGCCCGCGAGCAGGAGCTGATGGTGCACCACCCGCAAAAGACCTGGTTCCTGTTCTACGAGGGCGGCGACCGGTCGCCTGCAATCGGCAATATCACCCCGCGTTTAAGGCCTTTGCACGACCGCGCAGGCCTCGGCCCCATGCCCGATGCGGCCTATGACGAGCTGATCTGCGGCATGATTCGACTCTATCTTGAGACCGCCGAGAAGCACGACGCTGGCCTGGATATCTCCTGCTCCAACTTCGCCATCGACGCGCAACAGCGGCTGTTTTATGTGGATGACGATTTCTACGCCTGGGACGAATTCCTCGCCTTGAGTCAGTTTATCGGGGTGTTGATCCGCGGCCAAGAGGGCCTCACTACAGGGCGTTGCGAGGCCTTGGCGGGCTGTTTGCGCAATACGGTGGCGGAGCTGTTTCGGGATCCGATTTGGAACAACGTCATCGCAGAGGAGGTGCGCGGGTTGTTCGTACCCGTGGCCAAGAAAGAGCTGGTGCAGGCCTTCGTGGATACGGTGCAGGACCATCGGGAGGCCCATCGGCGCCTGGAATTGCCGCTCTCCGCGCAAAGACCCCGGCCGGCGCCCGAACCCGAGCCTGCCCCGCCGACGGCAATCGCCGCGCCGACACCAGCCCCGGCTGTGGCTTCGGACCCGGCCCCGGCCTCGGAGCATGGGCCCACCGGCGCCGCGCCGCGGGAGTCCCGATTGTTCGCGCTGCTGGCGGACATCCATGCCAATGCGCCGGCGCTGGAGGCGGCGTTGGGCTATCTGGACCGCAGGGGCATCCAAATGGGCTTGGTGGCCGGCGATGTGGTGGGTTACGGACCGCACCCCGGGGCGTGCATCGACCTGCTGCGCGGTCGCCCCGAACTCAATTTGGTGCAGGGCAACCACGACCATGCAGTGGTCACCGGGCATTTCCCAACGGGCTTTTCGAGTGTCGCCAAATGGGTGATCGAATGGACCATCGGACGCCTGACCCCGGAGCAGAAAGCGTTTTTGGACGAAATGCCGCTGGCGTTAGATGGCCCCAATTGGCTTGCGGTGCACGGCGCCCCTACCGATAAGCGTTACTTTAACGCCTACGTCTACGACATGACCTACGAAGAAAACCTGCAAGACCTGGCGGCCCGCGGTTTGGATTACTGCTTTCACGGTCACACCCACTTGCAGAAAATCTACTTCAAAAAGGGCGACGAAGACGGCAGTTGCGTCGCTCAACGGCAACCCCTCTGGGACTACGACCAGGCCCTGATTTGCCCGGGCTCCGTAGGGCAGCCGCGCGGCGGCAAACCGGGCGCCGAACTGGCTGTGCTGGATCTCGATAGCTGGGAAATCGAACTGATCCGCCTAGATTACGATTTTCGCCGCACCATGGCCGATATGCGCACGCTCAATTTCCCGCCGAATTTAGTGGAGCGGTTGGAGGCGGGGCGTTAGGCGGTTGGCGGAGGTTCCTAGTGCCGAGGTTGCGCCGGAATGCTGTTCGACACATTGGCCTTGATCATCGTTCCGGACAGGAGGCGTTGCAGTGCAAAAAGCGCAGCCTTTTGGGGTGACTGCGAAAGCTTTGCGCTACACGCTCCGCTTTTGCCCTCAGCCTGAAACGGTGGGCGGAACCATGTTCAAGCCCGGCGGGTGCTTTAGTTCAGCTTAAACACTAAAAAATGGCTATTGTGGAATACTGGAATGCCGATATTTTGCTGTAGCGCTATATTTGGATCGACTTGATGGTATGAGCCAATGCCTTTGTGGAGCACTAAATAATCGCCTTTATTTTCTTTGATAGACTCCCCGGAGAATGCAATAAATCCTATCCTGCCGGTTTGCAAAAGCATGACTCGCGGCTTAAAGAATACCATTTTATCGTCTATATCTGTATTGTTTCGGATGTAATCGAACATTTCCGTCGCTGGGCGGGTATAAGGGCCTGAGTCTATGCCCTTGTAGTTTTCCAGGTTTTCTTTTGCTGTTATGGCGGAGGCGTTGAGGGAATAATAAAGAATGAAAACCAAAGGCGCACCCGCGAGAATGTGTCTATAAGCGCATTCAACTCGGCTCGCCCCGCCTTGCATTGAAGCCAGCCCGCTTATTACAAATGACCAGTAAAAAGGCAGTATCGGCAATATGAATCTAAGTCCTTGATTGAACGGCCATGCGACCAAAATGGCTATTGTGAGTGCCATATATGTGACTATGAAATAATCCTGCTTGAAGCGTTGAATAACTCCTAAAATAAAGAAGGGTAAAGACATGGCGTGCAGAGATAGATAAAATGGAGCGGACGCTATAAGCTCGGCGGGCAATTGGGCGTAGTATTTCAAGTTATGAATAAAAAATTCCTTTGTCATCCCCGAGAACATTTCAAGATAAGATGATCCGCCGCCAGGAAAAATTGAACTCCAAAGTGCAAAAGCGGTGAGAAATCCGAGGTAGGGTATTGATTCTAATGGGATCTTGAGGTTGTGGTATATATGTATCCATTCGACTTGGCGAGTTTGCTTTATCATCACCAAGTGAATCATTGCCAAAGAGGCCAGAATCAGGATTCCGTTAGCGCGGATAAAAAAGGCGAATGCGATCAGAAGGCCAAGGATCATGTTGTCAGAGAAGCGGTTTAAAATAATTTTCTTGTCTAGGGTTATTCTTCTTATAGCAAATATGGCGAGGACAGAAAAAAATAAAAACGGAATATCCGATAACACCTTATCAACTAATGACAGAACAGCCGGGCTTAGGAGAAAGATCCCGAGCAGGCAAAACCTAAAAAAACGGGTATGGTTTCGCTTGAACCCGATCCATAATGTTATAAGAAATAAGACAAAGAGAGATGCGCCGGATAACTTAAGGATGAAAATATCTTCATTGCCGAATGCCGCAAATGGGGTCAACAGCAAGGGATATCCCCAGGGGTAAAGTAAGGGCCATCCTTTGTAGTCAGACTTCTCGATAATGGTTTCCAGCTGCATTTGCAGCGTGTGGATGTCACCCGCTAATATGGCCTTGGCCTGCATGATATACTGTGAAAAATCTCCGCCCCAGTTATGCCCATGGGTCAAGATCGAGGCCAAAAATAATACAATTAAAGCGATAAATGCAATGTATAAGGATGATTTGAGGTAATAGGGCATGGCGGGGGATTGCTTCATAGAATCGTACTCCTATGGCTAAAAACGTAAGGAAATTTAAGTTTTATTTTCCTGGCGCTTTATTTTCCTGGCGCTTGATGGACACGGTAAGGCCTTTATTATGCCTTGTTTTTTCATGACAGGAAAGCAGGAAAGGGACACCCAAAAACTAGACACCCGCTTTTCCTAGGCTATGGACAAGAAGAGGACACCCAAAAACTTGACACCCGCTTTTCCTAGGCTAAACTTGAACTAAGCCGTCCCATCAGCAGCGGAGATCCAGACCATGACCCGAGCCAGAAATCAGCTAATCGATGCGGAAACTACGCCTTACTACCACTGCATCAGCCGGTGCGTGCGGCGCGCCTTCCTGTGCGGCGAGGACTCGCTCACCGGGAAGAGCTATGAGCATCGCAAGGAATGGGTGGTGGACCGCCTGGCCGAGCTGGGCGGGGCCTACGCCATCGACATCTGCGCCTACGCGGTGATGTCGAACCATTATCACCTGGTGCTGCGGATCGATGAGGCGGGTGCGGCCGGGTGGAGCCCGTTGGAGGTGATTGAGCGTTGGGAAAAGCTGTTCAGCATTCCGTTATTGGTCGAGCGCTACAGACAGGACGAGGTCTCCGGAGAGGCCGAGCGGGAGCAGGCGGAAGCGGTGATCGAGACCTGGCGCCAGCGGCTCTGTGATGTCTCCTGGTTCATGCGCGGCCTCAACGAGCACCTGGCGCGGCGGGCCAACGAGGAAGACGGCTGCAAGGGGCGTTTCTGGGAAGGCCGCTTCAAGAGCCAAGCGCTGTTGGACGAAGCCGCCGTCCTGACCTGCATGAGCTATGTGGACCTAAACCCCGTGCGGGCGGGGGTCGCCGACACGCCCGAGGAATCAGACTTCACCTCGATTCAACAGAGGATTCGAGAGCTGGGCGATAACGCCGGAAGCCAGCAAGGCGCGCCCGAGCAAGCCGCGGACCGACCGAAGATCGCACTCACTCCCCTGAATACCGAA
>JAABTK010000073.1 GCA_011389885.1 Gammaproteobacteria bacterium | reverse complement strand
ATCGCTGTTCAGGATCGGTCGGAATATGCACCCTGGGCGGAGGCCTGCAAAACTAAAGTTTTGCACTCCAGCCGGAAGCCATGCAAAACTAAAGTTTTGCACTCCAGCCGGAAGCCGGGCCAGGAGTGAAAAACTTTAGTTTTTCCCGAGCGAAGCGAGGCCGGCAAGGCCCCAAGCCGGGTTTATCTCGGCCTCGGCGTTTTGGGATCACCCAACCCCTGGGCGGAGGCCTGCAAAACTAAAGTTTTGCACTCCAGCCGGAAGCCATGCAAAACTAAAGTTTTGCACTCCAGCCGAAAGCCAGGCGCTGGACGCGGCAACAGGCAAGCAAAAAACCTCCTCTGCGGTCCTCTGCGCTCTCTGCGTTCCTAGGAGCCGTTGTTTCCGTTATTTACGCGCAGGCGTTCTAGGGCGATTTTTTCCTGGCGCACGGACTGTTTCAAACTCGCGTTTTTTGCTCCGCTTGCCGGACTGAAGTCCGGACCCCGGGCGGCGTGATGCTTGGGTCCTACTTCTTCGATTTCAAGGCCCCGCGCATGGCGCCGAGGGCGCGTTCCATTAGGCCGAGGTGGACGTCGGGGATTAGCCGCGCCTGGCGGGTTCGAAGCCGCTCGGCTAGTTCGCCGGTGGTCATTTCGGCCCTTTTGATGCCCTGACGATCGACGAAGACCAGGTTGTCGGTCACCGCGCTGCGCCAGGCCAGTTTCAAGCGCGTGCCCGAGGACCCCGGGGCGCCGGATTCGAGCCATTCGCCCACCGCCATGCCTCCGGCCTGGGCGGTGTATTCGTCTTCGGGCGGGGCCTTGGGCGTTCCTTGCGCTGGCGTCTCGGCCTGGGCGGGCGCCTCGGGTTTTGCCGAACGGGCGCCCCCGGCCTCGTCCCCAGCCTGGTTGACTGCGGCCTGCCGCGGCTTGAAGGTCACCAGGTTGCGCGGCTTTTCGTTGCGCAGGCAGGCGATATGCGCGGTGCGCAGTTCCTTGAATAGGCGTGTCATTTTGTGCTGGTCGTAGGCAATGCCCTCCAGCCCTTCGCGCAGGTCTTTAAGCAGCTTGGGGATGGCGGTCAGCAGGGCCTTGCGGTCCTCGTTGCCGGATTTGGGCTCTACGCTCCAGAGCAGCCGATCCACCACCTCCAGGGCCTTGGCCCAGTCTGCGTGCTCGGGGCCGGAGCGCAGATAGATCAAGCGCAACACGTCCCGCCAGCCCTGTTCGAGCAGGATGCGCACCGGGTCGGGGATTTGCTCGCGGCCCTCCATGCGGGCGGCGATTTCCTCCGCCACCTGGATTTTCGCCAATTCCAGCCGCTCCTTGCCCTGGCTGGTTTGGGTGGCCCGCACCTCCGACACCTCGGCCTTCTTGGCCTCGTTTTCCTGCCAAGCGGTGAAGTCTTCATATAGTGCGTCGAAGATGGCGACATCTTGGGTGAATTCGCTTAACACCCGGTTGACGATGCTTTCGACCCGTCCGTAGAGGCTGTCCGGGGTGCGGTTGCCGTCATCGGTCCAACTCACCGCCGCTTGCGCCAACGCATTCAGCAACCGGCGCGCCGGGTGGGTCTTCTTGCTGAAGAATCGACGGTCGAGGATCGCCACCTTCACCATGGGAATTTGCAGACGGCCGATTAGGGCCTTCATCGGGTCGGGCACTGCCCGATCTTCCAAAATAAACTCAAACAGCATGGAGATGACGTCAATGGTGTCTTCGTCCGACTGGCCGATGGACTGCTGCGCGCCCTCGCCTTGGCCGATTCGGTGCTGCTCGAGCAAATAGGCCTTAATCGCCTGCGGGTCGCCTTCGAGCGCCTCCAGGTCGGGCGCCTCGCGCTGGATTTCGGTCAGCGCATGGAACAGCCGCTGAGGCTCTGCCGGCGGCAAATCGCTCGGCCCCTGGGGGCGCCCCGTTGCATCCTGCTTCATCCGCGCGAGTTCCCGCAGGCCCTGGAACACCTCGGCGGCTTCCGCGGCGCCGCCGCCCGCGTCCTCCGCCGTCACGGTTTGGGCCGCATCTTTGTCCGCGGCGTCTTCCACCGTCTCGCCGCGCGCCCGCTTTACGCTGGGGGCCACCGGGTTGGTATTCAGCTTGTGCGGCAGCTTGGGCAGGACGCCGGCCTCTACCAAGCGCGCATTGATTTCGTCGTAAATGCCGCCGACATAGGCCAGCACCTCACGCTCGAAGATTTTGTAGATATAGATGCGGGCGTTGATATCGCCCCCGGGCAGCGCCTCCATCGCATCGCGAAACTGCTGGCAGATGATGGCCGGGGCCAGGGGCACGGATTTCTCCTCCAACTCGTCTTCCGCCAGCCCCAATAGCGCCCCGAAGCGCCGGCCAAGGGCGAACAAGTCCTTGTAGAACAGGTTCTCGCCCTTGGAGACCATGTTGGTCACCGCCAGGGATTCCTCCAGGTCGGCCTCGTCCACCAGGGTCAGGGAGTCTTCGTCGAGGTCGCTGGCCGCGGTTTGGCGGGCTTGGGCCTGGCGAAAACCGCCGCTCCAAAAGCGGTCATAGTGGGCCAGGATGCCGTCGCGGAAATTGCGCTCCACTTGCGGCTGATGTCGCCGCAGTTCACGCATTTGCAGCAGGTAATCGCTTTGGCGATCACCCGCCTCGGCCTGGTCCGCGCGTTCGAACAGGGCGTCGTCTAGGCGCTCGAACATGCCAGTGAGGAGCGGCGACAGGTTGTTTTCCGCAATCCAGCGGCACTGATGCACCAAGCGGCGATGGGGTTCGCTCAGCGGCCCCGGGGTCGATCTGCGCTTGGAATCGGTTGGGGCGCGATCACCCTGTACCATGAAAGACTCTCGAACCGGAAATGGATGGGAAATGGGCCTTGCATTTTGCGGGAACTGGGCGCATGAGCAAGCAACCTTGGCCGCCGGCGCTCAAGGGCTTCCGGGCATCAAACCGCTGCCGACGGGCAGCGAAATCGGTCGCTCGTTGAGGGTCAGCAGGCCGCTCTCCAGGCGCAGCCGCGAGCGCAGCAAGTCGCCGTGCCGCTCCACCCGACCTTCGGCGATCAGCCCCTCCAGGCGCTGCGCAGGCCCCGCCCCGGTAGCGCCCCCATGCGCGGCCAGGGTGAAATACAGCGCCTCCGGTAGTTGCAAAAAGGCCTCGCCGCGAATCTGCCCCAGTATCAGAAAGGGGTTGGCCCGCAGTTGGTCATTCAATGGCGGCACGCTGATACTCAGCTCGGCCTGGAGTTCGCCCTCCGGGGTCATTAGGGAGACATCCCGCAGCGCCAGCCTGACGCCATTGGCCAGCAAGGCCCCAAGTTGGTCGAATCCGCCGACCGCCCCGGCCCGGGCCTGGCGCTGCATGCGCCCCACCACCTCGGTGGGCGGCCCGGCCAGCTCGAACACCAGTCCGGCCGGCCCCCAGCGCTGGGCGTCCACCGCGATTTCGGTGACGGCGTAAGCGATGCGGCTGTGCAGGGCGCCGTCCTGTTCCTGATTGGAGAACACCGCCTCTAGGCCCTTAAGTTCGACCGCCACCGGGCGCATATCATGCGCCGGCAAGGCCAGGCTCGCGGCCTCGAAACGGGCCTCGCCCAGCGGTATCCCGTGACTGACGGCGGCGCGTTCGAAGCGCCACCGCAGGTGCGTGAGCGCCATGCGCTCGCCGGGGATCGATTCGATCTCGACCTGGGGCAGGCTGAATCGACCGCTGGCCCGCTCACCGTTCAGGTCGTATTCCACGCGCCCTGCGGTCTCGGCGAGGCGCAGCCCGATGCGTTGGTCGCCGCGCGGCTGCTCCCAGGCCGAGGCGCTCACCTCGGTGACGCCCTGGCCGTCGAAGCCGAAGCGGGTCTCCAGGCGCAGGAACTCCCCGCCCGCGTCCGCCGCCGACCGCAGTTCGCTGATCATCTTGGCCAACAACAGCTCGCCGGCGGCGGACACCGGGCCATGCTGAATCTCACTCTGGAGGCGAAAACGCAAGGCCCCTAAGGCGCCGGCCGCCGAAGACTGGGCCGTCAACACCGCGTCGGCCTGCGAGCTGAACCAGCCGCGGCGATAGTCTTGGGCCTCCGGCGACAGGCCGAAGGCCTGCAGTCGCAGCAGCAACTGTTGGTAACGGGTCTCGGCCTGCATGCCGATGATGGCCGGGGCCGCGGCGAGACCCGCCGCGATTAGGACCACGAAAACAAGCAATTTCTTCACTTGAGGCACTCCAGAGGGGCATCGGCCGCGCCAGCGCCGCGGGCCGGTGGATGATTCAACTGGCTTGGACCCGGGCCTGCGGGTCCGTCATGGCGGCCGCGATGGCCTCGCGCAGGCCGGCCGCATCCAGGCCGCAGGCGGCCAGTTGATCCGGGATCGAGGCGTGTTCGATAAACCGATCGGGCTGGCCGAGGTTCAGCACCGGAACCAGCCGCCGCCAATGGGCCAGGCATTCGTTCACGGCCGACCCGGCGCCGCCCTGGATTACGTTGTCTTCCACCGTCACCAACAGCTTGTGGTGGTCCGCCAGCCCCAGGATCAGGTTTTCGTCCAGCGGTTTGACGAACCGCATATTGGCCACCGTGGCATCCAGCGCCTCGGCCGCCTCCAGGGCCGGGGCCAATAGGCGCCCGAAGGCCAGGATCGCCACCCCGCGCCCCTTGCGCCGCAGCTCGCCGCGCCCCCACGGCAGCGGCTTCAGCTCGGCGGTGAGTTCGGCCCCGGGTCCGGTGCCGCGGGGATAGCGCACCAACGCCGGGCCGACGTGATCGTAGGCGGTTTGCAGCATGCGCCGGCACTCTTCCTCGTCCGCCGGGGCGAGGATGGACAGGTTCGGGATCGAGCGGGCATAGCTCAAATCCAGCACGCCCGCATGCGTGGGGCCGTCTTCGCCCACCTGCCCGGCGCGGTCCACGGCGAAGGTCACGTCCAGGTCCTGCAACGCCACGTCATGCACCAGTTGGTCGTAGGCCCGCTGCAGAAAGGTGGAATAGATGGCGAGCACCGGCTTCAGGCCTTCGCAGGCCAGACCGGCGGCGAAGGTCACCGCATGTTCTTCGGCGATGCCCACGTCGTAATAGCGCTCGGGGAAGGCCTCTTTGAAGGCCCCGAGGCCGGAGCCCTCGCACATGGCGGGGGTGATGGCCACCAGCCGCGAATCGCGCCGCCCGGCGGCCGCCAGCCAGGCGCCGAACACCTGGGTGTAGGTCAGCCCGGCCTTCTTCTGCATGGCGCCGGTGGCCGGATCGAACGGGGTGACGCCGTGGTAGACGCAAGGATCGCCCTCGGCGGGTTCATAGCCGCGGCCCTTTTGGGTCACGATATGCAACAGCCGCGGCCCGGGGATCGCCTGCATGTTCTCCAGGGTGCGGATCAGGGTGGCGATGTCGTGGCCGTCGATGGGGCCGATATAGTTGAAGCCCAGCTCCTCGAACAGGGTGCCGGGCATCACCATGCCCTTCATGTGCTCCTCCCAGCGGCCCACCAGGTCGCGCATTTGCGGCACCCCGGCCAGGGCCTGCTTGCCGCCCTCGCGCACCCGGGTGTAGACCTTGCTAGAGAGCAGTTGCGCCAGGTGGTTGCGAATCGCCCCCACCGGGTCGGAGATGGACATATCGTTGTCGTTGAGCACCACCAGCAGGTCCAGGTCCAAGGCCCCGGCGTTGTTCAGGGCCTCGAAGGCCATGCCGCCGCCCATCGCCGCATCGCCGATCACCGCCACCACCTGGCGCTTTTCACCCTTTTGCTTGGCCGCCGCCGCCATCCCCAGTGCGGCGCTGATGGAGGTGCTGGCGTGGCCGGTGCCGAAGGTGTCGTAGGGGCTTTCTTCGCGCTTGGGAAAGCCCGCCAGCCCGCCCTTTTTGCGCATGCTGCGCATGCGGTCCCGCCGCCCGGTGAGGATTTTGTGCGGATAGGCCTGATGCCCCACGTCCCACACGATGCGGTCCTCCGGGGTTTGAAACACCTTGTGCAGCGCCACCGTCAGCTCCACCACCCCCAGGCCCGCAGCCAGGTGACCGCCGGTGCGCGACACCGTCTGCACCAGGAACCCCCGCAGCTCCTCGGCCAGTTGCCCCAGTTCGGTCGCACTTAACGCCCTGAGCGCGGAAGGGTCCTCGATGCGTTCGAGCAGAGGCCAGCCTTGGGCCTCCTCCGCGGACTGGGATGCTGCCTGTTGTTTCGCCATAAGGGCTCCGCCGTTGGGGTGGATCGTTAAACCTGAAAAGAGCGGTTGGGCGGGGTGGAGACTGCGTCTGCGGGGCTGCAAGACGAGCCGCAACGGCAAGCAATAGCGGTGCTATTCCGAGCCGTTGCAACGCAGCCATGCGCCGCCGCAGGCGGGCTTTCCGCCCCCTAGCGTGACTCACCCGGCGGGTAGGGCCGCCAACCGAGGTCTTCACTTTTCATCTTCAAAACCGGCCCCCCGAAATGCAGCGTTCAACCGCAGTTGCGCGGTTGAAGCCTCGGAGGACGGCGCGAGCCGCCGCGCTTTTTCTCGAACGCTATAATATACCCGATTCCTTGGGGCGCCGCTGAGAAAATCAAACCGCCCACTCCAAACATTGACAGGCCGCCAGACCATCGCCCAGCAGGAAGGCATGGAAGGCCCGGGCCGAGGGCGAGAGGATTTTGCCCGAGCGGTAGACCAAGAACCATTTGCGCTCCAGGGGAAAACCCTCCGCATCGAGCACCATCAGCTTGCCGGTCGCCTGCTCCAATTCCAGCGAATGCTGCGACACCACCCCCAGCCCAAGGCCCCAGCGCACGCCCTGCTTAATGGCCTCGTTACGGGTCATCATCATGCCCTTTTTGTACGCAACGCCGCGTGTCTCGAAGAAGCGATCCGTGGCCATTTGGGTGCCCGAGCCCTCCTCGCGCACCAGGAAAACCTCCTCCGACAGGCGTTGCAGCGGAATCCCCCGCTCCCGCGTCAGCGGATGCTCCGGCGGCGCCACCACCACCAAGGGGTTGCGCATAAAGGCCTCCGCCACCAGACCAATGCTCTCCGGCGGTTTGCCCATCATCACCATATCCACCTGGTTTTCGTCCAACGCCTTGATCAAGCTGCGCCGGTTGTCCACGTCCAGTTGCAGCTCGATCCCCGGAAAGCGTTTATGGAACGCGGCCAGCGCACGCGGCGCAAAATAGTTTACGGTGCTCGCCACCGCGATGTGCAGCCGCCCCTGCCGCACCCCCTTCAACCCCTCCATCACCTCCGCCGCCTGATCCAGCTCGTAGAACACGTTTTTTGCGTAGCGGTGCAGCTCTTGCCCCGCCTGGGTCAGCAGGATGCGCTTGCCGATGCGCTCAAACAGGTGCAGCCCGATGCTTTCCTCCAGTTGCTTGATCTGGATGGACACCGCGGGCTGAGTCAGAAACAGCGCATTGGCGGCCTTGGTGTGCGAAAGGTGCGTGGCCACCGCCTCGAAGACGCGTAACTGGCGCAGGGTCAGATGCATAGGGCCAAATCTTAAAAATAAATTATAGAATCCACAGTATGCCATAAATCTCGCCTCGACCGAGCCGGGGGCGAAAAATGCTACACTCGCGGCCGTCCCCGCCCGGCGCCGCGCCGCCGAAAAACACCTGAGGAAAGGCGATCATGGTCACCAACACCCATTCCGCGGCCATCGGCTATGTGCTTTGGATCGTCGGCTTCACCGGCTCCCATCGGTTCTACTTCGGCAAGCCCCTCACCGGCACCCTCTGGTTCTTCACCCTGGGGCTGCTCGGCATCGGCTGGCTCATCGACCTGTTCCTGATTCCCGCCATGGACCGCGAGGCGGAGACCAAATACGCCCCCGGGGTGATCGACTATACCCTGGCCTGGGTGCTGCTGGCCTTCCTCGGCCTGCTCGGCGTCCACCGCCTCTACCTGCGCAAGTGGCTCACGGGCATCCTGTGGCTGCTCACCGCCGGCCTGTTCGGGCTGGGCTGGCTGTATGACCTGTGGACCCTCAACGAGCAGGCGGACGCGGCCAATCGCGAGTTCCCCGTCGCCTGAGCGGCGCCGCCGCAGTGCTATACTCCCGCTCCCGATGCTACACAACCACCCGAGGCCATGGCGGATCCAGACCACAACCCCGAGGAAACGGCAGAAGACGACTTTGCCCTGTTTCGCCAAGAGATGCAGGGCGCCCGCCCCCTAGATCAGGACCGTGTGCGCCCCTGGAAAAAGCGCAAACCGCCAATCCCCATGGGCCACCTGCCGCCGGAAAAGGATCCCGCCTTGGTGCATGAACGGGATCTGCGCGCCCTGCCGGCCATGGAGGCGGGCGAGGAGTTAGGCTATCGCCGCCCCGGGCTGCAAGACCGGGTGTTTCAGGATCTTCGCCGCGGACGGATCGAAATCGAAGAGGAACTCGACCTGCACGGGCTCACCGTGCGCTACGCGCGCGAGGTGTTGGGGGAATTCTTCGATTTCTGCCATCGCCATCGCATCCGCTGCGTGCGCATCATCCACGGCAAGGGCGCAGGCTCGCAGAGCGGTCAACCCGTGCTTAAGCAATTCCTCAAGCTGTGGCTGGAAGAACGCGAAGACATCCTCGCCTTCTGCTCCGCCACCTCCCGCGACGGCGGTACCGGCGCGGCCTATGTCCTGTTGCGCTCGCCCGAGCGGATGCAGAAGAAAAGGCAACGCCGGCGCTAGTGCGCCTGCGCTCAAATAACGAACAACGCCGTTTGGCAACGCAGAGGGCGCGGAGGCGCTTTTGCTTGCTTGTGTTGTGCCCCAGCGCGGGAATGCCCGCCCGCCGCGCCAGCCTCGCCTGGCCGCCTGGAGTACAGCCCTCGGGCAGTGCGGTTCTAGGCTGTCGAAAGCGGCCGATTTCCGCGGTTTTCGGGCTTCCCGGCCTTCGGATCACAAAAACCGCATAGGATAAACCGAGCGCAGCGAGGCGCATCCTAAGGTCTAGTCGCGCACCCCGAAAGGCGCCCCAGGTTCAGCCTGTAGCGAAGTGAGTATTCCCGTCTATTCGCGTCTATTCGCGGTTCTAATGGCCCACTTCGCCTCGGCCCCGCACGAGCCCGGCCCGGGGCTGGACCGCCGCATAGGATGCGCCGAGCGCAGCGAGGCGCATCATAGGGTCTAGTACGCCAGCGCACCGATAGCGGAAACTACGCCATCTAGGGACGCAAGAGGGTACCGAGGAGGACCGCAGGGGGCGCGGCGGGGGTTTTTTGCTTGCTTGTTGTGCCTGCCCGGCGCCAAAGCGCCGCCTAGCCGCCTGGAGTACAGCCCTCGGTCGGTGCGGGTTTCCGGTTACGCGCCGGGGCCAAGGCGTGTACGCCCCGAGCCCGCGGTCATACAGGGGGCGGGCCAGCGAAGTGCATTCGCCGCTGAAGCGGCGGATGACGGGTGCGGCGCTTATCCTTTCAATCGAAACGCCTCTCTGCGCCCTCTGCGGTTCTCCGCGTGCCCTGCATTCCGAGGGCGCCTGGGTTGGTTCCCGATACTTGGGCGCGGCTGTACTGGTCGCGCACCCGGAAGGCGCCTCAGGTTCAGCCTATAGCGAAGTGAGTATTCGCGTCTATTCGCGTCCACTCGCGGTTCAATGGCCCATTTCGCCTCGGTCCCGCTCGGGTCTCAGCGGCGGGGGTTTTTTAAACTTCAAGAAAGCAAGCCAAGCCGACGTTCGCGGCCAATCAGGAAACAGCAGGCGGCGCCGATTCAGGGGGTCCGCCCACTGGCGTGCGCCCGCCCTGTGTTCCGAGCGTCTGCAAAATGGCCTTGCGATTGGTCCAGGATGCGGCCAAGGCCGCCGCCTTAGCAGCCGGGAGCCAGCGGTATTCCAGGTGTTCGGCGGGGTTCAGGCGCACCAGCCGACGGCCGCTGAGCGCAATCCGAAACCAGTACTCGCGGTTGCGGTAGACATTGGGGGCATAGCGGGCCGACCACGGCGGGATAATCGGAAACACCTCCCCCCGGACCAGGTCTTCAGGCCGCAGGCCTTGCAGGCCCGTCTCCTCGTAGAGTTCTCGCCGTGCGGCCTGCGGCGCCCGCTCGCCCCACAACAGGCTGCCGGTGACCGACTGCCAAAAGCCCTCCGGTTCACGGCGGCGCAGCATCAACACCTCGCCAGCCAGGGTATGCACCAGCACCAGCACGGACTCGGGGCGTTTGTTTCGCAAGGTCTTGGTCTCCAACGAAAAAACCCCGCACGCGGCGGGATCCGTTCAGGTTAGGCCGCGACCGGCGGGCGCCGGCCGCTTTGCAGCGCACGACTCAATCATTCAAATGGTAGCCGATAACACCGCCCACCAAGGCCGGAAACAAGCCGCCGCCGCCCCGCCGCGTATTGTAACGCGGCCTGTTGTAACGCCGCGGGTTATGATAACGGCGCGGCGCGACGTATTGACGGGTCACCAGCCTCCGCTCCCGCCAATAACCCCGATTGGGACGGTTGTATTCGCCCCCGTAGTAGCTCGGACTGTGGTCACGAATGATGTACACCTCGCTGGCCAAGGCCGTGCCGGAGACACCCGCGGTAAGCCCCATGGCAAGGGCGAGATAAAGGGCGGTCAACCAAGTTTTCTTGCTGCGCATTTTGCACCTCCATACTTCTGGCTTCAGTTCTCTGCTCTCTGTATGCATAGTAGCCGAGGGCGGCTGAACCGAAGCTGAACGGACGGACCGAGTGTAGCCGCGACGGAGTATCGGAAACAACCCAGGCGCCCTCGGAACGCAGAGCGCGCGGAGAACCGCAGAGGACGCAGAGAAAAAAAGGTTTTTTCTTAGCGCCCTTTGCGTCTTGGCGAGAGAGGGCCTTCGACGTCGATCGACTCGTGCCGGGAATAGGCTGCGCCGAGGAACGAGGCGCATCGCTTGGACTCGTGCGGGACCGAGGCGAAGCGGGCCATTGGACCGCGATTGGACGCAAATACCCACTTCGCTACAGGCGGAACCTGAGGCGCCTTTCGGGTGCGCGACCAGCACAGCTGCGCCTAAGTATCGGAGACAACCCAAGCGCCCTCGGAACGCAGAGCACGCGGAGAACCGCAGAGGGCGCAGAGAGGCGTTTCGATTGAAAGGATAAGCGCCGCACCCGTCATCCGCCGCTTCAGCGGCGAATGCACTTCGCTTGCCAACCCCCAAGCCTGACTGCGGGCTCGGGCGTACACGCCTTGGCCTGGGCGCGTAGCCGGAAACCCGCGCAGCCCGAGGGCTGTACTCCAGGCGGCTAGGCCAGGCTTCAGCGCCGGATAGGCATCCCGGCCCTGGAGCGCAGGGACGATCCAGCATGAATCCCTCTGCGCCCTCTGCGGTCCTCTGCGCCCTCTGCGTTACTAAATGGCGTTGTTTCCGTTATTGGTGCGCAGGCGTACTGGGGCTTGGCGGCGAACTTGGCCGGATTTGCTGACCAAATGGGGAGCTGCTGGGCTCAGTCCAGCATGCCGTCGATGTAGGAGACAAACTGGTAGTTCCCGCTTCCACAGCGCCGCTCCAGGGTATCGATGACCGTGCGTACCCGCGCCGGCGAATCGTGGGGGCCGCTGATAAAGAGCGGCTGGCCGTCCTTTCCGTATTCGAAGCGTTCGGGACAGGGGGCGGCCTCGATGTCGCCCAGCATCGGCGCCGCGCTCTTGTAATCCTTGTGCGGCGAAAAGCCCAAATCTCGGGCGTAGTCGATGGCGCCTTCTAAGAGCTTTCGGAAACAGCTTGGGTGGTGGCTGACCAATGGAGCAGGGTTGCTGGCGGTCAGATTGTCCTTGAATTCCGCGTACTTTTCTTCGTTGCCGAATAATGTGAAAAACGCATCCTTCACCCCCAGGCAATAGGTATCGACCAGAAAGACCCCGGCGCCGATGGAGCCGTCCGGGGCGCGCCGGCTCAGCACGAGATTGGTAATGCCCTCATCCAAGGCGTCGGCGCCGAGGGCCTCATGGAGCGGGAAGCCCGCGTACTGAATCGCCGCCGCCTTGGCGCCGCCGCCCCAGGCCCCTCGGGCCTTGCTCGCCAGAACCTTCTTGCGCTTGGCCTGTTTGCGCTGTTTCTTGGCTTGCTTTTTCTTGTCCGACAGGGCCATTTCAGTCCTCCTCTTTCTGCGGTTTGCGCACCCGAATCGACAACTCCCGCAGCTGCTCGGCGCTGACCTCCGACGGCGCGGAGGTCAGCGGGCAGGCCGCGGTTTGGGTCTTGGGGAAGGCCATGACATCGCGAATGGAGTCGGCCCCGGCCAGCAGCATCACCAGTCGATCCAGCCCGAAGGCCATGCCGCCGTGGGGCGGGGCGCCGAAGCGCAGGGCGTTGAGCAGGAAGCCGAACTTCTCCTGCTGCTCTGCCTCGGAGATGCCCAACAGCCGGAACACCCGCTGTTGCAGGTCCATTTGATGGATACGAATGGAGCCGCCGCCCACCTCGGTGCCGTTGAGCACCATGTCGTAGGCGCGCGAATAACAGGCGTGGGGGGCCTGCTCCAGCAGATCGACGTGCTCGTCCTTGGGCGCGGTGAAGGGGTGGTGCAGGGCATACCAGCGGTCGCTCTGCTCGTCGTGCTCGAACATCGGGAAGTCGATCACCCACAGCGGCCGCCAGCCTTCTTCCATCAGGCCGCGGTCCTGGCCGAGCTTGACGCGCAACGCACCCAGGGCCTCGTTGACGATGCCGGCCTTGTCGGCGCCGAAGAACACCAGGTCGCCGTCCCGGGCCTCGGTGCGGGCCATGATGGTGGCCACGGTCTCGTCGGGCAGGAACTTGAGGATGGGCGATTGCAGCCCCTCCTTGCCCTTGGCCAGCTCGTTGACCTTGATGTAGGCCAGGCCCTTGGCCCCGTAGATGCCGACGAACCGGGTGTAGTCGTCGATCTCCTTGCGGGTCAGCCCGCCGCCGCCGGGCAGGCGCAGGGCGGCCACGCGGCCGTTGGGGTCCTTGGCCGGGCCGGAGAAGACCTTGAACTCCACCTCCGCCATCAGATCGCCCACGTCCGTAAGCTCCAGCGGGCAGCGCAGGTCGGGGCGGTCGGAGCCGAAACGGCGCATGGCCTCCGCGTAGGTCATGCGCGGGAAGGGATCGGGCAGCGCCAGGCCGTGTACGTCCTTCACCACGTCCCGGGTCATGCCCTCCATCAGCTCCATGAACGCGTGTTCGTCCATGAAGGAGACCTCGATATCGAGCTGGGTGAACTCGGGCTGGCGGTCGGCGCGCAGGTCCTCGTCGCGGAAGCAGCGCACCACCTGATAGTAGCGGTCCATGCCCGACATCATCAGCAACTGTTTGAACAGCTGGGGCGATTGCGGCAGGGCGAAAAAGTGGCCGGGGTGGGTGCGCGAGGGCACCAAATAGTCGCGGGCGCCCTCGGGGGTGGCCTTGGTCAGCATGGGCGTCTCGATATCGAGAAAGCCGTGATCATCGAGATACCTGCGCAGGGCGCGCACGATGGCCGCGCGCAGCTTGATGCGCCCCAGCATCTCGGGCCGGCGCAGGTCCACATAGCGGTACTTGAGGCGGATGTCCTCCGACACCTTCTCGTGCTCGTCGAGCTGAAACGGCGGGGTGTCGGCGCGGTTGAGGATCTCCAGCTCCCGGCCCAGGATCTCGATCTCGCCGGTGGGCAGCTCCGGGTTCACCGTCCCTTCGGGCCGGGCCCGCACCTTGCCCTTGATCCGCAGCACGAACTCGTTGCGCACCTGCTCGGCGGCGGCGAACACCTCCGGCAGGTCCGGGTCGTACACCACCTGGACCAGACCTTCGCGGTCCCGCAGGTCGATAAAGATCACCCCGCCGTGGTCGCGACGACGGTGGGCCCATCCGCAGAGCTCCACCTCCTGATCGATGTGTGCGGCGTTGACCTGTCCACAGTAATGACTGCGCATCTGAAAATCCCCGTTAGGTAAGGCTGGCCGAAGCGGCGGGTGAAAAGGCGGAAATGGTACGGAGGAAGCGCCCCGAGCGCAAGCGGAGCGCAATTTTAGATGGGAAACACCACCACCTCCTGCAACGCCGGGGTGAGGCCGATTTCGTGCCCCACCGCATAGCCGAAGTGGCTGGGGGCCAGGCAATAGATGCGGGTGTCGCTGTCCGTCAGGGCCACGGTATACAGATATTCCGCGCCGCGAAAGCGTTTTTCCAGGATGCGCCCCCTGAGGGGGCCGTCCTCGCCGGGGATGAAGTCGTCGGGCCGCAGCAACACCTCTACCGGTTCGGACTGCTTGACCGCGTCTTCGGTAAGGCAGAAGGCCGGGCTGCCCTCGGCCGGGTCGGCGGCGTTTTTGCGGTTATAGCACCCAAAGGGCGTGCGCACCTGCTGGCCGTTCAGCAAATCGCCGGCGACGAAGCTGCCCTGACCGATGAACTCGGCCACGAAGCGATGCTTGGGGGCGTGATAGATGCGGTACGGGCTGTCCCACTGCAGCAGCCGCCCCTCGTGCAGCACCCCCAGCCGGTCCGCCATGCCGAAGGCCTCATTCTGGTCGTGGGTCACCAGCAGGCCGGTAATGCCTTCATGGTGCAGCCAGCCGCGCACGTCCAGCGCCAACTGCTCGCGCAGCTCGGCGTCCAGGCTGGAAAAGGGCTCGTCGAGCAGCAGGATCTCGGGCTTGGGGGCGACCGCACGGGCCAGGGCGATGCGCTGCTGCTGACCGCCGGAGAGCTGGTGCGGATAGGCCTTGGCGGTCGGCGCCAGCCCCACCAGCCGCAACAGCTCCTCCACCCGCTGCCGCCGCTTGCGCCCGGACAGGCGCTTGAGCCCGTAGCCGATATTGTCGCGCACGGTTAGATGAGGAAACAGCGCAAAGTCCTGAAACACCATGCCCACCCGGCGCTTCTCCGGCGGCACCCGCCGACCCGGCCGGCTCACCTCGCGGCCGTGCAGCTCGATGCGGCCGGCCACAATGGGCTCGAAACCGGCCACCGCCCGTAACAGGGTGGACTTGCCGCAACCGCTGGGGCCGATCAGACAGCCCAGCTCGCCGGCCTCCAGGGTCAGCTCGGCCTCGCGCACCACCGCGGTATCGCCGTAGCTCACCGAGACCTTATCCAGCCGTAATTGCTCGCTCATGGCGCGCACGCCCCCTCGTGATGGAATAACTCAGGATCAGGATCGGGATCAGCCCCGCCAGCACGATGGCCACCGCCGGCAGCGCCGCCTCGGCCAGGCGCTCGTCCGAGGCCAGCTCATAGGCCTTCACCGCCAGGGTGTTGTAATTAAAGGGCCTCAGGATCAGGGTCGCGGGCAGCTCCTTCAGCACATCCACGAACACCAGCAACAGCGCGGTATACAGGGTGCCGCGCAGCATCGGCAAGTGAACCCGCCACAGCACTTGCGAGGAATTGCTGCCTAGGCTGCGCGCCGCCTGCTCCAGCGAGGGCCGGATCTGCAACAGGCCGCTCTCCACCGTATTCAACGCCACCGCCAAAAAGCGCACCAAATAGCCGAAGACCAGCGCCACCAGGGTGCCCGACAGCAAAAGCCCAGTGGAAATCCCGAAACGGGCCTCCATCCAGGCATCCAGCGCATTATCGAACGCCGCCAGCGGGATCATCACCCCCACCGCAACCACCGTGCCGGGGATCGCGTAGCCCATGCCCGCGGTGCGCACCGCGGCATTCATCCAAGGCGTGGGGCGCAGCCTTCGCCCATAGGCCAGAAACAGCGCCAGCAACAGCGCCAAGGCCGCCGCAATACCGGCCAAGGTCAGGCTATTGGTCAGCAGCGCGATAAAGTCCGGATCCAAAAAGCCGTCCGCCCGGTCCCAGGCCCAAACCCCGAGCTGCGTCACCGGCACAATGAAACCAAACAACAGCGGCAGCGCGCACACCAACAGCGCGCCAAAGCTCTGCCAGCCCTGGAGCCGATAACGGGCGAAGCCGCCCTGCTTGCTGTCCGTGTGTTCATAGCGGGCGCGCCGCCGGGACCAGCGCTCGAACACGATCAGCACGAACACAAAGGCCAGCAGCAGCGCCGCCAACTGCGCCGCCGCCGCCACATCACCCAGCCCGAACCAGGTGCGAAAGATGCCCGTGGTAAAGGTGGCGATGCCGAAGTAATGCACCGTGCCGTAATCCGCCAGGGTTTCCATCAACACCAGCGACAGCCCGGCCACGATGGCCGGCCGCGCCATCGGCAGGGCCAGGCGCAGGAAGGTGGCCCAAGGCCCGTGCCCCAGGCTGCGGCTCACCTCCAGCACGGCGACGGACTGCTCCAGGAAGGTGGCGCGGGTGAGCAGATACACATAGGGATAAAGCACCAGCGACAACATCGCCACCGCCCCGCCCAGGGAGCGGATCTCGGGGAACCAATAGTCGCCGAAGCCCCAATCGAAGGCCTCGCGCAGGCCGCTCTGCACCGGTCCGGCCACATCCAGCAGCCCGGTGTAGGTGTAGGCGATGATATAGGCCGGCAGCGCCATGGGCAGCAGCAAGGCCCACTCGAAGAAACGCCGCCCCGGAAAGGCGCACATAGTGGTGATCCAGGCGCTGCTGACCCCCAGCAACAGGGTGCCTGCCGCCACGCCCCCCATCAGCCACAGGGAATTGGCGATGTACTCATCCAGCACATTCTCCGCCAAATGCGCCCACACCTCGCCCGCGGGCTGGAGCACGAAACCGAGCACCGTAAGCAGCGGCAGCGACAGCAGCAGCGCACTCGCCAACACGCCGGCGGACCAAGGAGAGATTCGCATGACCGTATGTTTATCCTAGAATCATCGATTCAAACCGCAACTTACACCGACACCAGCGAGCCGGGGCGTTCCAGTGATCGCCCGCCCCGCTCGCAACCCGAACCGGCGAAGATACCGCACCCGCGCCGCTTTTGTACATGCGCAGGCGCCGAAACCTTGCCACCGCCCCACGAATTCCTTAACCTTGTCCCACGTTTTTTGCCGACCTTGCGGAACAGACCCATGACCACGAATGCCCTGGAACAAGCCCGCTTCAACATGGTGGAACAACAAGTCCGCCCCTGGGACGTAATGGACCGAAGGATCCTCCAACTGCTGGCCGAACTGCCGCGCGAGCGCTTCGTCGATCCCGCCTTCCGCGCCCTCGCCTATGCCGACATCGAAATCCCGCTGCCCGAAGGCCAGCGCATGCTCGCCCCCAAGGTCGCCGCCCGCATCGCCCAGACCCTGGACATCCGGCCCGCCGACCGCGTGCTCGAAATCGGCGCCGGCAGCGGCTACCTCACCGCCCTGCTCGCCAAGCTCGCGCGCCAAGTGGTCAGCTACGACATCCGCCAGTCGCTCAGCGACCAGGCCGCCCAACGCCTACAGGACCTCGGCATTCGCAACGCCGAACTGCGCACCGGCAACCCCCTCGAACACCCCGCCGCAGGCGGCCCCTTTGACGTCATCGTCGTCACCGGCGCCCTGCCCGTGATGCAACACAGCCTCAAGCAGCAACTCGACACCGACGGCCGCCTGTTCGTCACCATCGGCCAACACCCGATCATGGACGCCCGCCTCTACATCCGCGTCGGCGACCACCAATGGCGCCAGGAATCCGTGTTCGAGACCCGCCTGCCTCCGCTCGACGGCATCCAACACCAAGAAGAATTCGTGTTCTGAGCCCATCCGACCCGCCCCCTTCACCCGCAAGCGGGTCGGGGGAGGCCGGCGCCGGGACGCGACCCAACGCCATGCACCCACGCCACGCCCTACCCCGTAGGCGCAGACCCTTGGCCTCGGCGAGGCCAGTGAGCGGTTACGAGCCATCCCGCCCAGGCCCCGGACCCCGCCCGCGAAAAATCGATTTGCACCCCGCCCCAAAACGCCCTATAATGCCGCCCTCTTATCCGGAGAGGTGTCCGAGTGGCTTAAGGAGCACGCCTGGAAAGTGTGTATAGGTTAACCCCTATCGAGGGTTCGAATCCCTCCCTCTCCGCCACATCCAAAGCGCTGTTTCCTGACAGCGCTTTTTTTATGCCCGCCATCCTCCATTCCGACCCCGCCCAAGCCCCCCTACCACGCCTGCGCACAAATCGCCGTTTAGGAACGCAAAGGGTACCGCGGACCGCAGGGCGCGCGGAGGGGGTTTTGTTTGATCGTCCCCGCGTGTCCCGCCTGTCCGCCGCTCCAGCCTCGCCTCGTCGCCTGGGGTACAGCCCTCGGGCTGTGCGGTTCATCCTGTGCTCGGTACCCCGAAAGCGCCCAGGTTGCCGTCCCAGTTCGCCAAACCGAGCGCGATGGGCAAAGGCGCTCCCCCGGTCATTGGCCTTGGTCGCGATCTATCTGCGCCGGGCCCATCACAGGCGACTGATATAGGACCACAGATGGACACGGATAAACACAGATTGGTTGGTGATTGGTGCTTAGGCTAACAAAGCCCCCAAGCCTGGCAACGAAAATATAACGCAAAGGGCGCAAAGGTTTTTTATACCGGATTGCGGGCGGGGCTTGGTCATTTTCTTGCCTTGGCGTTATACAGTCCCAAAGCCCGGCTAAAGCTTCAGCCGCCCTGAGCGGTTGTTCTCGCTGGTTGTGAGCCGCTGTACTAGCGCGGAGACGAGGAAGCAAAAACCCCCTCCGCGCCCTCTGCGCCCTCTGCGCCCTCTGCGTTCCAAAATGGCGTTGTTTCCGTTATTTGTGCGCCAGCCTACTAGCAGGTAGGATAGATCTAGGCGCTCCCCCAGTCATTGGCCGTAGTCCCGATCGATCCGCGCCGCGCCCGCCACAGGCGCCGCTGATGGGAATTCATGGCGTTGCGCCCCCTCACGGCCCTGTCTCACCGCACCTCCCCCCCTTGGCCCTCCCGGCAAAAGGAAGCCGAACGGTTACGATTTGATGCGTGGCCATTGATATTGGCGCCTACGCTGTCATGTCTGATTATGATCACCTGGTGTTGCGCAGGAACGAGGAGAGTGCGGCGAGATGGGGTGATGGACGGGTGATGGGGCGGTTGTGCCGCTGGCCGTTGCGGGTGGGGCGCTACGCTTGAGTTGGCGCCGGCGCGGGCCGTTATGCGCCGCCGATGCCGGGCTGGACCCGAGGGGCGTTTCGGGCTGCGGGCGGTAGTTGGTCGGGGGCTGATGGATTACGGCCGCGCCTCACAGAGGCGGACGGTTGCCCGAAATCCACCTCAGGTTCATACAGCAAGAGTGGAGGTTCAATGGCGGCCGCGGGCATAGCTTTGGTGGCGATGGCGTCGTTTTTCTGGGGCTTGGCGGGCGGGATCGGGGGCGTTTTGATGGCCAACGGCTGGGATGCGCTGGTGCTTGCGTTTTTCCGCGGGGCGATCGGGTTGGCGTTCGTTTTGGTGTGGCTGCTGTTGCGCCCGCGGGGCAGCGGGCTAAGGAATCGGCGGTTATGGTTTTGGTCGGCGCTTGCCGGTTGCGGCGTGGCCGGCAACTTTGCGTTCTATTTCGTGAGCATTGAGCAAGGCAGCGTGGCGGTTGCGGCTACGTTGATGTACTGTGCGCCGGTGTTCGTGTATTTGGTGTCGTTCGTGCTAAAGATTGAAACGCCCACGCCGTTAAAATGGCTGGCGATTGCGATGGCGTTGCTTGGCATTGTGTTGCTAACACAGGTTTACGCTATTGGCGCGATTCGCATCACGCCGCTGGGGGTGGGTGCGGGCTTGCTTGCCGGTCTGTCCTATGCGATGTTTATTTTCGGCTTTAAGTATGCGGCACGCCATGGCAGTCCGCAGGCGGTGCTTTCTATCGCGCTTACGGTGGTTGTCGGCATCCTGCTCTGGCCCAGCGGTGCGGAGCAAACCGTTGCCGCGCTGAATACGCCGGATTGGCTGTTGCTCGCGGGGCTCGGTATGCTTGGGGCGGGCCTGCCGTTCGCTTTTTTTGTCACCGGCCTGCATCATACCGCCCCGGCGGCGGCCTCGATTGCGGCCATGATCGAGCCGGTGACCGCGGCCTTGTTCGGCGTCCTGGTATTGCACGAAACCCTGTCGGGCTCGCAGGTTTTCGGGATGGGCCTAATACTCGCCACGGTAACCGCGCTGAGCGTCTATTCGGCCGCCGGACGGGGCGCCTATAGCGGCTGAAGGCCTGCGGCGTCGCTTGCACTGAACCCGCTATTCACCAACCCACTGGACCCGCACGGCTATGAACCCGAATCACACCGCTCGACTCCCGACCCTATGCCTGATCACGGGTCCGTTTGACGGACCCGCGGACTTCCATCACCGCCTGGAGCGGACGCTGCTCGACGGGCCCAAGCTGGTGCAGGTGAAGTGCAAGGGCCTGACGGAGGCCGACTGCATTGAGGTGACGGCGCGGGCGCGGGCGCTCTGCACCGCCTTCGGGGCGCCGCTGGTGTTGGCGGCGAGCCCGGAGGTTTTGCGGCATACCGAGGCGGATGGCCTGCACCTGAGCAGTGATCGGCTAGCGGGTTTGGACCAGCGCCCGCTGGCGGCGGACAAACTGCTGTCCGTGTCCTGTCATACGGCGGATGATCTGCAACGGGCGGAGGCGCTGGGGGCGGATGTGCTGTTGCTGTCGCCGATTAAGCCCACCTCCAGTCACCCCGATCTCCCGGGGCTCGGTTGGGCCGGCTTCGGGGAAATGATCGCGGGGTTGCGGGCGCCGGCGTATGGCCTCGGCGGGGTGTCGCCGGAGGATTTGGGCGAGGCGTTGAATGCGGGCGGTCAGGGCATCGCCTGCACCCGGGGCCTGTGGTCCTAAGGGGCGTATAATGCTTGTTGCAGGGCCTCTGTCGTCCGGGGGGCGGCACGCCCAGCGAGACCGGCGACTCTACTTGCCGAGAGGTGATCGATATGACCAAATTCAAACCACTGATGCCGATGCTACTGGCGCTGCTGCTGGCGCCCGCCGGCGGGGCCTGGGCCGAGAACGGCCTGGCCGCGCAGCGGCTGGCGGCCTCCAACGAGGAGATGGTAAAGCAGCTAAAGGGCGTCGCCTCGACCCTGAAGGCCATGGACGAGAAGCTGGCCCGGTTATTGGACGACCAATGGGAATACCGCTTCATGCAGCGCAATCTGCTCAGCGATTTGACGGACGACATCGCCAAGCTGGGGCGCGACGGTTGGGAGCTGATCACCGTCACCGAGCAGGAGGGGTTCGTCTTCAAACGCCGGCGACAGGGCCGGCGATGAGGCGTTTTCGGGCCAAGGGCGCCCCGGCTTGCGCGGGCCGCGGTCGCGCCTTCACCCTCATTGAGTTGTTGGTGGTGATTGCGTTAATCGGGATTATGGCGGCGGTGGCGGCGCCCCATTTCGCCGGACGCATTCAACAGACCCGACTCGACACCGCGGCCCGAGGGGCCCGCACCATGGCGGTGGCGGCGCGGGCGCAAGCGGCGCTCAACGGGCGCAATATCCATGTGCATATCGTCGAGCGCGCCGGGCTGATGCAGTTGGTGGCCGTGGACCCCCACGGGCGCCAACTGCGGGAGGACATTCTCGAACCCAACCCCTTCCCGGAGGGCGTGGCGGCCGGCTTTCGGCCCGAGTCCAATCTCACCGCGGCCCCGGACGTTATGCGCTTTCGCCCCGATGGCTCTTCGGACAGCGGAAACCTTATCCTGTCCGACCGAGAACAGGAGATGTGGCTGCATCTCGACGGGGCCGTGGGTCTGTTTCGCGAACCGGAGGCTTGAGCCCGGGCCCCGATCACGGCAATATCACGCCACCGACGACTCCCGAGCCCGCCGCCTTGCCGATGCGCCAACCTGCAAACCCCGCTTGCGATGGCTTCACCTTGTTAGAGGTGATGGTGGCCACGGCGATTCTGTGCGCCGGCCTGGCGGCCATTGTCAGCGCCCTGGGCATGGCGGTGCAGAGTACGGCGATCTCCAACGGTTATGAAAAGGCGCGCCTAGTGGCGGAAAACCAGTTGGCTGCGTTCCTCGTCGAGGGCTTGCTGTTGGATCGCGAGGCCAAGGGACGGGAAAACGGCCTGGAGTGGCGGATTAAGGCCCAAACCAACCCTGGGTTGCCGGATCTGTACGACGTGGAAGTAGCGGTGGATTTTCGCGCCGGCGCGGCGCAGCGCACCCTGGTGTTGTCCACCCGACAGAGCGGTTTCGAGCTGCCGCCCGCGGAGCTGCCGGCGTTTCCGCCGCTGCCAACCGCGGAGGGCGAGGACGCAGCAACCGAGGGCGACCCGGGCGAAACCGCGGCGCCCAGCCCAGAGGCGGCGGAATAGACGAACGCCCCAGTGTCCCTGCGCACAAATAACGGAAACAACGCCATTCAGGAACGCAGGGGGCGCGGAGGAATGCAGATGGCGCGGAGGGGTTCTTGCGCGAGCGTCCCCGCGTTCCTGGGCGGGGGGCGCCTGTCCGAAGCCCCAGCCTAGCCTAGCCGCCTGGAGTACAGCCCTCGGGCTGTGCGGGTTTCCGGCTACGCGCCCGGACCCAGGCGTGTACGCCCCGAGCCCGCAGTCATACAGGGGGTGGGCCAGCGAAGTTCACTCGCCCCTGAAGCGACGGATGTCGGGGGCGGCGCTGATCCTTTCAATCGTAACGCCTCTCTGCGCCCTCTGCGGTTCTCCGTGTGCTCTGCGTTCCTAAGACCCGCCGCCTGCTACAGGCGCTCGCGCATCCGCTCCAGGTCGGCCTCGGTGTCCACCCCGGGCGCGGGTTCTTCCGCCGCCGTCCCGACATGGATGCGGGCCCCGTACCACAGCGCCCGCAACTGCTCCAGCGATTCGGCCCGTTCGACGGGCGCGGGCGGTAGCTCCACGAAGCGCGCCAGGTAGCCCGCGCGATAGGCATAGAGCCCGATATGGCGGGCGAATTCGGTGTCCTCCGGCAGCGGGTGGCGGCCGCTTGCGAACGCCTCTCGATGCCAGGGGATCGGGGCCCGACTGAAATACAGCGCAAAACCCGCGGCGTCGCGCACCACCTTCACCAGGTGCGGGTCGAACAACTGGCGACGCTCCCGAATCGGCGCGCACAGGGTGGTGATGGCGGCCTCCGCGCGGGTCGCCATGGCCTCCGCCACCTGCCGAATCAGCGCCGCCGGCATGGCCGGTTCATCGCCCTGCAGATTCACCACCACGGTATCCGCCGCCCAGCCCCCGCGGCGCGCCACCTCCGCCACCCGGTCCGTGCCGCTGTGGTGGGTATCGGCGGTCAGCATCGCCTCGGCGCCGAAACCCGCCGCCGCGGCCGCGATTCGCGGGTCGTCGGTGGCGATCACCACCTCGTCCGCTCCGCTCTCTAGGGCCCGCTGATGAACATGGGCGATCATCGGTCGGCCCCTGATGTCACACAACGGCTTGCCCGGCAGCCGGGTGGAGGCGTAGCGGGCCGGGATCACGACTTTGAACGACATGGAATCACCTTTGAGAGATCGGGTTCGGAGACGAGGAAACGGGCTCTGAGCGGCGGCCCCGGCGGCCGGGCCACCCCTTTCGGGGTTGGCCGATTCGGCCCATTCTTGCAGCGCAACCGCCCCTGAATCAACTGCGCTTTCGGGAAGGCCGCGCCGGCGGCTATACTGGGCGCTTGGTCTTCCCCTGCAAAGGTCGCTCATGCATATCTTCAGAATCAGCTTTTTCAATCAGGGCAAGGTGTATCAACTGTACGCCGAGTCGGTGCGCCAGGGCGAGATGTACGGCTTTGTGGAGGTGGAAAGGCTGATCTTCGGCGAGAACAGCACCCTGGTGGTGGACCCGTCCGAGGAGAAGCTGAAGGATGAGTTCGCCGGTGTGAGCCGCATCCTGCTGCCGATGCCGGCGGTGATCCGCATCGATGAGGTGGAAAAGCGAGGGCCGAACAAGATCCTGGAGATCGACGGCAACGCCAACGTAACGCCCTTTCCTTCGGGCTTTTTCGGCCCCGGGAAGGGGAAATAGGCGAGTACGGTTGCACGCCGGCATCGGCCCTTCGGAACGCAGAGCACGCGGAGAACCGCGGGCGGTTTTCGCACGCCACCCAATAGCCGGCGGTGCTGAACCAGCTCGGCGGTCCCGCGTCATTGGCTTTGGTCGCGATTTATCAGCGCCGCGCCCATTGCAGGCGCCTGTTACAGAACCACAGATGGACACGGATAAACTCGGATTTGTGTTGAGAGAAAAAATATTCTAAAACACTAGTACGTCAAGTTTTAGCGCCTGCGTCCAGCCCTGTTTATCTGTGGTTTATCTGTGGTTTAACTGGGTGAATGGTGAATGGTGAATGGTGAATGGTGAATGGTGAATGGTGAATGGTGAATGGTGAATGGTGAATGGTGAATGGTGAATGGTGAATGGTGAATG
>JAABTK010000072.1 GCA_011389885.1 Gammaproteobacteria bacterium | reverse complement strand
CATTCACCATTCATCATTCATCATTCATCATTCATCATTCATCATTCATCATTCATCATTCATCATTCATCATTCACCATTCACCATTCACCATCACATCACCATCACCATCACCACTCACCACTCACCACTAATCGATGCCCCGAAACTCAGACACCCGCACCCGCCCATCGACCATGCGTGATTCGCGCTGCATGAGCTTGTCCATTTTGTCCCAAAAGGCCTGGTTGAGGTCGAACTCGCCGGCGATGGCGGTGCCCATGACCAGAATCAGCAGGTCGGCGACTTCTTCCGCGAGGTCTTCCTTGCCCTTGCCCTTGGTCACGCAGGCGGAGATTTCGCCCAATTCCTCGGCCATCAGCGAGATGCGGTAGGTCATCTCCTCGCCGCCGCGTTGCTTGAAGTTGTGCTTGTCGTGGAAGGCCTGCACCGCGGCCAGCATCTCCGGGTAGGCAGCGCGGTTCATGGCTTTTCCTCCACTTGCAGTCGCGAGAGGTCGGCGGCGCCGAGGAACAGCTCGCTCAGGGAGTTCAGCAGGGCCAGCCGGTTCAGGCGCAGCCCTTCTTGTTCACAGTTCACCATCACCTCATCGAAGAAGCGGTCCACCGCGCCGCGCAGTCCGGCGAGCCTTTGCAGGGCCGCGGTGTATTCGCCCTGCGCGAACAGCTCGCGCACCGGGGCCTCGACCTTTTCGATGGCGGCCGCCAGCTCCTTTTCGCCGTGCTCGCTGAACAACGCGGAGTTGGGACGCGCGGGAAAACCCTCTTCCGATTTACGCAGGATATTGCGAATGCGCTTATTCGCGGCGGCCAGGGCCGCGGCCTCGTCGAGACGCAAGAAGGCGGTCACCGCCCGCACCCGCCGGTCGAAGTCCGCGGGCCTTACGGGGCGGCAGGCCAGCACGGCCTCCACCGCGTCGCCCGGCACGTTGCGGTCCGCATAGTAGGCCTTCATGCGGTCCATCATGTAGTCGAACACCTGCTCCGCCACGCCGGCGCCGTCCACCCCTTCCGGCAGCTTGTCGGCGGCGGCGTGCAGCAGCGCCTTGAGGTCCAGGTCCAGCGGCGTCTCGATCAGGATGCGCAGCACGCCCAGGGCCGCGCGGCGCAGACCGAAGGGGTCCTTGGCGCCGGTGGGCTGTTGGCCGATGGCGAAGATGCCGGTCAGGGTGTCGATGCGGTCGGCGATGGCCACCGCGCGTCCGCAGTCGGTGGCCGGCAGGGCGTCGCCGGCGTGGCGGGGCTGGTAGACCTCGTCCATGGCCGCGACCACCTGCGGGTGTTCGCCCTTGCGCGCGGCATAATAGCGGCCCATGATGCCTTGCAGACTGGGAAATTCGTAGACCATTTCGGTCATCAGGTCGCATTTGCAGAGTTCGGCGGCGCGCCAGGCGATGGCCTTGTCGAGGCCGATGCCTTCGGCCACCCGTTCCGCCAGCGCGGCCACCCGCAGGGTCTTGTCGTGCAGGCTGCCGAGCTTGTCCTGAAACACCACCTGCTTGAGGCGCGGGATTTGGTGCTCCAGCGGGTGTTTGAGGTCTTGCTCCCAAAAGAAGGCGGCATCGGAGAAGCGCGGGCGGATCACCCGTTCGTTGCCCTTGCGCACCTGTTCGGGGTCGCGGCTTTCGATGTTGCTGATGGTGATGAAGCGGGGCAGCAGCTTGCCGTCTTGGTCCACCACCGGGAAATACTTTTGGTGGTCCTGCATGGCCTCGACCAGCACCTCGGGCGGGACCTCCAGAAAGCGCTCGTCAAAGCCGCCCATCACCGCCACCGGCCATTCGTTCAGCGCCGTGACCTCTTCCAGCAGGGCGGGGTCGATCACCGCCCGGGCGCCCGCGTCGGCGGCGATCTGCTCCGTCTGTTGCCGGATCAGTGCCGAACGGGCCGCGAAATCGGCGATTACCTTGCCCCGATCCCGCAGCAGCTCGGGGTAGGCCTTGGGCTCGGGGATTTCGATCGGTTCGGGGTGATGGAAGCGGTGGCCCCGGGTGCAGTTGCCGGCCTGTTGGCCGAGGATTTCGCAGGCGACGACCGCGTTACCCAGCAACAGCACCACCCAATGCACCGGGCGTACGAACTCCTCGCTACGCTCGCCCCAGCGCATGCGCTTGGGTATGGGCAGCCCCGCCAGGGCCTGATTCACGATGCCGGGCAGCAGCTCGGCCGCGGATTGACCTTGTTGCAGGCTCTGATACACCAGCCAGGCCCCCTTGGGGGTGTCTACCTGTTGCAGCTCGGAGACGCTTACGCCACAGGAGCGGGCGAAGCCCTCGGCGGCCTTGGTGGGGTTACCCGCGGCATCAAAGGCGGCCTTCAGCGCCGGCCCCTTGCGTTCCGCCGCACGGTCCTGCTGGGCGCTCAGCAGGCCCTCGATTAGCAGCCCGAGGCGGCGCGGCGCGGCGAAGCTGCGCACCGTCCCGAAGCTCAGGGCCGCGTTCTCCAGGCCGCTGGCGACGCCCTTTTCAAAGGCGTTGGAGAGGGTCTGCAGGGCCTTGGGCGGCAGTTCTTCGGTGCCGATCTCGATCAGCAGGTCTGCGGTCTCAGCCATGGGCCGCCTCCTTATTGGCGTTTTGAAGCATCGGAAAGCCGAGGGCATCGCGCTTGTCGTAGTAGGCCTGGGCCACCGCGCGGGCCAGGGTGCGCACGCGCAGGATGAAGCGCTGGCGCTCGGTGACCGAGATGGCGTGGCGGGCGTCCAACAGGTTGAAGGCGTGGGAGGCCTTGAGCACCTGCTCGTAGGCCGGCAGCGGCAGGGCCATTTCGATCAGCGCCAGGGCCTGGGCCTCGCACTGATCGAAGAAGCCGAACAGGTGGTCCACGTCCGCATGCTCAAAGTTGAAGGTGGACTGCTCCACCTCGTTTTGGTGAAACACGTCGCCGTAGGTCACCACGCCCTGCGGGCCGCGGGTCCAGACCAGGTCGAACACGCTCTCCACCCCTTGCAGATACATAGCGATGCGCTCCAGCCCGTAGGTGATTTCGCCGCTCACCGGGCGGCAATCGAGCCCGCCCACCTGCTGGAAATAGGTGAACTGGGTGACCTCCATGCCGTTGAGCCAGACCTCCCAGCCCAGGCCCCAGGCGCCGAGGGTGGGGGACTCCCAGTTGTCCTCCACGAACCGAATGTCATGCACCAGCGGGTCGATGCCGAGCATCCGCAGCGAGCCCAGGTACAGCTCCTGGATGTCGTCCGGCGAGGGCTTGAGGATCACCTGATACTGATAGTAGTGCTGCAAGCGGTTGGGGTTGTCGCCGTAGCGGCCGTCGGTGGGCCGGCGCGAGGGCTGTACATAGGCGCAGTTCCAGGGCTCGGGGCCGATCGAGCGCAGGAAGGTGGCCACATGAAAGGTGCCGGCGCCCATCTCCATGTCGTAGGGTTGCAGGATGACGCAACCCCGCTCGGCCCAGTAGCGTTGCAGGGCGAAGATCAGGCCCTGGAAGGTGGAAACATCCTCGGTGGGGGTATCGATTGGCATGATTCGGTGAGGTCTTCGGATTCGTTGGATTTCAGGACGGTGTGCAATCGCGCAAGTATAGCGGTTGGACTCGCCCTTTGGCCAACCCGAGATCCGCATGAATCAACGCCCGTAAATCGCGGAAGCCACTGTGGGAGCGGATTGCATCCGCGATTACCGCGCCGGAGCGGGCGCCGGCGTCGGGATCAAGCCGCTATCGCGGTTAAAGACCGCCCCCAACAGGGGCAGCTAGTACAGCTGCGCCCAAGTATCGGAAACAACCCAGGCGCTTTCGGAACGCAGAGCACGCAGAGTACGCGGAGAACCGCAGAGGGCGCAAAGGGGCTTTTCGATTGAAAGGATCAGCGCCGCCACCCGACATCCGCCGCTGCAGCGGCAAATGCAATTCGCTTGCCCCCCCTGCATGACTGCGGGCTCGAAGCCTACACGCCTTGGCCCGGGCGCTACACCGGAAACCCGCACAGCGACTTGCTGATGTGGCCGACGCTTGTACGCACCTGTGCTAGAGATCCTGGCAAGCGACCCGGCCGGGCACGATCTTGAGCTGACCGCCGTTGAGTATCCGCAGGCCGGGTTTCAGCTTGACCACGGGGGCCTGGAACTGCACTCGCGCGGTGTTAATCACCGCTACGTTGCCCTGGGTCTCGATTGCGGTTTGCGAGTAGATGTTATGCGCGCCGCTGGTGTAGCCGCTGGCCACCCGCATGGTGTCGGCCGAGCATTCGGTGCCGGCCGGCAACAGCCTGAAGGCCGCGTTCACGGTTTTGTCGGCGTTCATGCTTACATTACAGGCGCTGGCGGCGCCGCTGCATGCACCGCTCCAGCCCTGAAACACCGAACCGCGGGCGGTCTCGGTTTCGAGGCGGACCTGGGCGCCTTGGGCATAGTTGACCGCGCAGTTGCCGGGACAAGCGAGGCCGCCGGCGCTGGTCCGCACCACGCCCGTGCCGTTGCCGCCCACTGCCACCGTGAGCCGCGGGTTGCCCGCAGAGCCGGCGATGGTCGGTTGCAGGCACCACTGCACCAAATGGCCGGTGTCGTCCGGGGCCGAGTCGGAGACCCTGAGACGCCAGGTCCCGGCCAGGTTTTGGCCGTCGAAGGCGCTCAAGGCGTTGAGCGGTTTCAGCCTGCCGCTGAGCGCGGGCGCGGTGGCGTTGCAGGTGTCTTCGGCGTGGGATCCGGCTTCGTCGTCGAGCACGGCGCCGATGTTATCGTTGCCGCAACCGTTTTCGCCAGGGCCGGGAGTGGCCGCAAGCCCGGGGCGGTCCAGCAGCACCACGCTGGTCCCTGTCTCCAGGTGCTGCAAGGTCACCCCGACATCGCCCACCCAGCTGTGGGTGATGTTTAACGCCAGGTCGAGGTCCGAAATCCGGCCGCTGGCGGTGACTCGGATGTCGTTGGCGACGGTGCCGCTATCCGCCAGCGGTACGGATTCGCTGCTGCAATAGCCGTCTCCCGGCAGCGGGTTCGGGGCCGGGTCCGGGTCCGGGTCGGCCAGTGCGAAGCTGGCGGCGACGTTTCGCGCCGCCGACAGGGTGACCTCGCAGGCCCCGCCGCTGCCAGCGCAGGCCCCGCTCCAGCCGCTGAATACCGAGCCGGCGGCGGGGGCCGCGCTGAGCCGCACGCGGGCGCCCTGGATGTAGTCCGCGCGGCAGGTGCCGGGGCAGGAAATGCCGCCGCTATCGGCGCTGACCCGACCGCTGCCGGGGCCGGCGACGGAGACGCTCAAGGGGGCCGACTCGATTTCGCCGCCCTGTACGCACCAGCTATTGAGCACCGAGGTGATGTCGGGGGTCTGGTTGTTGGAGGCGTCACGCAGGGTCAGGCGCCATTGGCCGCCCGCGCGCTGGCCGTCGAAGGCGCTTAATGGGTTGTTCGGCCTGAAGGCCCCCGAGATATTGCCCGCCGCGCCCGGGGTGCAGGCGGTTTCGATGGCCGCGGCCGCCTCGTCATCGAGGGTCGCCGCCATGCGACCGTTGAGACAGCCGGTGGGATTGCCGGGCACGCCGGGGCGGTCCACCAGCACCGCGGTGATGCCCGAATCGACATGGGTCAGGGTGGCCACGAGGTCGCCGATGCGGTTCAAGTCCGCATCCAGGGTGATGTTCAAGTCCCCGATCAGGCGGTCTTCGTCGAGGGTCAAGACGTCGCTAATGCTGCCGCCGTTGGGCAGGATCTTGCCGGGGGTGCTGCAATTGGCCGGCGCGCCGCTGATGCGAAAGTTGGCGTCGGAGACATCGAAGAAGATATTGTCGGCGGCCCCCACCATGATCCGCGCCTGGTCGGTGGAAATCCCCGGCGGCAACGCTACGCTTACGGAGCCGTCGTTGGGGGTGCCGGCCAGGAGTTCCCGCGGATAGGAAAGCCCGCCATCGACGGACAGGCGGATGAACACCGAGTCGCTGCTCACCGGGGCGGCCGCGGTGTTGGCCGGATCCCAGGTCACCGGGATAGACGGCGTCGCCGCTACATTGAAGCCCTCCCCGCCGTTGGGGGCCGTGACCCGAAACGGGCCGGCCGCGGCGGTGGCGGTGACGGTCATGAAGTCCTCCGCGAGCAGACCGCCCCCGGAGTGGTTGTCGCGCACCGTCACCCGGAAATTCAGGGTGCGGCTGGCGGCGGGCAATTTGATGCCCTTGGGATTGGCCCCCCGAGCCAGATCCGCCAGTGACGGCAGGGTGCGCGTTGAGCTGTTGCTCGGGGCCTGGCTGCGGAACAACGGGCTCGATCCATTGTCGCCTGCGGCCAGATCGACCGCCGGACCCAGGTCGAATTCCTCCCAAACATAGGTCAATCGGTCGCCGTCCGCGTCCGAACTCCGCGCCGGGCTGAGCTGAAAGGGCGTGTTGACCGGGATCACGCGATTTAGCCCCGCATCCACCGAGGGCGGGTTGGCGTTGCTCGAGGCTAGGGTGCTGTAGCAACTGCCCGTACCGCTCAAGTGGGCATGGATTTCGTCCAGACTGATGCCGTGGAAGTAATCGTCGCTATTGCCCTGGAGGTTATTGGAGGAGCAGATGCCCGCATAGCCCATGATGGTGGAGCCGGAACCCGGTTCGTAGGCGGTGCTCGCATTCCGCGTCGAGCTGGTGCAGGAGCCGCCGCTAGCGGCGTTGAAGGTGTGGTTGGCCCCCAACTGATGGCCGATTTCATGCGCCACATAGTCCACGTCGAAGGGGTCGCCGAGGGGGTTGCTGCTGCCGGTCATGCCGCGCGCTTTGCTGAAGTCTTTGCAGCTCACGGCCAAATTGGCCATGCCGCCGCTATTGAGGCCGAACACATGCCCCAGGTCGAAATTCGCGCTGCCGATGACCTCGGTGACCCGCTTTTGATTCTCGGTGACCATTTGAAAACCGTTGCCGTTTTCGTAGGGGTCGGTCTCCGGGTCGGTGTAGACCACCTTGTGGTTGTCGCCCACCAGCACCAAGCGCAGCCCGAGGTCGCGTTCGTAGATCTGATTGACGCGGTTGATGGTGGTAATGATGGCGGCCTGGGCGTCCACCTTGGCCTCGGCGCTGCTGGCGGCGTCATGGAATCGGGCATATTCGCCGGTGGCCGCCACCGCGGTGCGGTACACCCGCAGCCCCGAGGTCCGGGCCGCGATGGCGCCCGAGGCGGCGCGGTTCACGGCGCGGGCCTCGCCCTCGACGCCGCAGTCGAGCCGCTTGTCGCCCGGGTCGAAGTCCCGCTTGGCGTAGCTCATGTAGGTGCTGCTGTTGTCGCGATAGGCCGGATCGACGTAATAGGTTCGGCCCGGCGCGCTGACCATGGCGTGAAAGCCTGCGGGGCCGCCCCAGTCGAGGCGTGCGGTGCGGCCGGCGTTGCGGTGGCTGCGGCCGCTGAAGGTGCGCATGGGGTAGCCTTTGTCCTGCATCCACTGCGCAAGCCCAGGCGCCATCACCGGGGATTCGGTCAACTCGAAGGCTTCGTAATCGCCCTCGGGGGTGGGCAGGGTGAGGGTGATGGTGGCGTCCCGCGCCGCCGCGTTCGGCTCCGGCCGGGCCTCGCCAAGCACCGAGTTGAGGGCCTCGGCATCGAGCTGAAAGGTCTCATAGCGGGTGGCGCTGATCACCGGAGCGGGGCGTGCGGCCCCGTCGGCCGGGGCGGAGGCCGTACGCCAGACCCCGTCCGGAGAAGGGTTGCGGGCGTCCTGGGCGAACGCCGGCCAGGCCGGCAGCAAAATTAAGACCATTAGTGCAAGGCGATTCATAAGGCGCATTCCAAACTCCATGGCGACCGGCGGCGGCCGGCCCGAACGAAAGATCAAGGTGCGATCATAGAAAAACCCGATGGAAAAAACCAGCCCCGCGCGAGGCCGACGCGGCTCACGCCTCGGCCCCGTCGCCGACGGGCGCTCGCTCACCGCCGCCCCTTGCCGCCATCGATCACGCCGCGGCACCAGCGCGGGCGCTTGCCGCGTCCCTCCGGGGCGGGCTCCTCCGGGGCCGGTGCGGCCATCTTGCGCAGGGCCAACACATGCAGCTCCAACTGCTCGCGCAACCGCGGATTGACGGTCTCCTCGGCCAGCCGCAGCAATTCCGGGGTCAGCGTCTCCGGGTCGATCTCAAGGCGGCGCAGGAGCAATTGCATCACCAGCACCTCGCTCGCCAGCGCGGCCTCGATGGTTTGGTTTTGCAGTGCCACGGTCTTGGCCAGTAGCTCCAGTTGCTGCTCCAGCTCGGTGATTAGGGTAATCAATTGGCTCAACATGCGCTCGTCCATGGCCCCTCCCGGTGAATGACGCGACCGAGTGCAGCCGCGCCTAAGAATCGGAAACAACCCAGGGGCTTTTGGAACGCAGAGCACATGGAGAACCGCAGCGGGCGCTTTGACGAACGGCCAACCCAGGCCCCTTCGGAGTACCGAGCACTCGCAGGACCGCACTCCAAGCGGCTAGGCCAGGCCGGAGCGGCGGACAGGCACAAGCAAGCAAAAAACCTCCTCCGCGCGCTCTGCGCTCCTCTGCGCCCTCTGCGTTCCTAAATGGCGTTGTTTCCGTTATTTGTGCGAGCCGTACCAGGCCCCGCATCGGGGCGGCTCGGGCGCACGGTCAAGCGACGACCGCAGCCCGGCCCCGAACAGGGGTTGCAGGTCGCCTCCCCTTGAGCCTAGCACGGGTTGGTGAAAATTTCCGAAAAGCCAAGCTATGGCTCGGCCGATCCGTTGCCCGGCGTCCCGGCGCAGGCCTCGATCGCGCGGGTCAGGCCGTCGGCGTCGAGGCTGCCGGGGGCGCCGATGAAGACCACGCGGTTGGCCGGCGGCTCCTGGCCCCAGGGCGCGTCCCAGGTGATTTCTGCACGTTGCCCCACCACCTGCAGCAGGGCGCGGCGCGCGGGATTCTCCACCGTGCGCAGGAAGCCTTTGGCGCGGTATACGCCGGGCGGGAGATTGCGCGCCATGCCCCGCAGGGCGGCGAGGGACAGCGGCAGCTCGCTGTGGTAGCTCCAGGTCTCGAACCCCGGATGCGCTTCGTGTCGATGCGCCGGGTGGTCGCAATGCGGGCCGCTGCATTGGTGCGCCGGCGCGGCGCCTAGGCGGCGGTCGGCCCCCAGGCTCTCCAGCAACACCGGCAACGGGACATCGCCGCGCTCGGCCTCCAGGATCCGCGGGGCCTCGGCGAAGCGTGCGAGTCGCTCGCGCACCTGGCGCACCTGCGCCCGATCGAGCAAATCGATTTTGTTCAGCACCACCAGGTCGGCAAAGGTCATTTGGCGCAATTTGAGGCCCATTTGATCCTCGCTCGCGAACACCTGCTCCGCATCCGCCACGCAGATAATGCCGTCGAGGCTCAAGCGGCGCCCCAGCTCGGCATGCACCAGGGTGGCGGCAATGGCGCCCGGGTCGGCCACGCCGCTGGCTTCGAGCAGGATGTGCTGGGGCGGTTCTGGATCATCGAGCAGGCCTTGCAGGGCGCCGATCAGCTCGCCCCGAATCGAGCAGCAGACGCAGCCGTTGGCCAATTCCACGCGCTCGGAATCCGCCGCGGTGACCAACTGGGCGTCGATGTTAATGGCCCCGAAGTCGTTCACCAGCACGCCCATGCGCAGGCCGTGATCGCCGCCCAGGATGCGGTTCAGCAACGTGGTCTTGCCGGCCCCGAGAAAGCCGGTGAGGATGGTTAAGGGAATGGGGGCGGTCATAGGCGGTTCGCGTTCGGGGAAAGAGGGTGCAGGATTGTGCCCTGGGCATCGAATGTCAAGGATCGTGTCTTGTATTAGTACGGCTGCGCACAAATAACGGAAGCAACGCCATTTGGGAACGCAGCGGGCGCCGAGGACCGCAGAGCGCGCGGAGGAATTCTTGCTGGATCGTCCCCGCGCTCCAGGGCCGGGATGCCTGGCCGCCTGGCGTACAGTCCTCGGGCTGTGCGGTTCCCCGTGCGCCCTGCGTTCCGAGGCCGCCTGGGTTGGTTCCGACACTTAGGCGCGGCTGTACTAGAACGCTTCGCTGCCCTATGCTTAAGGCCCCTTGCTGGCGACCGCTGTCGAGAGCGCGTCAGCTATTACGACCGAATCTCACCGAGGAGAGACCAATGAAGAACCGACGCGAATTCCTGAAGGGCTCACTGCTGGCGGCCGGCGGCATCGCCCTGGCGCCCGCCGGGGCCGCGCTGGCCGGCAGCCATGGCGGCGATCAGGGGCTGCCCTCGAATATCCTCTACACGGCCGAGGATCCGGGCGTGTGGGAGAAAAAGGTCGGCAGTCACGCCCCGCAGGTGGAGATCGAAGGCGATCAGGTCACCCTGACCACCAATCACGGCATGTCCACCGCGCACTTCATCGTGCGCCATACCCTGATCAGCCACGACGGCCAAGTGCTCGGCGCCACCACCTTCCAACCGGAAAACGACCCCCAGTCCAGCTATCAGTTGCCGGCCGGTTACCGCGGCAAGCTCTACGCCACTAGCTTTTGCAACAAGCACGATTTCTGGATGACCGAGGTGATGGTCTGACCCGGTCTCTTACCGTGAAAGCCGCCCCTGCGGGGGCGGGTCGGGTGGAACGCAACCACTCGACATCCAACCGTATCAAGGGGGGAAGCGATGAACCTGCCCAGCGAGTTAAAGTACAGCCAGTCTCACGAATGGGTCCGCCCGGAGCCGGACGGCGCCCTGACCATCGGCATCACCGATCACGCCCAGGAGCTGATGGGGGACTTGGTGTTCGTCGAATTGCCCGAGCCGGGGACCCGTTTCGAGGCCCGCGCCGAGTGCGCGGTGGTGGAGTCGGTGAAGGCCGCCTCGGACGTATACTGCCCGGTGTCCGGGGAGATTAGCGCGGTGAACGAAGCGCTGGCCGACGCCCCGGAGTTGGTGAACGAATCGGCCTTCGATAAGGGCTGGCTGTTTCGCGTCAAACCCGCGGATAGCAGCGCCCTGGATGGCTTGATGGATGCCGCGGCCTACGCGGCCATGGTGGAAGCCGAACAGGATTGAGATCGGCATGCCCTTTATCCCCCACACCAGCGCGGAAATCGAGGAAATGCTGGCCGCCATCGGCGTGCCGGATATCGAGACCCTGTTCGACGAGATTCCGCCCGAGCTGCGCCTGGACGAGATCGACGGCCTCGGACCCGGCTTGTCCGAGCTGCAAGCCGCGCAGTGGATGGAGGAGCGGGCGCACGCCGACGGTCAACCGGTTTGCTTCATCGGGGCCGGGGCCTACGATCACCATATCCCGGCGGCGGTATGGAACATCGCCGCCCGCGGTGAGTTTTACAGCGCCTACACCCCCTATCAGGCGGAGGCCAGTCAGGGCACGCTGCAACTGATTTACGAATATCAGTCCATGATGACGGCGCTGACCGGACTGGACGCCTCCAACGCCTCGCTCTACGACGGCGCCTCGGCGTTGGCCGAGGCGGTGCTGATGGCGGTGCGGGCCAATCGAAAATCCAAGTCCAAGCGGGTGCTGATCCCGCGCAGCCTGCACCCGGCCTATCGTCGCACGACCCGCAGCATCGTACAGAATCAAGGCATCGAGCTTACGGAGGTTCCATTCGACCCCGCGGGCGGGCACACGGACCTCGAGGCCCTGTCCCGTTACAGCGGCCAGGATATCTGCGCCCTGGTGATCCCCCAGCCGAATTTCTTCGGCGTGCTCGAAGAAGCCGACGCCCTGACCCATTGGGCGCATCACAACGGCGCCCTCGCCATCGCCGTGGTCAACCCGCTGGCGCTGGCGCTGCTCAAGCCGCCCGGCGAATGGGGCGACGACGGCGCCGACATCTGCGTGGGGGAAGGCCAGCCCCTGGGCATTCCGTTGTCCTCGGGCGGCCCCTATTTCGGCTTCATGTGCTGCCAGCAGGCCCTGGTGCGCCAAATGCCCGGCCGGGTGGCGGGCAAGACCCTGGACCTGCAAGGCCGCAGCGCCTACACCCTGACCCTGCAAGCCCGGGAACAGCATATTCGACGCTCCAAGGCCACCTCCAACATCTGCACCAACCAAGGGCTGATGGTCACCGCCGCCACCATCCACCTGGCGCTGACCGGGGCCGAGGGCCTGGCCCGCACCGCCGCCGCCTGTCACCGCAACACCCTCGATCTCAGCCAGCGGCTGTGCCGAATCCCCGGGGTCGAGCCGGTCTTCGAGCGGCCGGTGTTCCACGAACGGGCCTTGCGCCTGCCCGCCCCCGCGGCCGGGGTGTTGCGCTCGCTGGCCGCCCACAACGTGCTCGGCGGCCTGGACCTGAGCCGCGGCTACCCCGAACTCGGCGATGCCCTGCTGGTTTGCGCCACCGAAAAACGCACGCCCCGACAACTCGACGACTATACCGAAAAAATGGGCCGAATCCTGCGCAATCAGGGCGGACCCAAGTGCCAATTGCGCCCGCCCGCATAAGGCGAATCGCCGCACCCTTCACGGCGGCGTGCGCCGCCCATCCATACAACTGTTATCAGGAGACCATCCAATGGCCGATATCACCCTCAAAGGAAACCCTTGCCACACCAACGGCGAACTACCCGCCGTAGGCGCCCAGGCCCCCGACTTCAAGCTGGTGGCCCCGGACCTGTCCGACACCACGCTGGCCGCGTATGCCGGCAAGAAAAAGCTGCTCAACATCGTGCCCAGCCTGGACACCCCGGTCTGCGCCACCTCCACCCAGAAGTTCAACGCCGCGATGAAGGACAAAAGCGACGCCGTGGCACTGGTAATTTCCGCCGACCTGCCCTTCGCCGCCAAGCGCTTCTGCAGCGCCGAGGGCATCGAAAACGTCATCACCCTGTCCATGATGCGCGACAAGCAGTTCGCCGAGGCCTACGGCATGCTGATCACCGACGGCCCGCTGGCCGGTCTCACCGCCCGCGGCGTGGTGGTGCTGAACGCCGACAACCAGGTGGTTTACACCCAGTTGGCGCCCGAAATCGGTGAAGAGCCCGATTACGACGCCGCACTCGCCGCACTATAGGCGACCCGCGGGGGGCCGGCCGCCGGCCCTCCGTCGCCCCGCCCCCGTCGAATCCCGCAGGAACCTGTCATGCTGATCTTCGAGCTCTCCCGTGAAGGCCGTCGGGCCGCGGCCCAAAGCCCGGCGGAAAGCGCCGCCGTGGCGGACCTCCCCCGACACCTGCTGCGTCAAACCCCGCCCGCGCTGCCGGAGGTCTCCGAGCTGCAAGCGGTGCGTCACTACACCCGTTTGTCGCGGCGCAACTTCTCCATCGACACCCATTTCTATCCCCTCGGTTCCTGCACCATGAAATACAACCCCCAGGGGGCGCATGCGCTGGCCTCCCTGCCGGGTTTCATCGGGCGTCACCCGGAGGCCCCGGAGAGCCATAGCCAGGGCTTTCTCGCCTGCGCCTTCGAGTTGCAGGAAATCCTCAAAACAATCACCGGGATGCACGCGGTATCCCTCACCCCCGCCGCCGGGGCCCAGGGCGAATTCGCCGGCGTGGCCATGATTCGCGCCTACCACCAGGCGCGCGGCGATCATCAGCGCGACGAAATCCTGATCCCCGACGCCGCCCACGGCACCAACCCGGCCTCCGCCGCCATGTGCGGCTTCCAGGTGCGGGAGATCCCCACCGCCGCCGACGGCGACGCGGACCTCGACGCCCTGAAGCGCCTGCTCGGCCCGCGAACCGCAGGCATCATGCTCACCAACCCCTCTACCCTCGGGGTGTTCGAGCGCCGCATCCGCGAAATCGCCGATGCGGTGCATCAGGCCGGCGGCCTGCTGTACTACGACGGGGCCAACCTCAACGCCATCCTGGGCAAGGTGCGCCCCGGCGACATGGGGTTCGACGTGATCCACATGAACCTGCACAAGACCTTCGCCACCCCCCACGGCGGCGGCGGCCCCGGGGCCGGACCGGTGGGGGTCTCGGCGCGGCTGGAGCCGTTCCTGCCCACACCGCTGGCGGCCCGCGACGGCGACCGCTACCACTGGCTGCAAGAGGCCGAGCGCCCCCAGGGCATCGGCCGCCTGAGCGCCTTCGCCGGCAACGCCGGGGTGCTGTTGCGGGCGCTGGTCTATGCCCGCATGCTCGGCGAGCCGGGCCTGCGGCGGGTGGCCGACTTCGCCACCCTCAACGCCAATTACCTCGCCGCCCGCCTGGCCCACGCCGGCTTCACCCTGGCCTACCCGCAGCGGCGCGCCACCCACGAGTTCAGCGTCACCCTAAAGGACGAGGCCAAACACAATGGCATCACCGCCCTGGATGTGGCCAAGCGGCTACTGGATTACGGCTTCCATGCCCCCACGATCTATTTCCCGCAACTGGTGCCGGAGTGCCTGCTGATCGAGCCCACCGAGACCGAGGACAAGACCACCCTGGACGCCTTCGTCGAGGCCATGATCGAAATCCGCCGCGAAATGCTGGAGGATCCCGAGAAGCTCAAACAGGCCCCCCACTCGCTGCCCGTGCGGCGACTGGATGAAATACGCGCCGCCCGCCAACTAGACCTGGCCTGGCGCGCGGCGGACGAATAGCCGTCCAAGGGGTCGGGGCGCCCCGCAATGCCCGCCCCTCGCGCGGCCATTGGGCGCCATTACACTAGTACGGCTGCGCGCAAATAACAAAAACAACGCCATTTAGGCACGCAGAGGGCGCAGAGGGATTCTTGCATGATCGGCCCCGCGTTCCATGCCTGTCCGCCGCTCCAGCGCCGCCTAGCCGCCTGGAGTGCAGCCCTCGGGCTGTGCGGTTCTGCGTGTGTTCGGTACTCCGAAAGCGCCTGGTTTCCAGTTGCTCAAACAGAGCGTCAAACGCGAGTTTGAAACCCCGCCTGCGGTTCTCCGCGCGCCCTGCTGGCCGAGGGCGCTTGGGTGGTTTCCGATATTTAGGCGCGGCTGTACTAGGCCCCTGAGGTCGGCTGCAAGGTCGCGGGGTCTAGTTCGGTGCAAAACAGTTCCCGATCCCGCGGGTCCCCGGCCCCGTCGCTGCGGCCCTCGGCGAAGGGGCGAAAGCGGGCGTACAAGGCCTCCGGTTTGGGGCGGTCCTTGAACTTCGAGACCAGGGCCTCGGGCCTGGCCAGCAGCCCCGCCGCCAGTCGTCGCCCCTTCTTCCGGGCCTCCGGGCGCAGGCCGCAGAGCCGATAGACGGCCTCGATCAGATCATAGTGATCCTGATGGGACTCCATCGCCGCGCCGAGCAGCCCCTCCGGGGGCTCGCTGTCCGAACCGACGAGCGCGGCCAATACCAGGGCCCAGGCCAATGCCTGTGCCGGTCCGTGTTGAAACGCGGCCTCCACCCGTTGCCGCTGTTCCTCTAGGGCCCCCGCATCGGCCAGCTCCAGGGCCAGCCCGAGTGCATTGGCCAGCGATGGGTTGTCGGTTTTCCCCCTGAAACCCTCCAGGGCCTCGCCAAGCCGGGCCAGTGCGGTATCGCGATCACCGGTGATCAGGCGGAGATGGCCCAGGTTCATATTCAGATAGGGGTTAGATCCTTCTCCCTCCAATCCCGCCTCGAAGGCCTCCGTAGCCTTGTCGCAGCGTCCCAATAACAGATGCAATAGACCCAGGTTGTTCCAGGGGGCGGCGTATTTGGGATCGATCTCAATGGCCTGGCGATAGGCGGCCTCGGCCTCTTGGTAGCGCTGGAGGTGGTCCGAGAGCAGCTTGCCCAGGCCGTTCCAAGGATGAGCGAACTTGGGATCGATCTCAAGGGCCTGGCGATAGGCGGCCTCGGCCTCTTGGTAGCGCTGGAGGTGGTCCGCGAGCAGGAAACCCAGATTGTTCCATGCGTCGGCATCCTTGGGATCGATCTCAATGGCCTGGCGATAGGCGGCCTCGGCCTCTTGGTAGCGCTGGAGGTGGTTCTTGAGTAGGATACCCAGCCAAATCCAATAGGCGGCATTCTTGGGGTCTTGCTCGATGGCGGCACGCAGGGCCGGTTCGGCGTGGGGGGCCGCCTCGGGCAGGTGGTCCAGCGCAAAGACCGCCAGCCCGAAGTTCAGCAGCGCGTCTTCGCCGGGCTGTTCGAGTAGCCGAATTAGCTCGCCCTGCGCAGCGCTGCGGTCCGGCTTGGGGCCCAATGTGAGGCGCTTGACCCGATGCAGGCGCTGTCAAGGGGTGTCGCCCAGGGCCTGTTGGAGCATCTGCATGCCCTGGCGCCAGGTCTCCTCCTGGGTTTTTTGCGGGTCCAGGCCGTCCAGGAAGAGGTCGGCGAAGCCGCGCAACGGGCCTTGCTGGGCCGCGCCCCGTTCCAGGGCCGTGCGGGCCTGGTCGGTTCGCCCGGCGGCGAGCAGGTCCCTGGCCAGCAGCGCCCAAATGGGGCGCAGGGCCGTCCACCGGGCAAAGCGGGGATCGTCATCGAGCAGGCAGCCGCTCAACCGAGCCAGGGCCTGATCCTCGTTGCCGAGCAGTAGCCGCGCCCATTCCCTCGCATGCCGATAGTAGGCGCCCAAAAGATCAATGCGGGTTCCCTCCGGATTGAGGGCCGGCCAAAGGGCCATGAAGTTGCGGCGTTCTTCTTCCAGGGTTTCCAGGAGCTGGTCGAACTGGGACTGCGAGAGCCTGCCGGAGGCCTCCAGGATTCGATCCTTTTCGTCGGCGGTGAGCGAAATGTTCCAGGCGAGCAGGTTCAAAAGCCCCTCCGGGTCCAGCTCCACGCCTTCGGCGGGTTGGACACGAGAGGCGAAGGTCTCGACCCGGTCCGCCTCGGCCGCGTCGAAGGGCCAGCTCCAGTGCGGCAGGTCGGCCAGGGGGTTGGCCTGGACCGGAAGCTCGGCGGCCTTTTCCGGTCCAGGCGTCGGCGGCCTCGGGGCGGCCACCTGGGTGAAGCGCAGGGTCTTGCGACGCACGGAGCGCAGGATTTCGTCCTGGTCCTCCAGTTTGCCGCCCGAGCCGTCGAGTTCCTGGGCCACCCGCTGCACCTCCTGGGCGTACAACGCAGAGGGTACCGAGGAACGCAGAAGACGCGGAGGAGGTTTTGCTTGATCATCCCCGTGTTCCAGGGCGGGATGCCTGTCCGTCGCCGAAGCCTCGCGCAGCCGCTTGGAGTACAGCCCTCGGGCTGTGCGGGTTGCCGGTTACGCGCCCGGGCCAAGGCGTGTGCGTTCCGAGTCCGCAGGCATACAGGGGGTGGACAAGCGAAGTGCATTCGCCGCTGAAAGGGCGGATGGCGGTTGCGGCGCTTATCCTTTCAATCGAAACGCCTCTCTGCGCCCGCTGCGGTTCTTCGCGCGCCCTGCGTTCCGAGAGCGCCTGGGTGGTTTCCGATACTTAGGCGCGGCTGTACTAGCTTACCCTCCCTAGCCCCGCACCCGTGCCGGGAGATCGCTCACTATGCCCTGTAACCCACTGGTGTTTCGCGACCTATTGGGCGCTTGCCCTGGCGCCACAGGCTTTAGGTTTACATCGACCAAACAACCCGTTAACCTTTCACTAAAACAAGGGTTTACTCGACACGGATCCATAAGTGGAAGACTACGCAGGCGCATTCGAATCACGACTGAACGACGTAACCGCCCTCCTCGGGTGCGTTCCTCCGCGCTCGGTCGCCGCGGCCCATCTGGGCGGCATCGCCATCGAATGCCGGATCAAGGCGTTGATCCTCGACTATCACAAAATCACCCACTGGGATGAGCCAAGCCGACGCCCCAAAGACTCGATGCGAAAACACCCGGTCGCGCGTCCCGGCCACAGCCTAGTTGGCGCCTTGCGCCAAATGAACGATCTCTATCGCAAGGCAATGGCGGATCGGTTTTTCATCGAGCACCTGGATCGCTTGACCCATCCAGCAGGGGCTACCGGGCTGGATTTCATCGATCTCCGTTACCGCGCCGACGAATTGGGAGAGGAGACCCTCCGCGACTGGCGGCGTAGCCTGGACTATGTCCGTGGCTGGCTGGAAAAGAACGAGGGGTCGACGATATGAACAAGCTGGCTAGCCTAAGGAAAGCCCTGGATGCCCGATTCGGGGGCCGTTATGAACTCGAAGTGGGGGCGGGTCAATCCGCCATCTTACAGGTCATTGATGAATCCTTCGTCGGCACCGAGCGCCCCCGGCGCGAGGCACAGATCACCCCTCTGCTGACCGAAGCCGGCCTCAAACCCACCTTGCTGGAGCTTTACACCCCAGAAGAGGCCGAAGAACGGGGACTCTCTCTATCCCCGCGTGACGCCATCTCCCCGGCAAGCTGGGATCAGGCCGTTTCCATGGTCGAGGCCGGGGAACGTCCCGAGCCGAGCAAGAACAAACGCCCCAAACCCCGCCGTGTGGTCTTCTACTCTTACAAGGGCGGCGTTGGGCGCACCACAGCCCTGATCCACACCGCCTTTCATCTGGCGCGGGACGGCAAGCGGGTGGTGGTGGTCGACATGGATGTCGAGGCCCCAGGGCTGCACAAGGCGCTACCAAACCCGAATGGCCAGCCCATCGAGGCCGGTTTGATCGACTATCTGTGGGAACGCCAGGTGCGCCCCTTCGATCCGCAAACCGGGGATGGTCTGGAGACCTGTCTGGTGGGCGGGACGACGGAAGACCGCACCCCGATCGCCTATCCCGTGGAGGACCCCGTCTCCCGGGCTGAGATCCACGTCATCCCCGCGGGCGAAATCAACGACGACTATATCCGCCGCCTCTACACCCTCTCCTCCCAGGATGTGCTCAGCAGCCACGAAGACGCCTGGAGCCTGCTCGAACGGGAGATCGCCGACCAACTCGACCCGGATATTATGCTCATTGATGCCCGCACCGGACTCGGAGACTGGGGCGGGTTGTCCCTGCTGCGCCTTGCGGATGAGGCCTTTCTGATACTCTTTCCCAGTGATCAGAATGGCGAGGGCATCGCCTTTGTGCGCAACATATTGAACCAGCTTAGCGATATCACCACCCACTTGGTTCTATCGCCCGTCCCCGAAGGCGAGATCGGTCAGGCCATTGTGGAACGCTTCACCCGTCAATTCGATCTGGGCGCACAGGCCCCCATTAAGGTGTATTACACCCCGGGCATCGCCTCGGCTACCGAATACCCCGTGGAGAGCGGCATGGCCAGCTATGCCCCCCTAGCCAACCGCATCCTCGACAGCGAAACGGAAAGCGACATCGAGCAGAGCCTGAAGGGCATGAATCGCCGGGAAATTATACAATCCCTCAGCTTTCCGGAGCGAGATGCCAAGTCCATCGCCGCCGACGACTTCGAACTGTTTTTTCAAAAGACCTCCGACTTCAACCGCTTTCTCGACGACGCCCGCTGGGTGGTGCGCGGTCGCAAGGGCACCGGCAAATCGACCCTTTTTCATCTCTTTGTTGAACATCAGGACAACGCCGTAAAAAGGGCGCGCGGCAAATTGAACGGCATCCACATCCTGCCCGGACACGGCCCGGTAGCCGACGCGATGCTGCGTCCGACCACCGACGTATTCGAAGAGATTCAGCGCAATCTTCACGCGCAGGGACGGGATTGGCTCTCGCTGTGGCGCGCCTATGCCATTATCCGAATCTTCGCCTCGAACCAACGCCAGCTGCTCGACCCCGTCTTTAAAGCCAAAGAAATGAGGCCGCTACGAGAGCATCTCCAAGGCAGCTTTCCCGAGCACTCCTGCGAGCCCTGGCGTTCAGCCCATACCGCAAGCCTGCTGGGAATGCTGGAGGCCCCGCTGAGCGGGCTTTGCCGTGACCTGCTGCTTGACTTGAACCAGGCGTTGGAACAGAACAACAAAAAGCTCTGGCTGCTCTACGACGACCTGGACCAGGACCTCCAGGAAACCAGCCCTTGGCGAGGCGATGCCCTCGGGGGGCTGTTGCGCCTCGCCTACGACTGCAACAACCAGGGCCTGCACCACCTACGCTTCAAGATATTCCTGCGCGAAGACATCTGGAGCGCCCTTGTCTTCACCAACAAAAGCCACTTTGGCGAACCGCGCACCCTCGAACTGCAATGGCGCATCGAAGACTTCATGCGCCTCGCCTATCGCCTGGCGGTTGGCGGCTCCCAGCTGTTTCGCGGACTGGCCCAGCGGAAACTGCCGCTCACGGACCAAGAGATCGACAACGCCGATGAAGAGACCTTGCGCAAGGCGCTGGCCCCGCTGTGGGGGCTGAATCAGGAAAAGGGCAAAAAGGCCGTCGCCGCTAATTGGGTGTACGCCCGACTCACCGACGCCAAGGACAACACCTACCCGCGCTCCCTCACCGTATTGCTGCATGCCGCAAGACGCGAAGAACTGCGCGTGCGCAACGAAAAACAAGCGCCCAGCGACCGCCTGCTAAGCCCCCGCGCAATGAAAGCGGGCCTGCAAGAGGCCTCCGTGGAGCGGGTGAATGCGCTCAAGAATGAACACCCGCTTTTGCGTCCCTTTCTGGAAGAAATGCAAAACAACTCCCCACTGCGTTCTCAGTTCAACGCCTCCGACTTGCGAAAAGTATGGAAGGCAACAGCTCAAGACGCCTTTGAAACCTTCGAATCCTTCGTCTTTCAACTGGACTCCGCCGGTATCCTGGTCAAGAAAAAGGCCCGGGCCAGCTATGAATACGGCATCGCCAATCTTTATATCGACGGATTGGAATTGACACGGGTGCAAGGGGAAAAGAAATAAATACCCAATGACGCAAACACAAGGCGACGGGCAGAATGCATCCGCTGTGCGTCTCCTGCGTTGCAAAACCTCCGTGGGAGCGGATTGCATCCGCGATGATAGCCGCCGTGGGAGCGGATTGCATCCGCGATGATGGCCTCCGTGGGAGATGTGGCCTCCGTGGGAGCGGATTGGATCCGTGATGATAGCGGCGGGTTAAGCCCATGCCTTGGGATCAAGCCGCTAGCGCGGTTTAGCTCCCACGGGGCAGGTATAGATGGCTTCTTTGTTGGCGTTACTTCGGTGTCACTGTACTATTTTGTTTGCACACACCCCGGCCCGGAGAGGGTGCTGCGGCCGCTGTTGCCGGGCGTGACCTGGATGCGGGTGGCGATGCGCTCCTTTAGGGCGCTGACGTGGGAGATGACGCCGATCAGTTTGCCTTCTTGGCGCAGCCCGGCGAGGGTGTCGAGGGCGGTGTCGAGGGCCTCTTCGTCGAGGGTGCCGAAGCCTTCGTCGAGGAATAGGGAGTCTACGCGCACGTTGCGGCTGGCCATTTGCGACAGGCCCAGCGCCAGGGCCAGGCTGACGATGAAGCTCTCGCCGCCGGAGAGGTTTTTGGTGGAGCGGATTTCGCCGGCCTGGTAGTTGTCGATGACGTTCAGCTCCAGGGGTTGGGCGGCGTCGCGCACCAGCAGGTAGCGGTCGCTCATCTTCTGCAATTGCCGGTTGGCGTGGCCGATCATGGCCTCGAAGGTGAGGCCTTGGGCGAAGTTGCGGTATTTCTTGCCGTCGGCGGCCCCGATGAGTTGGTGCAGGCCTTCCCAGCGTTCGCATTCGCGCGCCTGGGCCTCCAGGGCCTGGGTTTGTTGCTGGCGCTGTTCGCGCAGCCGCCGGTCCGCGTGCAGGCGTTCGCGCAGGCCGCCGGCTTGTCGTTGTCGCTCCCGCAGCTCGGCTTGCAGTTCGGCGATGGCCTGTTCCAGGGTCTCCCGCGGTTCCCGGGTGTAGGCCTTGGCGGTCTCCGCCGCCAGCCGGGCCTCGGTGTCCCGTTGCCGCGCATCGAGTTCGGCCTGTTCGCGCTCCAGGGCCTGTTGTCGGTCGGTGAGGGTTCGGCGTTCGGCGGCATCCAGGCGGGCGGCCAGGTAGTCGGCCTCGTGCTCGAATCCTAGGCCCTCTAGGCGCAGACGAAAGGCCTTTTCGGCCTCGTGCAAGCGCTGGTCGCGCGCGGCGATGGCCTGTTGCAGGGTCTGTATACGGTCCTGTTGCCGCGCCAGCACGGCGGCTTGCGCTTGGGCCCGCTGGCGGGCCTGGTCCAGGGCCTGGTCGGCGGCCTGCACGGCCTCGCCGAGTCGGCGCTCTTCGGTCTCGGGGTCCCGCCGGCCGAAGCGGGCCTGCCGGTCCCGGCGCAGGGTCTCCTGCTCGCTGCGCAACCCCTGGAGGGTTCGGCGCTGCTGTGCCGCGTCGGCCTCTTGTTGGCGGATCTGTTCGGTCTGGTGGCCGACCCGCTCGCTTAGGGCGGCGATGTCGCCTTCCAGTTCGGCGCGTTGCCGTTGGGCCTTTCGGCGACGGTCGCGCCGCTCCCGGAGTTGCCGCCGCAGGGTCTCCAGGGTGTCCGGCTCGACGCGCGCAACGGCGTAGGGTGCGAGGGCTTCGCGGGCCTCGCTGAGGGCTTGGCGCTGGCGGCGATCCAGGTCTCGGGCGTCGACCTCGGCGCGCTTCAGGGCGTCGCCCGCGGACGCGCGCCGATGGCCCGCCTCCTGCCGGGCCCGCTCGGCCTCGATCACCTGGGCCTGGGCGTCTTGCTGCTGTTCGAACAACGCCGCCACCCGCTCTTCCAGCGCCTCGGCCTGACGGGTGACGGTCTCCGCCCGGGCGAGGTCTTCGGCGTTGGTCCGGGCCAGCCGCGCAGGGTCCGGGCCGTCTTCGTGCAGCCCCAGTTCCTGGCGGGTCTCGCCGATGACCGCCTCGGCTTCGGTGCGGCGCCGTTGGTGCTCTTGGCGCTGGGCCTCCGCCTGTTCGAGGTCCTTTTGCACCTCCGCCTGCCGCACCCGGAGCGCGGAGCGGGCCTCGCCGATGGCTTCGATCTCGGCGCGGGCGGCTTGCAGCTCGGCCCCGGCGGGGTCGGGCGCCGGCGGTTGTTGGTCGGCGAAGGGGTGCTCCAGGGCCCCGCAGAGGGGGCAGGGGGCGCCCTCCTGCAATTCCTGGCGCGCCTGTTCGAGGCTTTGAATCCGGTGCAGCAGGGCCAATTGGGTCTCCAGCATCGCGGCCTGTCTTTCGGCTGCGGCCAGGCGCTCGGATTGGCATTGCAATTCCTGGGTCAGCCGTTGCCGTTGCAGCGTCAACGCCTGCTGACGCTCGGCCTGCTCGGCCAGCGCGGTCTCCGATTCTTGGCGCCGGGTCATCGCTTGGGTCAACCGTTGCAGGGTCCATTCCCGGGCCTTGAGCCGGTCGAGCTGCTGCCGCCAGTCCGCCAGGCCGCGCCCTTCGAGCCGGGCATGCAGGGCGGTGCGCGCCGGGTCCAGGTCTTGTCGGGCGGCGGTCAGGGCCTGGTTGCGCCGCTCGAGCCGGTCGGTCGCCAGCCGCCAGTCGGTCTCCGCCTGTTGCAGCGCGGCCGCGGCGCTGCGGGTCGTCTCGGCGCGGGCGGCGGTTTGGGCGTCGAGTTCGCGCAGGGCGTCGAAGCGGGCCTCGATGCCGGCCAACTGCTCCAGCAGTCCTTCGTCCGCCGCGGTGGCTTCGAGGCGGGCCGCGACCTGTTGCAAACGTTCCCGGGTCTCGGCGAGGCGGGTCTGATCGGTGTGGTGGCGGTCGCGGAGGGCATCCAGGGCCTTGTCGCGCTCGCGCACTGCGGCCTCCGCCGTCAGAATGGGCGCGTTCTTTTCCTGCATGCGCAGATCCAGGTCGCGGGCCTGGCGAAGCGCCGGTCGCTCCGCCTCCCAGTCCTGCCGCGCCCGCTGGCGCCGGGTCTCGGCCTGGGTTTGGTCGGCCTGTGCTTCCCGGGCGGCGGTCTCGGCCTGGGGCAGGGCCTGTTCGGCCTGGTGCAGGGCTTGGCGGTCGCCCCCCTGGGCCTGGCGCAGGGCGCTGAGTTCGGCCTGTTCCGCGGCGGCCTCCAGGGCCCGCATGGCCTGTTGCAGGCGGTGGCGTTCGGGCTCGAAGGCCTGGTGGCGGGTGCTCCAGTCCGCTCGCCGCCGGCGCAACGCGTCTTGTTCCTGCTCCAGACGCGCCACCCCGTCCAGCCAGGCCAGGGCGGCCCTTCGCTCGGCTGAACGGGCCTCCAGGCCTTGGGCCGCGAGGTCCTGCTGTCCCAGTTCTCGGGCGAGCCGCTCGGCCTCTTCGTCGGTCAGGGGCGTCATGCCGTCCAGGCTCGCCGCCAAGGCCTCCAATCGGTCGCGCTCCGCGTTGCGGCGTTCGTGAACGCGGATGGAGATTTCGCTGTAGACGGCGGTGCCGGTGATCTGTTCGAGGATCGGCGCGCGTTCGTCGGGGCGGGATTGCAGGAACACCGCAAAGCCGTTTTGCGCCAGCAGCATGGAGCGGGTGAAGCGCTCGAAGTTAATGCCGGTGAGCCGCTCGATCCGCTCCGCCGTGGCCTTGAGCTTGGATTCGATCAGCTCGCCGCTGCGGGCA
>JAABTK010000071.1 GCA_011389885.1 Gammaproteobacteria bacterium | reverse complement strand
GGGCTTATCTGGGATGCGGGGGGCATCTGCGCTCAGGTTTTGATGTTAGGCAGAAACAGACCAAGCGCCCAGTATCCCCGACCCGGGGGCGTGGGTCAAACGGGGTTGAGGTGTAGCCGGTTGGGGCTTCGTTCGGTCCGGCTAAAGCCTCGACCTCGGTTAGTGCCTAAAACCCACCAAGCCCCAACGCTGAACCGACATCTTTTGCGGTTCATACCGGACTAAAGTCCGGGCGCCGAGCGGTTGCGGCTTCGTGTCACCACTCACCATTCACCATTCACCATTCACCATTCACCATTCACCATTCACCATTCACCATTCACCATTCACCACTCAGCCATCAGGACCTGAAACAGTATCAATCAGGCGTTGGATTTCTGAGAGGGTCTGGGCGGTGAGGTCGGTGCAGTCTTTTATGGGGGCGCCGTTGGCGAGGCGGAGTTCGAGTTGGCGGGCGATGCCTTCGAGGGCCATGGCGCCGCAAAGGGTGAGGGCGCCGCGGAGTTTGTGGACGGCGCCTTTTAGGGCTTGGGCGTCGGTTGCGGCAGCGAGGCGGCGGATTTCTTGCTGGTAGGCGGGGAGTTCGCGGGCTAGCCGTCGGATGAGTTCGTCGGCCAATTCGACGCTGCCGCCGGATACGGTGAGGGCCTTTTGGCGGTCGATTACGGGCGGTTCGGCGGGCGTTGCGGCCGCAGCCTGGGGCGCTTCGGCGGGCAGGCGCCACAGGCCGGGGGCGCCTTGGTTGGCGAGGGCGTCTTTGAGCAGGCGGCGCAGTTGGCCCTCGCTTACCGGTTTGAAGAGCAGGCCGTCTACGCCGGCGGCGGCGGCCTCGGCCCGGGTGTCGGACATGACGTCGGCGGTGAGGGCGATGATAATGGGTCGCGGGCCGCCGAGTCTTTGTTCGCGTTCGCGCAGGCGCACGGTGGTTTCGACGCCGCTGAGGCCGGGCATGTGGATGTCCATTAGGATGACTTGGTAGGCTTGGTCTAGGGTGGTCGCCAGCGCCGCTTGGCCGGAGTCTACGGCGTCGGCCTTGCAGCCGAGGTGGTTCAGTTGGCGCAATAGAAGATCGCGGTTGAATGCGTTGTCTTCCACCACCAGCACGCGCGCGCCGCGCAGGGCGGGGTCCGGGCCCGGCGGCGCGGCGTCTTCCAGGGGGGGCGGGGTTTGTCGGGGGTCGGCGAGGAGTTCTTGTAGTTCGCGTTGCAGGGTCTCGGTCAGGAGCGGCTTGGCGTGACAGCGGCAGCCGAAGCGGCGCTCTATGGCGCTGTGGCGGCCGCGGTCGGAGTCGCTGATCAGGACCAGGGTGGTGGCGTGCAGGGCCGGCTTTAGCTCCTGGAGGAATCGCTCGGGGGCCTGTAGGGCGGCCTCTTCGGCATCGAATCCGAGCACCAGCGCGGCGGCCGCTTCGGGTTCGGGGGCGTTTGGGTCATAGGCTTCGACCTCAAAGCCCAGGCCTTCGAGGCGGTGGTTGAGTTCGAGCTGGGACAGGCGGTGGCGACAGTGCAGCCGGCAGGGCCGGGCGGCGAAGGGCTGGGGCTCGGCGTGGCTGGGGGCGGCTTCGGGGGCGCGGGCCAAGGGCAGGTGGACGGTGAATGCGCTGCCTTGGCCCTGGTCGCTGTGGATGGCGATGCGGCCGTTCATGGCCCGAATCAGCTTAAAGGTGATGCTGAGCCCGAGCCCGATGCCGCCAAAGCGGCGGGTTAGCGAGGGGTCGGCCTGTTCGAAGGCGTTGAACAGGCGTTGCCGGACCTGGGGCGAGATGCCGATGCCGGTATCGGTGACCGAGAAGATGAGTTCTAACGCCTCGGGGCTTTCGGGGCCGGCCATCACGCGGATGGTGATTTCTCCCCGCTCGGTGAATTTGATGGCGTTGCCGAGCAGGTTGGCGAGGATTTGGCGGATGCGGGTTTGATCGCCCATCAGGCGCTGGGGCACGTCTTCGTAGGCCAGCAGCAGCAGTTCGAGCTTGCGCTCATGGGCCTGGGGACCAAACAGGGCCGCCGCGTGTTCAAAGGTTTCGCGCACGTCGAAGGTGGCGCTTTGGGGCTGGAAGGCGCCGTATTCCAGGTCGGAGTAGTCGAGAATGTCGTCGATAATGCGCAGCAGGTCGGCGCCCGAGTGTTCAATCAGGCGCAACAGGTCGCGTTGATGGGTGGCGAGTCGGGTGTTGCGCAATTGTTCGGTGAAGCCGACCATGCTGTTCATGGGGGTGCGGATTTCGTGGCTCATTTTGGCCAGGAATTCCGACTTGACTCGGGTCGCCGCCTCGGCGCGCTTGCGGGTGAGGTCGAGCTGTACGTTGCGCTCCTCCAGCTCGTTCAGGGTCTGGGTCAGCTCGCGCGCCGCCCGATTCGCCTCTTGTTCCTTTTCGGCGTGCGCCGCCTCTACCGCCGCCGCCATGGCGTTAAAGCTCTTTTCCAAGGAACCCAGCGCGCCCTTTGAGGTTTCGGGCACGCGGACTCGATGGTCGCCGGCGCGAAAATCCGCCGCCGCCTCGCTGAGTCGCCCCAGGGGGCGGGCGAGGCCATTGCTCAACCAGCGGGTTAGCAGGGCGGTGACGATCAGGCCGCAGAGCAGGAGGAGGATTGCGTTGCGGTGTAGGCGCCGCTGCTCTGGCGACACGGGGATGTGCGCGAGGGTGATGACGACCTGGGCCGAGCGCGGGTGGCCGGGCGCGGCTTGGGTGTCGGCCGGGGGCGGGATTAGGGCCGGGAAGCTGCGGAATCGGATCGACTCGATGCGGGCCGGGGCCTCGCCGGGCAGGCGGCGGTCTAAGAGGTTGGCGTCGGTGGCGTCGCGGACGCTGAGGGCGGTGGCCGCGGTGCGGTCGAGGAAACGCTCGGCGACGGCGTGCATGCGTTGGGGCTCGCCGAGCGCCGGCGCCATCAAGCGGGCCGCCTCTTGGGCCAGGCCCTGGCCCTGGGCGCGAAAGCGGCTTTCTTGCAAGCGGGTTTCGGCGATCACTAAATAGGCCGACACCGCCAGGGTGAGCAGCGCGGCCGGCAGTAGCGCCATGATCAGCAGCCGCCGTCGCAGGCCGCGGACGGCGGCGTGGCGGTCGGTGCGCGGCGGTGCGGGCGACGCGGCGGGCTGTTTTGCAGGCAAGGGCAGGGCGGGCATTTGGCGCTCCAGGGTGTGGTGTGGGGGTATTTTGACCGAGCCGCTTTCCGGAGGCAAAAGGCTTTCGGTTTTTTACGCCGGGGCAAAGGCGGTATAGTGGGCCTCGGTTCAACTGCAACAATAGAGAAGGCGATGGCTCTACCTACAATCGAGCAATCTATCGGCAACACCCCGTTGGCGCGCCTGCAAAGGCTGCCGGGGGCGACCTCGAACACCGTGTTGGTGAAGCTGGAAGGCAATAACCCGGCCGGATCGGTGAAGGATCGGCCGGCGCTGAATATGATCCAGCGGGCGGAGGAGCGGGGCGACATCGCGCCCGGCGACACCTTAATCGAGGCCACCAGCGGCAACACCGGCATCGCCCTGGCTATGGCGGCGGCGATTAAGGGCTACCGCATGGTGCTGGTGATGCCGGAGCACATGAGCGTCGAGCGCCGGGCGCTGATGCGGGCCTACGGGGCCGAGTTGGTGCTTACGCCGCGGGAGGGGAGCATGGAGGGGGCGATCGATCGCGCACGGGCCATGGAGGCGGCGGGCGAGGGGCGGATTTTGGATCAGTTTTCCAACCCGGATAACCCCGAGGCGCATAGCCTGACCACAGGCCCCGAGATTTGGCGCGACACCGCGGGCCGGATCACCCATTTCGTGAGCGCGATGGGGACCACGGGCACGATCATGGGAACGTCGACCTTCCTCAAACAGCAGAACCCGGCGATTCGCATCGTCGGCGTGCAGCCCGCGGAGGGCTCGCAGATCCCCGGCATCCGGCGCTGGCCCGCGGCCTATTTGCCCAAGATTTACGACGCCTCGCGGGTCGATCGGCTGATCGATGTGACGCAGGCGGAGGCCGAGCGCACCACCCGCGAGCTGGCGGCGCGGGAGGGGATTTTCTGCGGCATCTCCTCCGGCGGCGCGGTGGCGGCGGCGCTGCACCTAAGCCAGGAGCTGGAAGACGCCGTAATCGTAAGCATTATCTGCGACCGCGGCGACCGGTATCTGTCCACGGGCGTGTTCCCGGCGGAGTAGCCGGTCGCCATGCCGCGTCGGGGCGTTTTGGGCGGTGTGTTGTGGCTGCTCGCAGCGCTCCCGGCGTGGGCCGAGGTGGCGTTGGATTTGGGGGTGCAACGCCTCGTGGGCGCTGGCATGGTGGCAGAGGGGTTGCAGGGGCGGGCGCGCGTGCTGGCCGATGGTCGCCGCCCGCTGGAGTTGCGCTGGCAGGACCTGAAGGCGGAGGGGACGGATTGGTCCTGGCCGAATCACGGGCTGCGCTGTGCCGACTCGGTGGTGACTCGACGGCGCTTCGCCTGCCACGGCGGTCGGCTGCTACCCGACGGGCCGGAGCTGGCGCTCGAATGGCGGCGCGAGGCCGCGCAGCAGCGCCTGGAGATTCGGTTCCCGAGGCCGGGCGCGGGGACGGACCGGTTGGAGTTGATCCGCTCCGCCGCGGGTTACCAGCTCACGGCCGATTTGAGCGGCGGCGCCCTGGGGGCCTTGCAGCAGGGGTTTTGGCCCGCCCTCGAAGGCTGGACGCTGAGCGGGGAGCTGGGGCTTAACGCGCGCTGGGGCAACCCGAAGGCGGCCGCGGACTGGAGCTTGGGTTTTTCCGGGCTGACGTTTTCCGGTCCGGCGGGTCTGTATGCGGGGGAGGGGCTTGCGGGGGCGCTGAGCGGGGCGTTCAACGGCGCGAGCGGCTCGCATCGGTTTCGGCTGGAGGCGGGGGCGCTATTAACGCCGTGGTTTTATTACGAGCCCGCTGATGCTGCGCTTGAACTTAACCTGCGGAGCGTCTATAACGCTGCGGCCGGGGAACTGATTCTGGAGCGGGCCGAACTCAGCGCGCCCGGGGTGTCGGCCCTCGACGGTCGGGCCAAGCTACTGACCGGCGAAGGCTTTAAGGTTCAGGAATTGACGCTAAATGCCTCGGGGCTTGACCTCGGGGTGCTGTACCGGCGGTTCTTGCAGCCGGTGCTGGGGGCCACCGCCTTGGAGCAGGCGCAAGTGCAGGGCCAGGCCGATATAAGGCTAACCAAGGGACGCGAAAACGGCTGGACCTTGGGTCTCTCCTTACGCGACGGGCGGCTAGCCGATCGGCGTCAGGGGGACGACGGGGCCTCGCTGTTCGGGCTGCGCGGGGTCATGGCGGAGCTGGTTTGGCGCTCGGACCGGCCAGGGCGCGCGACCCTGGGCTGGGAATCGGCCCATCTGTGGGACCAACAGCTCGCCTTCGGCGCCGCCACCCTGGAGTTTCTGACCGAGCCGGACGGCGGCCGGCTGAGTCGTGCGGCGTCGCTGGCGTTTTTGAGCGGGCAGTTGTCGCTGAAGCGCCTGGAGCTGCATTGGCCGATGACCGAACAGGGGCTGGAGTTCGGTGCGGCGCTCAGTAACCTGGACTTGGCGCGCTTCTCCGAGGCCGCGGGTTGGCGTTCGATTGACGGAACGGCGCAGGGCGTAATCGACTCCGGCCGCTACGACGGGCGCGAAATGGCCCTGGAGGGGCGCTTGCAAATTAGGGCCTTCGGCGGCGAGATCGAGGTCCCCCGTTTCGCAGTCAGCGGCCTATTCGGGGCCTTGCCGGCGGCGGAAACCGCAATAAAGGTGCGCCGGCTTGACTTGCAAAGGCTCACCCGCACCTTCTCCTTTGGTAAGATAACCGGTTCGCTCAATGGGGATGTGGATGGGCTGTACCTGGAGGATTGGCGTCCCGTGGCCTTTGACGCCCGTTTCGCCAACCCGGATGACGACCCCGAGCCGCACCGCATCAGCCAGCGCGCGGTGGACAATTTGACCGATCTCGGCGGCAGCGGGGCCTCGGGCGCCCTGTCGCGCGGGTTGTTGCAGATGTTCGACACCTTCCGCTACGACCGCCTCGGCTTCGGCTGTCGGTTGCAGAACGGGGTGTGCGAACTATCCGGCCTCGGGCCGGCGGAACAGGGCTATTACCTGGTGCAGGGCGGCGGCCTCCCGCGGATTAGCGTGGTGGGCATCAACCGCCGAATCGATTGGGACCAGTTGATCGAAAAGCTGGTGCAAATCACCCACTCCGGCGCGCCGGTGGTGAAATAACGAAAGGCCTCGGGAGGACGTTATGCCTATCGCTCGAATGACCGCTCCGCTGCTGGCGCTAATGCTGTTGAGCGCCTGCGTGACCATCAACATCTACTTTCCTTCCGCGCAGGCGGAAGAGGCGGCGGAAAAGATTATCGACGACATCATCCGCCAGCAACAACCGCCCCCGGCGGATGCCGCCGAGCCGCAGGCCCGCGCCTCGGGGACGCTGGTTCTGGGGCTGGTGTTGGATTTCGTAATCCCCCCGGCGCAGGCCGCGGGCATGGGGGATTTTGAGATCGACACCCCCGAGATTCGCCGCCTGCGGGCGCAGCTGAAGCAACGCTACGCGCAACTCGCGCCCTATTTCGACGCCGGGGCTGTCGGCCTGACCAACGACGGCCTAGTCGCCCTGCGCGACGCGGGGGCCGTGGGGCTGAAGCAGCGCGCCGGCCTCAAGCGCCTGATCGAGGGCGAAAACCAGGATCGCAACGCGCTCTACCGGGCCATTGCCGAGGCCAACGGCCACCCCGAGTGGGAGCCCGAGGTGCGGCGGACCTTTGCCGAAAAATGGATCGAAAAGGCGCGCCCCGGCTGGTGGTATCAAACCGATGGCGGAAGCTGGCGCCAAGCCGGCGGCCCCTGATTATCTCAAACCCGTGCGACAGCAGGCTGATACGAAGTGGCGATAAAAAAGCAAGCCGGACCCGTAGTGACCACCATCGACTCGTTGAGCCATGACGGTCGCGGCGTGGCCCATGTCGATGGTAAGGCCACCTTTATCCTGGGCGCCTTGCCGGGCGAGGAGGTGAGCTTTAAGTATAGCCTCCGGCGTCGCAACCTCGATGAAGGCGTGGTGGATGAGGTTTTGCGCCCCTCGCCCGAGCGGGTGACCCCGCGCTGCGACCGCTTCGGGGTGTGCGGCGGTTGCACCTTGCAGCATTTGGACCCCAAGGCGCAGGTCCGGGCCAAGCAGCAAACGCTGCTCGACTCTTTGACCCGCATCGGCGGGGTGGAGCCGGACCGGGTATTAGAGCCCCTCACCGCGGACAACCCCTGGGGCTATCGCCGCAAGGCCCGTTTGGGCGCCAAGCTGGTGCATAAAAAGGGCCGGGTGCTGGTGGGTTTTCGCGAGCGCGGGGCCGCCTTCATCACCGACCTGGAGCGCTGTGAGATCCTCTATCCGCCGGTGGGCGAACGCCTGGCGGACTTGGGGGAGCTGATTTCCAGGCTCTCCATTCGCGACCAGATCCCGCAAATCGAACTGGCGGCGGCGGAAGACGCCTGTGTGCTGGTGTTTCGCATCCTGCAGCCGCTGACCAGCGAAGACAGGCGCATCCTGAATGCCTTCGGCCGCGACAACTGCCTGTATATCTACACCCAGGAAGGCGGCCCCAAGACCATTAAGGCGCTTAACGAGGCGCCGCAGGAACTGGCCTACGACCTGCCCGAATACGGGGTCAAGATCCGTTTCCTGCCGACCGATTTCACCCAGGTGAATTTCGAGCTCAATCGGCTGATGGTGCAGCGGGCGATGGAGCTGTTGGACCCGCAACCCGAGGAGCGGGTGTTGGACCTGTTCTGCGGCCTGGGCAATTTCACCCTGCCGATTTCGACCCTAGCGGCCGAGGTGGTGGGGGTCGAAGGGGATGCCGGGCTGGTGCGTCGGGCGCGCGAAAACGCCACGCTTAACGACCGCGACAACGCCCGCTTCTTCACCGCCGACCTGTTCGGCGACCTGAGCAAGGAACCCTGGCTGCGCGACCGCTATCAAAAGGCCCTGCTGGACCCGCCGCGCTCGGGCGCGGCGGAGGTGCTCGAACACCTGCCTCGCTGCGGGGTGGAGCGCATCCTGTATGTATCCTGCTACCCGGCCACCCTGGCCCGCGACGCCGGCGAGCTGGTGAAGCGCCGGGGTTACCGCCTGAGCGCCGCCGGGGTGATGGACATGTTCCCGCATACCGCCCACTTGGAATCCATTGCGGTGTTCGACCGCGAGTGAAGGCGGCGCGCTCGGTTCACGGGGAAAAGCCGCATGAGCGAAAGACATCCCCGCTCAAGCGGCGGCCGCACCGCCGATCCGCCCTGCGCGACTGCTGGCGCGGCGTACACGCCTTGGCGCGGGTGCGTAACCGCAAGCCGGCACAGCCCGAGGGCCTTGCACCCAAGCGGCGCGGGGAAGGGGGTGCGAAAACCCCGTGCGCGCCGCGGCCCTGAAGGCGGCTTGCGCGCGCAGCGGCGCTCGTGCAACCGCGCCTAAGTAGATCGGAAACAACCCAGGCGCTCTCGGAACGCAGAGCACGCGGAGGGCGCAGAGAGGCATTTCGCTCATGCTTGTTCCCAAGGCCTCCTAGAGAATGCCTGTCTTGCAAGCTCTAGCGCGCCGAACGGCAACAAGCAAGCAAAACCGCCTCCGCGCGCTCTGCGGTCCTCGGCGCCCGCTGCGTTCCTAAGAGCCGTTGTTTCCGTTATTTGTACGCAAGGCGGGCTAGCGCACGCGGTTCTTTAACAGCACCTGGACGTTGCCCACCTCGCTCTCGAGGTCCAAGTCCTCGATGATCACGCACTTAAAGATGCCGTCGGCATCGGTGCATTCGTGGGCCAGTCGGCGGTAGTCGCGCAGGGAGTATTTGAACTTTTCGTGGCGGCGAAACTCACGCACGTCCTCCCGATACAGCACGCCGCCCTTGCACAGTTCCGCCACCTGCGGGGTGGTGGCGAGGTATTCGTGGAAGTCGTATTGGCGGCCCTTGCTGAACGCGCAGGACTCGTAATTGGCCACGTCGGGGCCGGCGTCCACGGCCCAGGTCAGGGCCACGAAGGCCACCTTGTCCGGGCTTTCGGAAGACGGACAGGTGGCGTGCAGCACATGGTAGCAACTGAGGGCGTTGGCGTTCAGGGAGGCGACCATGGCCAGGCCGCCGAGAGCGAGCAGGGAAGCGAGTTTTTTAATCTTCATGCGGATAGTCCTTGTTTTGGCCGGGGCCCGCCCCGCAAAACGCAGAGGGCGAGGCCGTTAGCGGAATCATGCCGGACATGATTCCGTTTGGCAAGTGATTTATTGAGCAAATTTAACGAGTTCGGGTGTGAATCTCAAGTGTTTTTTTGCCTTCCCCGGCGGTCGGGCGTCAGCCAGTGCCGGGGGCGGCGGGGGCGGCGGCCGCGGCCTTTTCTCGGCTCGGGCGGGCTTTCGCGCTTGCCCATACGGAACAGGCTGTTACAATTGCCTGTCCTAAGGTGACTTGTACAACTGACGAACGGAGTGGCGCATGCCCTGGAACAAACCGGGTGACGAAAAAGACCCCTGGAGCGGCGGCGGTAGCGGCGGCGGCGGAAACGACGGCCCCCCGGACCTCGACGAAGTGGTGAAAAAATTGCAGGACCGCTTTGGCGGCCTGTTCGGCTCGGCGCGCGGCGGCGATGGCGGCGGCTCGTCGCCCGGTTCGGGCGGCGGCGTGCCCTGGCTCGTCATCGGCGTCATCGGGGTGATCCTGGTGCTGGTGTGGGGTTTTTCGGGCGTCTACACCATAAAACCGGCGGAGCGAGGCGTGGTGCTGCGCTTCGGGGCCTATTCCGAGATCACCAGCCCCGGCCTCAATTGGCACATCCCCTATCCGATCGAAGAGGTCCGCAAGATCAATGTGGACCAACTGTCTTCCTTTCGGCATAGCGCGCAAATGCTCACGGCGGACGAAAACATCGTCGATATGGAGTTGACCGTGCAGTACCGAATTCAGGACGCGGCCGACTACTGGTTTCAGGACAACAACCCCGAAAAGGCCATTGAGGACGCCACGGCCACCGTGATGCGCGAGACCATCGGCAAGAGCGAGCTGGACTTCATCCTGACCAGCGGCCGCGGCTCGATCTCGACCGCTATTCAGCAGGGCATTCAAGAGTTAATGAAAGTTTACCGCACCGGGCTGGTGGTAACCTCGGTCAACACCCAGCCGGCGAAGCCGCCGGAGGCGGTGAAGGGCGCCTTCGATGACGCCATTAAGGCCCGCGAGGACAAGGAGCGTCTGGAAAACCAGGCCGAGGCCTATGCCAACGAAGTGGTCCCCATCGCCCGCGGTGCGGCCGCGCGTCAAGTGGAGGATGCCAAGGCCTATAAGGCGAAGGTGATCGCCGAGGCCGAAGGTGATACCGCCCGTTTCGTATCCGTGCTGACCGAGTATGAGAAGGCCCCGTCGGTCACCCGCGAGCGCCTGTACCTCGAAACCATTGAAGAGGTGATGGCCAAGTCGAACAAGGTCGTGATCGATGCCGAGAACTCCAACAATCTCATGTATCTGCCGTTGGACAAGATGATGCAGACGCCCAAACAGTCGCCGTCGCAGCAGGTCATTCGGATGGTGCCGGACCAAGCCGGGGGTTCCGATAGCGGAAACGCCGGACGCGACCTGAACCGCAGCAGGAGGACCCGCTGATGAGCCCAAGAGCTACGTTGTATTCCATTATCGGGCTGATTGCGGCCACGCTGCTGATTTCTTCGCTGTTCATCGTGAAGGAGTGGGAGGTGGCGATCCGCCTGCAACTGGGTAAGATCGTCGATGCCGCCTACGAGCCGGGGCTGCACTGGAAATTGCCGCTGGTGAATAACATCGAAACCTTCGACTCCCGGATCCAGACCCTGGACACCCGGCCGCAGCGCTATATCACCATTGAGCAAAAGGACGTGATCGTGGACTCCTACGTCAAATGGCGCATCGCCGACGTGGCCCAGTTCTATCGCTCCACCGGCGGCAGCCCCGAGCGGGCCAGTCGCCTGCTCGAAGAGCGCGTCAGCACCAGCCTGCGCGATGAATTCGGCAAGCGCACCATTCAAGAGGTGGTGTCCGGCGAGCGCGCCGAGATTATGGAGTTGCTGACCCGCGGGGCGGACGAAAAGGGCGCCGACATGGGCGTGGAAGTGCTGGATGTGCGGGTCAAGCAGATTGATCTGCCCGAGGAGGTGAGCGGCTCGGTGTATGAGCGCATGCGGGCCGAACGTGAGCGGGTGGCGCGTGACCTGCGCGCCCAAGGCCAAGAGATCGCCGAGCGCATTCGAGCGGATGCGGATCGCCAGCGCACCGTCATCTTGGCCGAAGCCTTCCGCGAGGCCGAGCAACTGCGCGGCCAGGGCGACGCCGGGGCCACGGAGATCTACTCCAAGGCCTTCACCCAAAACCCGGAGTTCTATTCCTTCTACCGTAGTCTGGAGGCGTATCGCAAGGTGTTCCAAGCCGGCGGCGATACCATGCTGCTCGAACCGGATAGCGAATTCTTCCGCTATTTCACGAATAAAGGCGTCCAAGGGCAATAATGCAGTCAGGCTTCGCTGCGCAGGCGCGCCCCTTCGGCCCCGGGCCGGGGGCGCGGCCTGTGCGGGTGATCGTCTTGGGGGAAGCCCATGTGGCATGATTTGTTGGTCGCCGTGGGGCTGGTGATGGTGATCGAAGGCATCATGCCCTTCCTGACCCCCGCGAGCTGGCGCCGCATGATGCGCAATGTCTCGGAGATGGATGATCGCACCCTGCGCGTGGTTGGCCTGGTCAGCATGCTCGCCGGTGTCGGTCTGTTGTACCTGGTGAACTGACCCGGCCCGAATCTAGGTGAAATCCCATGCATGACGAACGCTGGTTACTCCCGGAGGGGATCGACGAGGTTCTGCCGCCGGAGGCCGACTATCTGGAAGGGCTGCGGCGCGAACTGATCGACCTCTACCGCAGTTGGGGCTACGAACTGGTGTTCCCGCCCTTTATCGAATTCACCGAGTCGTTGCTGGCCAACGACGGCGGCGACCTTGATCTGCGCACCTTTAAACTGACCGATCAACTCTCCGGCCGCACCCTCGGCATTCGGGCCGACATTACGCCGCAAACCGCGCGTATCGATGCCCATCCGTTAAAACGCGAGCGGCCGTCGCGGCTGTGTTATGTCGGCATGGTGCTGCAAACCCGCAGCAGCGGCTTTGCCGCCAATCGGGCGCCGATCCAGGTGGGCGCCGAGCTATACGGCCACAGCGGGGTGGAGAGCGATCTCGAAGTCCTGCGGCTGATGTTGGAGACCCTGGAGCGGGCGGGGGTGGGCGAGCTGTATCTGGATTTGGGGCATGTCGGCATTTTTCGCGGTCTGGCGCGGGAGGCCGGTTTGAGCCCCGATCAGGAACAGGCGCTGTTCGATGCGTTGCAACGCAAGGCCGTGCCGGAGCTTGAGGGGCTGGTGCAGGCGTTCCGCCTGCCCGCGGCCGAGGCGCGCATGCTGGTTGGCCTGGCCGAGCTGAGCGGCGAGGAGGAAGTGCTGGCGCGCGCGCGCGCCCTATTTCGTGACGCCAGCGCGGAGGTGCGCGCCGCACTCGACACCCTGGAGACCAAGGCCCGCTATTTCGCCGCCCATCATCCCGGCCTGCCGTTGCATTTTGATCTAGCGGAGCTGCGCGGTTATCACTACCATACGGGCGTGGTTTTTTCGGCCTACCTGCCCGGTTTGGGACAGGAAATCGCCCGCGGCGGGCGCTATGACGGCGCCGGGGCGGCCTTTGGTCGCGGCCGACCGGCCTGCGGTTTCAGCTCCGACCTAAAGACGCTGCTGGGGTTCGGCTACCGTGAAGCGACCGAAAAGGCGCTGATCTTCGCCCCCTCGGAAGAGGACGAGGGGCTGCGGGAGCAGGTCCGACAACTGCGTGCCGACGGCCGGCGCGTGGTCTGCGCCCTGCCGGGGCAGAAGGCCGGGCCCGCCGACATGGGATGCGGGGAGCTGCTGCGGAAACAGGACGGAGACTGGGTGTTGCGACCCGCCTGAGCCGGCCCTCGGGTTTCGGCGTCTTTCGTCCGCCAAGGCCCCTTTACACCCGCCGCCGTTTGCGCAACCGTTACCGAGTCCGCTCGGCGCCGACTGCCGCGCCTGGTTGGCGAACGCGAATCCTGCGCGATCCGGTCTATTTTTGTCCGGCAATCGCCTAATAATAGAAACTTAGTCAGAGTAGAGTTATGGGTAAGAACGTCGTTGTAATCGGCGCCCAATGGGGCGACGAGGGTAAAGGCAAGGTGGTGGACCTGCTCACGGATCGCGCACAGGCGGTGGTGCGTTTTCAGGGCGGCCATAACGCCGGCCACACCTTGGTCCTCGATGGCCGGCAGACCATCCTGCACCTGATCCCCTCGGGCGTCCTGCGCGACGGCTGCCGCTGCCTGATCGGCAACGGCGTGGTGTTGTCCCCGTCGGCGCTGCTCAAGGAGCTGGACGAGTTGCAGGAGCAAGGCGTGCCCGCGGCCGAGCGTCTGGGCATCAGCGAGTCCTGCCCGCTCATCCTGCCCTACCATGTGGCCCTCGATCACGCGCGCGAGGCCGCCCGCGGCAAGCAGGCCATCGGCACCACCGGCCGCGGGATCGGACCCGCCTACGAGGACAAGGTTTCGCGCCGCGGCCTCCGTCTTGGCGAGCTGCGGGACCCGGAACACTTCAAGGAACGCCTGCGCGAGGTGATGGATTATCACAACTTCGCACTGGAGCATTTCTTCAAGGCCGCGAAGGCGGACTACTCAGCGGTGCTCGATGAGGCCCTGGCCCAGGCCGAGCGGATCATCCCCATGATCGAGGATGTCCCCGGGGTGCTGCATCAAATGCGCAAGGAGGGGGCCAATATTATGTTCGAAGGGGCCCAGGGCGCGCTGCTCGATATCGATCATGGCACCTATCCCTACGTCACCTCCTCCAACACCACCGCCGGCGGCGCCGCGAGCGGCAGCGGCGTGGGGCCGCGTGACTTGGACTATGTGCTCGGCATCGTCAAGGCCTACACCACCCGCGTGGGCGCCGGGCCTTTCCCCACCGAGCTATTCGACGATGATGGCCGCTACTTGGGCGAAAAGGGCCATGAGTTCGGCGCCACCACCGGCCGCCAACGGCGTTGCGGCTGGCTCGATACCGTGGCCCTGCGGCGTTCGCTGGCGATCAACTCCGTGACCGGCATCTGCATCACCAAGCTCGACGTACTCGACGGGCTATCGACCCTGAAGATCTGCACCGCCTATGAGTTGGATGGCCGGCAGGTGGACGTGCCGCCGGTGGGGGCCGACGGGTTCGAGAAGTGCAAGCCGCTGTACATCGAGTTGCCGGGCTGGAGCGAGTCCACGGTGGGTGCGAGGCGGATGCAAGACCTGCCGGAAAACGCCCGCAATTACCTCAAAAAAGTGGAAGAATTGACCGAAACCCCCATCGACGTAATCTCCACCGGCCCGGACCGGACGCAAACCATTGTGCTGCGGCATCCGTTCGATAGCTGAGGCGCGGGCGCGCGCATTCGGCCGGCCTGATTCGAGTTTACGGCGCCTCGGCTCGCGGCCGGCCAGGGGCCTATTGAAAACGCCAAGACGGGCCTAATATAGAGGCCACCCGATTCGATCTTGAGGTAATTGCCCAATGCCCATTTACGAATACCGCTGCGAGGCCTGCGGCCACCACCTGGAAGCCATCCAAAAGCTCAGCGACGACCCGCTGAAGGACTGCCCCGAGTGCGGTCAGCCCGCGTTGCAGAAACAGATCTCCGCCGCCGGATTCCGCCTCAAGGGCGGCGGCTGGTACGAAACCGATTTCAAGAAATCCGGCAAGCGCAACCTGCATGACACCGGCGAAGGAAAAAAGGAAGCCAAGACCGAAGGCAAACCGGAGGCCAAAAAGGACACAAAAACAGAAGCCAAACCGGCGGCCGCAAGCAAGAAACCCGCCGCTTGAGTCGAGGGGGCGCTAGTACGCCTGCGCGGAAACAACGGTTTTAAGCAACGCTGAGGGCGCAGAGGACCGCAGAGGGCGCGCGAGAGCGAAGCCCCCAAGCCCCGGCCCAAGCCTCAACCTCCAAAACCGCCCCCAACGGAGGTCGAGGCTTTAGGCGGGCCGAACGAAGCCGCCCAAGCCCGGCTAAAGCCTCACCCCCGAAACGCCCCTCTGCGGTTCTCCGCGTGCTCTTCGCCGGCGGATGGACCTCAAGCAGGGGGTCGGGGCGGCGAGGCCCTTAATTAACGCTGCATATTGCGCAGCTTGCGGCCCCGTTCGTGCCGATTTAGCCAATCCAGCAGATCGGCCAGGAAGAAGTGGCGGTTTTCCTCGTAGCTGAAGTGACGCACCGCCTCGTATTCGTTGCTCAGATACTTGTCGGTGACGGCGAGAAAGGTGCGCGGAATCCGTTCGTTGAAACTCGAAGGCGTGGAGAGCAGGCGCAAGGTTTGGCGGAACAGGAGGGCGAAGCGCGCCCCATATTCCCCTTCGCGGCCGGAAAAATCCTTGAGTGGCTGTTCATACGGGGTGAACAGGCGCAAGTAGGTGTCGAGGTCGGGCTCTGGAGGCCGTTCTTGTGCTGTATTCATAAGTCTGCCATGGTTTGGAGCCTGAAGTTCAGGCCCCCATGATCCAATAGGCCGCCGGGGTTTGTCCACTCCCAAACCAGCGGCCGCCGGCGCGGGCTGGACCTGGGGTCAGTCGTCTTCGGGGCTGCGCATGGGCCTGCCGACCATCTCCAGGGGGCCGCCCAGCTCGAATTCGAGGGTTAATTCGTTGTCGCCGAACAGCAGGCGGTCGCGACTGACTGCGATGGACGTGCGCTGCCCGGGGCGGGTGTCGAGCAGCGCGAGTTTTATGTCGGCATGGCTGGAAACGGGGCTGCCGCCGATCGCCAGGATGCGGTCGCCTTCCCGGAGCGCCGAGTTGGCCGCGGCGCCCTGTTCGAGGATGGCTTCAACGCGGACGCCGGCGTCGTCTTCTTCAAGCATCACCCCTAAGGTGCCCGCAGGCGGCAGTTCGAGGTCCGCGGTAAAGGCCAAATAGTCCGCCACCCCGGGTTCCGCGGTGATATGCCCGGCGGGCAGAATCAACGCGCCCCGCTGGCCGATCCGGCGATCGAGGCGATTGGGGATGCCGGAGCGAAACATCAGGTGGCCGCTGCCGGCAATTACCGCCATACGGTGCTGCGGTCGGGCGCGCAGGGCCTGGGCCGCGGTCTCGGCCATGCCTTCGTCCCACAGTAGTTGCACCTCGCGAAAGCGTTCGAAGGTGCGCTCTTCGTCCCTGGGGTGTTGTTCGAAAATGGTCCGCAGGCGCGCCTCGTAGGCCTGGTCCGAGCGGTCCATGTCGGCGGGCAGCTGGGCCTTTTGTTCCGGGGTCAGGGCGTCGCGCCCTTGCCGCGCCACCACGCCGGTGATTTCCCGTGGGAGATTGAGGGCGATCACCGGGATGCGGTTTTCCCGTGCAAAACGCAAAATGGGGCGGTAAAGTCGGTAGTCGAAGGCCCAACGGTCGTACCATTCGGTGCGCCGGAGCATAGCGGCCTCATCGATTTCGCCGCCGATGTAGGCGTCTAATGCGGGTTGAAAGGGGCGTTGAAAGGCCTCCATGCCAATGATCCAATGGGGATAGCGCTGGTGCAGGGCGCGCAGGATATCCAGGTGCAGCAGGTGATCGGCATAGCGGGTGTGGCTCTCCCCCAAGTACACCACCGGGGCGTCGCCCGCCGCGGCCAGCAGTTGGTCCAGATCCTGCCGCGGCGCCACGGCCATGAACGTCGGCGCCGCAGGCACCGGCCCATGGTCGGGCTCGAGCGCAGGCGGGGCGCCGGCCTGCGGGGGCTGGGCCAGGGCCAAAGAAGCGGCTAGGCCGCAGGCGAAGAGGGCGGTGAGAAACAGCAGGATGCGCGTCATCGGGTCTCCGGGCTCCGGCTTGCGGGCGTGGCGGTTTGGTTGCAGACTGTATTTAATACCCTAAGTGGGTGCGAAGGGGGAAAATGACAACGGTGAATAGAAAAATCCGCCCGCGCCGGTGCTCGGCGCTAGCACGCCAGCGCACAAATCACGGAAACAACGCCATTGCGCAACGCAGAGGACGCGGAGGACCGCAGGGCGCGCGCAGGAGTTTTTGCTTGTGTTGCGCTCCAGCGCCGCCTAGCCGCCTGGAGTACTGCCCTCGGGCTGTGCGGGTTTCCGGTTACGCGCCCGGCGGTGAGACAAACCCCGGGGTCAACGAAGAGGGCTGAATCAGTGATCAAGCAACCGCCAACGGCCGCCGAGGTTTTTAACCAAAATCCCTCTGCGGTCCTCTGCGTTCCTGAGAGTCGTTGTTTCGGTCCGTTACGCGCAGGCGGACTGGCTCTTTGGTTGATGTTGTTGTCCGCCGCCCTCGGGGCCCGGGAAACAGCGGTGCATCATGAGCTGACGGTGCAGCTTGATCCCGCGGCCGGCCAGTTGGCGGTCAGAGACCTTATCCGCCTGCCGGCCGGGGCGGATTCGGTGCGGTTTCTGCTGCATGCGGGGTTGCAGGTGGAGTCGAAAGTCGAGGCGCTGGGCGCGGTCGCCGGCCCCGGCGGGATGGAGTTGCGCGCCTATCGTGCGACGCCCGACGCCGCAGGGCGGGTGGAGCTGCGCTACGCGGGGGGCATCCATCACGAGCGCCAACGCCTGGGGTCGGGTTACGCCGGCGGGCGCGAGGCGACCGCCGGGACCATTGGTCCGGAGGGGGTGTTTCTGGCGGGCTCCAGCTATTGGTATCCGGTCATGCCCGAGCACCCCTATCTCACCTTTGAGATGCAACTGGAGGCGCTGCCGGATGATTGGCTGACGGTGAGCCAGGGCCGTCGCTTGCAAGCGGGTTGGGCCGAGCATCAGCCCCAAGATGACCTGTACCTGATCGCCGCGCCCTTTCAGCGTATTGCCCGCGCCACCCCCTGGGGCGAGGCCGAGGCCTACCTGCGCACCCCGGACCGCGCCCTGGCCGAGCGCTACCTGGCGGCCACGGCCCGTTACCTCGCACTTTACAGCGAGCTAATCGGACCCTATCCCTATGCCAAATTCGCGCTGGCGGAGAACTTTTGGGAGACCGGCTACGGCATGCCTTCCTTCACCCTGCTCGGCCCCCGGGTGCTGCGCCTGCCGTTCATCCTGCACAGCGCCTACCCCCACGAAATCCTTCACAATTGGTGGGGCAACGGCGTCTATACGGACTACGCCGCCGGCAATTGGGCGGAGGGGCTCACCGCCTATCTCGCCGATCACCTGTTGGCCGAGGCGCAGGGCCGGGCGCAGGCCTATCGGCGGGACAATTTGCAAAAATACGCCGACTTCGTCCACGACCGCGCGGACTTCCCGCTACGCGCCTTTCGCGCCCGCCACGGCGAGGCCAGCCAGGCCATAGGCTACGGCAAGGCCCTAATGGTTTGGCACATGCTGCGGCGCCAAATCGGCGATTACGCCTTCGTGGCCGGACTGCGCCGCTTTTATCAGGAAAACCGCTTTCGCACCGTCGGCTTCGATGCCCTGCAAAAGGCCTTCGAGGCGGTGACCGCCGAAGACCTGGATGGCTTTTTCCGCCAGTGGCTCGACCGCAAGGGCGGCCCGGCCTTGGCCATTGCAAAGGCGCAATCCGTAGCGCAAGGCGACGGGTATCGCATTCGCGTCACCCTGCGCCAGATCCAGGCCGAACCCGCCTTTGCGCTGAAGATCCCTGTGGCCGTCTGGCTGCAAGGGCGGTCCGAGCCGGTGGAACTCGAATGGTCCATGCAGCAGCGGAGTCAAACCTTCACCGCACTCGTCGCGGCGCCGCCCCAGCGGTTACGCATCGATCCAGGCTACGAACTCTTCCGGCGGCTCGACCCGAGCGAAATCCCTGCCAGCATCGGCCAATTGTTCGCCGCCGAATCGCCGCTGGTGATCCTGCCCGCCGCTGGCGACCCCGCGCTGGGTGCGGCCTATCAAGCACTCGCGGCCGCCTGGCAAGACCGCGGGGCGCTGGAGGTTATCCAAGACACCGAGCTGGAAGGGCTGCCTGCCGAGCGGGCGGTTTGGATCCTGGGGGCCGACAACCGTTTTGCGGGCACGGTCCTGCAACGCCTGCAATCCCAAGGCGTCGCAAAAACCACCGAGCGCGGCCTACTGATTGATGGCCAGCCGGCCGACCCCGACGCCGAGACCTGGGTCCTTACCGCCCAACAGGGGCAGGGCGTGCTGGGCTGGATCAGCCTGCACCGCCCCGAGGCCCGGGTCGGGCTCGCGCGCAAGCTGCCCCACTATGGCAAATACGGCTACCTGGCGTTCACCGGCGTCGAACCCGAAAACCGCCTCAAGGGCCAATGGCCCGCCGCGGGCGAGGCGCTCAGCGCAGACTTCGGTCCCCACCGCCGCACGGACTTCCCGCTCGCCCCGCGGCCGCCCCTGATGCGACTGGCGGAAGATCCGGCACTAGACGAAGACACCGAATAGAGCGGCGGTTGGGCTTCGCTTCGGCTGCCCTCGCCCCTCAGGGCAGCTGCCGCACGCGCAGAAACGAGGCGAATCGGGGCAGTCCGTTACGGGTCAGGCCACGATATTTGAAGGTGACCCAGGCGCCGACGGGCGGCGGGGCGCGGCGTTCCGCATCACTCAATCCGGAGCCGATGAACAGCCGCCGGCCATCGCCAAGTTCCACCTCCAGCGAACCGGTCATTCCGGCGTATTTGCCCTTGCCTTCGCGGTAGCCCACCACCCGGCCCTCCAGGGTCTGAAACGAGACCACCTTCAGCGCCTGATCGCTGCGACCGGTCGTGTAGGCCGCGTCGGGGTTACGCACCACCAGACCCTCGCCGCCCAGGTTCTCCACCGCCTCCAGGCGCGCTTGCAAGTGCTGCCGGTCCAGGACCGGGGTTTGCTCGATGATCTGCATATGCTCCAGCGGATGCTCGCGCAGCCAGGTGCGCAGGCGATCCAGGCGTTCCAGCAGACCCCCGGCGGTGTTCGGCGCCTCGAAGATATGGTAGCCAATCTCCCGCCAACCCGCGTGGGGCTCGTCCCGGCTCACGATGGACTGAATGCCCGCAAAATCGCCCCGCTGGGTCCACAACTCCCCATCCAGCTCGAACGGCGGCAGCCCCTTGGTAAACCAGGCCGGAGCGGCGAACGGATTGCCCTGGCGGGAAACCAACTCGCTGCCGGTCCAGTGGCCGCGCACCCCATCCAGCTTCTCGCTCATCAACCAGCCGCTGACATCCGCATCCGGGGTGTAACGCTTGAGCAGCAGGAGGTCGGCGGCCTGGGCGGGTGCCAGGGATAGGAATAGGCAAAATAGCAGGATCAGCGGGGGAAGATTTGAAGGGGGAATGATTGCTTTACGGCTCATTGTTACATTTTCCTGTTCAATTTCCATCAGCGCGCCACTGCGTATCCCATTCGCCGCACAGTTTGCGGAATGATCGGCTGGCCGCATGCGCGGCGGCCAGATCCATCTGCTGGGTCAAGGCCGGCTGGTCGAGTACTTCCGAGTACTTTTTGCCGGCCATTCGTTTTCCGATCCACCCCTTGGCGTCGCGAGGGGCCTCTGGATCGGAAGGCGGGATGTCGTCGTGCAGCTCGAATCCTCGGCACCCGTTTAGGGTATTGGCGGAGGCGATAAACCAGGCTTCATATTCTCGATTGGCCAGTACCACCGAGACTCGCGCGGTTGGGAGGATGTCTCGGGCACGTTGGAGGATTTCATGTCCCAGTTGGGCGGGGCAATCATCATCGGCATCGAACAGGATCAAAATCCAGCCATTCGGCTGGGCCTTGCCATGGGCCAACAGCAGGTAGCGCTCGAACTCTCTATCCCTGTTCAGGAAACGGTCGCGCCGCACACGGATGGGTGGATTGATCTCCGCAGGATAGGGCGCCGTGGGCGTTCGCCATTCCCACAGCCGTCGCAACAGGAGGGGCAGGGCTTCGACCTCGCCGACACCTTCGACGATGGGCGTAATTCGGCTCATGGCTTGCGGTCGGCGAAAAGATCCAGTTGATTCTGCTTTTGACGATCCAGCTCTTCCGGGTCCGGGGCCAGTTGATTGAGACGCAGCAGCTCCCCTGGAGTGAAAAGGTGGTCCCGCATGGCCTGACGCGATGCTGGGTCAACAGAGGCGAGCCGCGTTTCACCCTCTTGCACCGTGACCGACAGGAGGTGCTCCGATTCGATGTCATTGTCATCCAGTAGATCGGGGCTGTGGCTGGTGACCAACACCTGGGTGCGTTGGCTAGCCCGTTGCAGGGCATCCCGCAAGGCGCTGGCGGCCGCGGGGTGGAGGGCGGTCTCCGGCTCCTCGATCCCAATCAGAGACGGCTTGTGATCCTGGTTTTCCTGATAGAGTGCGGTAAGAATCCCTAGCGCCCGCAGGGTTCCATCGGACATGTTCTGGGCAAGAAAGCGCCAAGGGTGTTTCTGCCCCGCGACTTCTTGACGAAACTCCAGGGTCTCCGCCGGTCCGACGGGTTTTCGTTCAATGCCATGGATCATAGGGACCACCTTTTGCAGGTACTCCTGAATGATCGCGACAGCATCTCCAGCATCGCGCTCCAGGTGAGCAATGACGCTGACGATATTTTCACCCGCCGGTTTCAATAGGCGGCCATCCTGAGGGCGTTGTAATTCTCGGATCAGTTTGGGGTTCAGGTTGTAGAAGCCCATGGAGGTCAGGGCATCGAAGATGGGACGAAAAACGGGATGACCCGCAGCATTAACCAGAGCAAGTCGATCCGAGACCACCGCCGGAAAGGTGGCCTCGCTACTCGCCTTGACCACGCCTTTCTCGACCTTGTAATAAGGCCCCTTGCCTCGTTCGCCAAGGACGAACTCCTCCATCTGCACCTCGAAACCTCCCCCGGCCAAGGCGCCGATATTGAAGGAGTAACGGCCCCGCTGGCCATCCAGCAGGCGGAATTCCAGGCGAATGCCGAAATGGTTTGGGTGTCCCCCCGAGCGCCGTCGGACCTCGGTCAAGCCGCCCCGCTTTTGGATCGCGTTATCCAGCGACCCGTCCAACGCATCCTTGACCAGATGCAAGGCATCGAGGAAATTGCTTTTGCCGGAGCCGTTGGGGCCGACGAGATAGGTGAGCGCACCCAACGGCACGTCGCATTGGGCGATGCTCTTGTAGTTTCGCAGGCCTACGCGTTCGATGAAGATGGCGGTCATGATACCAAAAGGTCTCTCCAAATCATGGGGCTGCCCGAATCCGCCCGTTGCTTACCGGCTTCTCCGCCGCCTTGGTTGCAGGGTAGGGGATATGGGTTGGTGCTGGCTCAGGCCCCTATCTCCCGTGAGTATCTGAACATCCAGCGTACCCACCTTGGCGTAGTAGTCGGCGACATCCATAATGGTAGCATCGCCAATGCCCAAACCGCGGGCGGCGAGTTGGGGCCACTCTTCCGCCAGGCGATTCAGGTTGGCGGTGGTCCATAGCTCGGATTGATGTTGGAAGGCGGCCCAGGGTTCTTCTTCGTTGAGGGTTTTGTTGAGTATATCGACCAAGCCTTCAGCCAGAGTATATCGATCACCAGCCACATGGGCGATATGATTCCCCGTTTCGATCAGCGTTGCAACAGGGAGGACCAGCGTGGCCCCATCTCGGATCGCCTGTTGCAGACAAGCATCGGTGCGATCAAAATCCCAGCGGTCTTCGTCGGGTCCGCAGGTCTCCTTGCCAGGCACCTGCAACCAGCAGTTGAGAATGCTGGTATCGATGATCAAAACCCGCCTACCCATGATCGGCTTGCCGTAATGCGGCCTCGATGCGCCCCTGACTGGAGAGCTTGCCCACGGGGCCTGCCGCCAGCAACTTCGGCAAGCCTTGCAGTTCTTCCAGCAGTGCCAGTTGACTGCGGCCTGTCTCCGTATTGCGGTGGGAGACGGTGATAAAGGGCACCATCTCTGGGCCCATGGCATCCAGGAGCGCGGGGTTGTGGGTGGTAAGCAGGATGTCGATGCCGCGTTCACCGCCGACCTCTTGCAACATACTCAACAGGATCGAGGAGCGCGAAGGGTGGAGGCCGTTGTCGATCTCTTCCACCACCAGCAGGCTGCCCGTTGGGCGGGTGAGGATTGCAGTCAGAATCGCCAGAAATCGCAGGGTGCCGTCCGATAACCCCTTGGCCTCGACGGGATGCTCTTCTCCCGCGGCGCCCCAGGACTCGTCACAGTAGAGCATGGCGCGATCCTGAAACTTGCCCTCGCGCTCTGCGTACACGCGGCGAATATCTCGTTCGGGGATATGCTGAACATACTTGGCCAGGGTTGCCTCAACCTTGGTCTTATGCTCTCCAGAAAGCCCGGCCAGAACGCCCGCGATATTGGCCCCGTCCCCCGCGAGACTCTCCGAGAGGGGTGAAACCTCGCGCATGTGTGACGGAATGGGGTCGAGAATAAACAGATTGCGAAGGTCCTCGGTGACCTGGCGCACGCCCTCCGTGATCTCTTGGCGAGGAAGCTGGGTCGAGAGCTGGTAAAGGATGGCATTGGTGCGCGAGCAGGGTTGGGGTTTGCCCTGCTTTTCGTTGTATAGGCGAGCGGTTATGGAAGGGGCATCGCTTTCACAGGAATCGGTACGGAAAAGCCATATCTGATAGGGGTTCTTGTCCGTTTTCGGGCGGTATTTGATTCTGCGCAGTGATTCGGATCGAATGAGCGCGGTCTTGCCGATGCCGCTGCTCTGTTCGAGCAACTCGATTTCAATCTCATAGCGGAAGTCGGTTCGACTGCCGTCGGGGCCCTGGCACAATACCCCCAAAGTGAAACTTTGTTCCGGCTTTCTCGCCGACCACTCCAGGCCGCCGCGCAGTCCTTGAGTGGTGGCGTCGCCCTGCAAGATGGCGTTAATCCCGATCCCGGATGCGATGCGGTTCAGAAAGGCGAGGGCGTCCAGGGCATTGGATTTTCCACTGGCATTGGGGCCGATCAGGATCGTCAGGGCGTCGATATATAGCGTGGCGTCGCCGAAGCTTTTCCAATTTTTCAGATAGATCTCTTTGAGCACGACGAAACCTCTTTGGATACGGGGGCGGGGCAAAAAATACCCTTATGGGCAATTTGAAAACGCAGTGTATCGTCCCCGCCGGCGGAGCACCTCCGCGCAGCGCCGGTTCTGATAGGACTGAAATTGCGCCTCTTCCTGGGCCTGGCGAAATAGGTGTTCCTGTTGCGCCTGGGCCTGATAGGCCGCTTGGCGGGCGGCGTGGGCCTGTTGTTCGATGGCGCGGCTGATTTGGCCCATTTGATTGTTGATGTGGCCGTAGACCCGGCCGAACTGATCATCCACGCGGCTAAATTGCCCACTCTTCCCACTCAATGGTCACCGGAAACTAGACCCGGCCGAACTGGTCATCCACGCGGCTAAACTGCCCACTCTGCCCACTCAATGGTCACCGGAAACTCCCCACTCTCGATGTTATAGCCCGATTTGTCCAAGGTAGCGGTACCGGCGATGAAGGCCTGCTTGCGGGCTGCCACCGCCGCGTCGATTTGCTGGCGCAGCTTTTCCTTTCGTACAGCGAACTCGGCTTCGGTCTCGAAGGGGTCGCGCTCGGGGCGGTAGTAGTCGATGGGGTTGCTGGTGATGACCACCGGCGCGCTGCCCTCCAGGGTGAGCTTTTTGCTGATCACCCCATCGGCGGGGGTGAACAGCTCCACCTCGGCGGTCTTGTCCCCGGCCTTCGCTTCGATCCGGCGCCTGCCCTCGGGGAGTTTCAGCACCACCGGGGTGGTGGTGGCCTTGAGTTCGCCATCCGCCCGAATCTCTGCGTCCCTCGGCTCGGTGGTCAGGGCCAAGGCCCCTTCGCCGGCCCATGTGGGATTGACGGTAAAAATCATCGCCAGTAATATTCCAAATAGCCCCAGTCGGTTGTTCATCACTCCTCCACGCTTATGCTGTTATCTGGTTCCCAAGCTCTGGTTCTGGTTCCCAAGCGCCGCTTGGGAACCCGGTCTTGGATGCGTCGCATCCCGAGTCGGACCGGGTTGCGGTCAAGACTGCGTTCCCCTGCGGCGCTTGGGAACGAGAAGGCGGGGCCTGGGAACGAGAATACGTCAAAACCGATCCCAATCGATCCCGAGCTGGCGTATGGCCGCCCTCACGGTCCCCGG
>JAABTK010000070.1 GCA_011389885.1 Gammaproteobacteria bacterium | reverse complement strand
GAGCGGCTGATTATTTGTAACAGTTTGAATTATAGAAAATATTGGACGTATTGTTCCACGAAGTTTAGTCCAACATGCAATAGACCGCCCCGCGGTCCTATCTAAAATTACCAGATCTAGAAACAAGTTTCCAGACCTAGATATCTTGTATCTACATTTAGATATCCAGATATAGATATCTACATATAGAAACCACCCTCAGTCCCCCTGCGGAGCCACGCGGCTCTCCAACCCCAGCGCAACCACATCCTCGTACCGCATTTCCCAAAGCTTTTGCCGAGGTCGCCAAATGGCGCCTACGGACTTGGCCTTTTCCCGCAGGTCCGTCTCCCCGTATTGGATGCGCACCGCGAGGGGCGGATTGGGGTCGGGGACGCCGGCGGTCGGGTTGCCGAGATCGGTCGGCGCGGTCCATTCCACCTGTTCTTCCACCAGCTCGACGGTGGTGAGCCGTGTGCGGCTTTCCTTGTCATAGCGGTAGCGCACGCAGACCAGCGCTCACCGTACTTGCGCTGCAGGCGCTTGGTGCCGTTTTGGCTCGGTTTCAGGGTCGCCTTGATGTCCATTATCCACTATTCGGCCGTTTCGTCAGGCGGCTATTTCCAAAGATTTCCTGTCCTCCGCGGGGACTTGGATCGGAACGAAACGATCGGCGGAGTAGAGGTCGTCTTCACCGCTTTCGTCGATGACTCGAATGTCGCCGTCCGCTGCCGCGTCTTCGTCTTCGAGGACTCGGTAGATTTTGTTGCGTTCGAGGGACGCAGGGTAGTCCGAGCTATCGATGCAGACAGCATAGGCTGTGGCTCTGTATGGCCGGTCATTCATGTCTGCTTTTCAATCCCTGCGGGCTTTTTTCAGGGTTCGAGTCTACCCCGAGTGAGCTTGCGAATCAAGCGGGTTTCGCATCCATTGCCAACCCGGCTTCTCGGTCCATAGCGATCAGGGGCGGTTTTTCGCACCGCCGCCGCCGCCCCCCGACCCCTCCCGGCGGGAGGAGGGTGTCAGAGGAACCCATTGCGGCCCATCCTGGCCGCCAGCGCCCGCCCTTTCAGACTTCAAACTTCTCTCTTCGAACTTCCCTCTTCAAACTTCAACGAACCCGCCACAAGAGAACAAGTGGACACCCATCATGCTCACTCCGCGGTTCGCCGTGCCCGCTGGGTTCCTGAAGGGCCGTCGGAAGGCCAGGACATCGCGCATCTTGCGGTCGAATCCTCGCCCCTTCGGCGTGAAAGAGGTCTTGACTTCACCGCCCCCAATACGCATTCTAAGCCCATGAAAACCGATAAGCTTTTCTACCTGGTCTTTCTTGAGCATCCGGCCCTCGCGTTCGAGCTGGCCGGGCTGCCTCTGCCGCCGGATGGCGCCTATCATCAAAGATCCATTGAGGTCTAAGGGACCAGCTTTCGCCTCGACGGCGTCCTTGAGCCAATCGATCCGAGACGCTCAACGCTGTTTTGGGAGGCCCGACTGAACCCGGACAAGGTCTTTTATGCCCGCTGGTTCTCCTCCATCGTCCTGAGTCTTTACCACTACCCCAGGGCGACCTGGAAGGCGCTGGTGGTGTTCCCCGATCGCAAAAGCGAGTGCCCGCCGCCGCCCGGTTTCGAGTTCGTGCTGGAGCGCGGGCTGATTCAACGGTTCTATTAGGAGGATCTTCACGATGCAACCCATTCAGGCTGGGCGCATCGCCTGCTCAGGCTCATCATCCTCGACGAGGCCGAAGTCCCCAAGGCCGCACGCGAGCTTTCCGAGAGGCTCGATGAGCGGCCCTCCAGTTTCGACCCCAGGCAGGCCCTGGAACTGATCGAAATCTTCGTCGTCTATAAACTGCCTCAGCTGAGCTTAGCGGGCATTCGCGTCATGTTGAACTTCAACGATATTAGCCTTCAAGAGACTGCGTTCTACAAGGATGTCTTTGGCAAAGGACACCTAGAGGGACATCAAGAAGGACGCCAAGATGAGGCCGCTCAACTGGTCCTTCGACAGCTCAAATGCCGCCACGGCGAACAGGTCGAAGGCTATGCCCCGCGCATCGCGGAACTCTCGCTAGTACAGCTCGAACAGCTCAGTCTGGAGCTGTTGGACTTTCAAGGCTTGGCGGACTTGGAGGCTTGGCTGCAAGCCCTTCCCGACCCCCCGGAGGATGTGGAATAGGCGGAACGGCCTAGTCCGCCTGCGCGCAAAAATAGCGGAAAAAAACGGTTTTTAGGGACGCAGAGGGTGCCGAGGACCGCAGAGCGCGCGCCAAAGCGCCGCCTAGCCGCCTGGAGTAACAGCCCTCGGGCTGTGCGGGTTGCTGGTTACGCACCGGGCCAAGGCGTGTACGCTTCGAGCCCGCAGTCGTCTAGGGGGCGGGCCAGCGAAGTGCATTCGCCGCTGGAGCGGCGGATGTCGGGTGCGGCGCTGATCCTTGCAATCGAAACGCCGCTCTGCGCCCTCTGCGCCCTCTGCGGTTCTCCGCGTGTCCTGCGTTCCGGGCTCCTTTCCGAGAGCGCCTGGGTGGTTTCCGATACTTGGGCGCGGCTGTACTAGCGCTTGCAAGACGGGCATGCCCAAGGAGACCTTGGGCACGGGCATGAAATCGAAACGCCGCTCTACGCCCTCTGCGGTCCTCGGCGCCCCTGAAACCCCCCTCAATTAGAATCGGCTTTGCGCTCTTCGGCGAAGAAGCGTTTCACGTCTTCGATGTCGCGGGTGCGGGCCATGGCGGGCATGGAGTCGAGAAAGGTTTGGCCGTAGCCGCGTTTGAGCAGGCGGGGGTCGCAGATCACCAGCACGCCGCGGTCGGTGACGTCGCGAATCAGCCGACCCGCGCCCTGTTTGAGGGCGATGGCGGCCTGGGGGACTTGGTATTCCATGAAGGGGTTGCCGCCGCGTTTCTTCAGGGCGTCGATGCGGGCCTGGAGCACCGGGTCGCCGGGGGAGGCGAAGGGGAGTTTGTCAATCACCACCACGGACAGGGCCGCGCCGCGCACGTCCACGCCTTCCCAAAAGCTGGAGGCGCCGAGGAGCACTGCGTTGCCGGCGCTGCTGAAGCGCTCCAGCAGGGTCGCCTTGGGGGCGTCGCCTTGGACCAGGATGGGGTAGTCGATGGTGTCGTGCAGCATTTCGGCCGCGGCGCGCAGGGCGCGGTGGCTGGTGAATAGCAGGAAGGCGCGGCCGCGGCTGGCCTGGACCACGGGGCGGATGATGCGATTGACGGCCTCTTCGGTGTAGTGGGATTCCCGCGGCTGGGGCAGGCCCCGGGGCACGAACCACAGGGCCTGGTTCGGGTAGTCGAAGGGGCTCTCCCATTGGGCGGTGCGGGCGTTTTCCAGGCCCATGTGGGCCTGAAAGTGACGAAAACTCTTGCCCACGGCCAGGGTGGCGGAGGTGAAGATCCAGGCCGCGCGCCGGCGTTGCATTTGGGCGCGGAAGGTGTCGGCGATCTCCAGCGGGGTGCGGTTGAGGCGGAAGGAGTGGGTTAGGGTCTCGAACCAGCGGATGTCTTCGTCGTCGGCCGGGTCGCAGATATTGGCCAGGTCCTCAACCATCCCCAGGCAGCGGTCGGCGCAGCTCTCCAGGCCCTTGCCGCGCTCGCGCACCCGCTCCAGCAGGTCGCTCAGGGCGGCCAATTGCTCGCGGGTGTCGGCGATGCTGTCGTTGACGCCTTGGTTGTTTTGGATTTCGGCCCAGGGGCCGCGCCGGGTCTCGACGCCGAAGGCGAGACGCAGGTCGCGGGCGGCCTTTTCCAACTGATCGGCCTGCTCCGGGATCGCCTTGAGGTCGCCGGCCTCGTTTTGGTATTCAGTCTTTACGTCACGCGCCAGGTCCAGCAGCTGGCGGCCGCTGACTACGGTGCCGAAGAAGTTGCTGGCCACCTCGGGGAGTTGATGGGCCTCGTCGATGATAAAGGCGTCGGCGCTCGGCAGCAGCTCGCCGAAGCCCTCGTCCTTGAGCGCGAAGTCGGCGCACAGCAGGTGGTGGTTCACCACTACCAGGTCGGCCTCTTGGGCGCGCTTGCGGGCCTCGGCCAGGTGGCAGTCCTTGTAGGCGGGGCAGTCCTGGCCCAGGCAGTTGTCGGTGTTGGAGGTGACGTGGGGCCAGATCAGGGAGTCTTCGGGGATGGCGTCGATTTCGGCGATGTCGCCGCTGCGGGTCTTGCCCGACCAGTCGCGCACGTCCATCAGGTGGCCGATCAGCTCTTTGGAGCGAAAACGCCCCTCGCCTAGGGCCAGGTCCAGGCGATGGGGGCAGAGGTAATTGGCGCGGCCCTTGAGCAGGGCGGTGCGCACCGGCAGGGCCAGGATGTCGCGAATCTTCGGCAGATCGCGATTGAAGAGCTGGTCCTGGAGGTTCTTGGTGCCGGTGGAGACGATCACCTTACGCCCGGACATCAGCGCCGGCGTCAGATAGGCGAAGGTCTTGCCGGTGCCGGTGCCCGCCTCGGTGATCAGCAGCTCGGCGTCTGCCAGCGCGGCGGCCACCTCGCGGGCCATCTCCAACTGCTGGGCGCGGAAGGCGAAGCCGGGGATCTGGCGCGCGAGCAGGCCGTCCGGACCCAGGATGTCTTGGATTTCGTCAACCACTACCGCACCGACCGCGCATGGGCCTCCGCCTGAATCGCGCCCTGCTGGTCGCCGCGCATGCGGCGGGCGTCGGCGATCAGGCGCCAATTGGCCCGTTGCAGCGGCAGATCGCCCGCGGCATGGGCGTTGGAGCGCTCGGCCAGTTCTTCGGCCTGGGGGGCATTGTTCTGGGCCAGGGTGATCTGCGCCAACCGGTGCCACAGAAAGGCGTCCTTGGGGGCCTGATCGAGCGCGCGTTCGATTTTGGCCGCGGCCTCGGACAGCCGCCCTTGGGTTTCCAGGGCCTGGGCCTGTTCGAGCAGGCCGGTGATGGCCGGGGTGTAGACCGGGGCGGCCTGCATTTCCTCCGGCGGTTGATAGGCGGCCACGTCGGCGTATTTGCGGCGGCCGATGGTCTGGGTGGAGATGCCGCTGGCGGTGACGCCCGGGGGCGCGGCCTCGCTTCGGCGAGGCGGCGCGGGTCCGGCCTTGTGGCCCGGGGGCGGCAGTTTTTCGCTCTTCATGGGGGTGACCTGGCGCGGCGTCTCCACCGGCGCCGGGGTCTTGCGCGGGGCCTGGGCGCAGGCGCCGAGCAACAGCGCCAGGGCGCCGATCATTAAGGTCTTCTGTGTCATTGGGTGGTGCTCCCGAAACCGTTATCAAGGGCGCACGAGGCGAACACCTCGGGCGCCGTGCCCCTTAGATAGGGGACCGGGCTTGCGTGGGCGCAGTCGGGGCCGCCGCGCAGCCCCGTTGCCTGATCGATCCAAACCGACTCCACCGTGTCCGGCGGGGTCAAACGCAGCGGCCGCGGGCCAATGCGGCGCATCATATCACCCCATACGCGCAAGGCCCCGCCGGCCCCGGTGAGGCCGGCGGGGGCGTTGTCGTCGCGCCCCAGCCACACCACGCCCACCCGGGCGCCGTCGAATCCGGCGAACCAGCTATCGCGCAGTTCATCGGTGGTGCCGGTCTTGCCGGCCACCGCCAAAGCGGGGTCCAAATAGGCGCTCAGGCCGCTGCCGGTGCCGCTGGCCGCGACCTCTTGCAGCAGGCGGTTGAGCAAATAGACCGGCCCCGGCTCCAGGGTCCGCTCCAACCGCAGCGGATAGCGGTCCAACGGCTCGCCAGCGGCCGATTGCACCCCGCGAATCACCCGCAGGTCGGTCTTGAAGCCGCCCGCGGCCAGGGTTTGGTACAGGCGCGCCACCTCCAGCGGCGACAACGACACCGACCCCAAAAGCATCGCCGGATAGGCGTCGAAGGGTCGCTCCGCCCCCAGCTTGCGCAGGGTGTCCGCCACCCGCTCCAGACCCACGCCCATGCCCAGGCGCACGGTGGCCAGATTATAGGACTTCGCCAGCGCGCTGTGCAGGGGCACGACGCCATGCGCGACCTGATCGAAGTTATCGGGCCGCCACTCCTCGCCGTTGCGGGCGCGCACCAGCAAGGGCGTATCCTCCAGCGGGCTCAATAGATTATAGCCGGCGTCGCGCTGCAACGCCGCCAGATACACCGCCGGCTTGACCAGCGAGCCGATGGGGCGCACCGCGTCCAGCGCCCGGTTGAAGCCGGCGCCCCCGCGCCCGCCGACCAGGGCCAGGACCTCGCCGCTATCCGCCGCGGTGAGCACCGCCGCCCCTTGCAGTCCGCTCCGCTCGCCCTCCAGCGCCTCGATGCCGCGGCTCAGGGCCTGCTCGGCTTGGTGTTGCAGCCACGGATCAAGGCTGGTGAAGATGCGCAAGCCGGTGGAGGTGAGATCCGGGTCGCGATAATCCCGCGCCAATTGCCGCCGCACCAAATCCAGCCCCGGGCGCCGCCCGTCGCGCCCGGCCCGCCCCGGCGCAAGCCCCAGGGGGGCCGCGGCCGCCTGAGCGCGCTCGGCGGCGCTGATCAAGCCCTGTTCTTGCATTAAGCGCAACACCAAATTGCGCCGCTCCCGGGCGCGCTCGGGGTGACGCTGCGGATTGTACCAGGAGGGCCCCTTCACCAGGGCCGCCAACAAGGCCATGCGGGGCAGGTCCAATTCGCTCAGCGGGCGATTGAAGAAAAAGCGGCTGCCCAGCCCGAAGCCGTGGATCGCGCGCCCCCCGTCCTGCCCCAGATAGACCTCGTTGAGATAGGCCTGGAGGATTGCGTCCTTCGAGTAATGGATCTCCAACAGCACCGCCATCAGGGCCTCGTTGAGCTTGCGCCAAAGGGTGCGCTCGGGGCTCAAATAGAGGTTCTTCACCAGTTGCTGGGTCAGGGTGCTGCCGCCCTGCACCACCCGCCCGGCGCGCAGGTTCACCCACAGGGCGCGCGCGATGGCGATAAAGTCGAGCCCGCGATGGCCGCGAAACCCCTGATCCTCCACCGCGATCAGGGCATCGGTCAGCGCCCGCGGGACCGCCTTCAGGCGCACCGGGACCCGGTCCTGGTTGTGGGCCGGATAGATGCTGCCGATTTCCACCGGCTCCAAACGAGCCACGTTCAGGTTGTCGCCGCTTGGGTCGCGCAGGGCGGCGAGGCGGGAGTTCGCCAGTTCGAGTTGCAGCCGCTCGGGCTCGCGGGCGCCGTCCCAAAACCGAAAGGCGCGCTGGCGGATTCGATACTCCGCCCCGGAGCGCGACCACTGCCCGGCACCCTGCAACACCCCCGAGACCCGCCGATAACCCAGGGCCGTCAGCTCGTATTCCAATTGCGCGGCGCTCAGGCGCGCCCCGGGATACAGCGCCAGGGGGCGGGCGTAAACGCGGGCGGGCGTGGCGCTGCGCTGGCCTTCGAAGGCGTCGCGCACCCGCCAGTCGAGATAGGTCAAATAGCCGGCGAACACCAGCAGCAGCGGCAGGCCGAAAAACAACCAACCGCGCCGGCGCCCGGATTTGGCGGTCTTTTTTGCGCCGCGACCGCGGGCGGAGGGGGTGCGGCGCTTGGCCGGCGGACGGCCCTTGCGGGGGGCTGCCTTCTTTTTCCGCGCGGGCGGCCGTTTGGATGCCATAAATCGAGGAGGAGAAAACCCTGTAACGGGAATTGGAAAAACAGCGGGCCGGCCGAGCGGGCGTTAATCCTCTTCTTCCCGTTTACCCAATTCGCTGATGGGCGTGGTCAGCACCTTGCGCACCTGGCCGAACAGTCGCCGCTGTTCCTTTTCTTCGTGCTCCGCCTGCTGGGGGTCATCCGCCTTGCGCCCCGAAAGCTCGCTGATCGGGGTGTTCATCACCTGCCCGACGCGGTCGAAAAAGCCGGTCTCCGCCAAGGCCGCGGCCTTTTCCTCCTGCTCCGCCTCGGCCTCCTCCGTCTGTTCCTGCATCAGCTGCATCCGCAACTGCTCGCGGTATTGCTCGGAGACCTTGCTCTCGCCGATGGTGGATTTCTTGCGCAGGATGTAATACCCCAGCTCGTCCATCCACTTTTCGTCGATGCTCTGGAAGGCGAAATTCTGCCGCGTGACCTTCAGTCCCTCGAAATTGGAGGTGGCCACCATCACGCGGTCGTTCTTGATGTCCGCTTCGAGCAGGATCTTGCTCATGATCCGCGGCCGCACCTTGAACATGGCCCCGACGAGCTTGCGCTGGCTGGTCCGAATGGGCCACTCGGAGTGATCGATTTGCGCGGTTTGCAGGAAACGCCCGAACTCCGAGGCATCGCTCGCCGGGCGGATTTCATAGGTGTTTTCGGCCGCCGCCACGCACTCGAACTGAATCCCCACGCGCATGGGCTTGGACCGCGAATCCACATAGACCTTGTAGTTTTTTTGCTCCAGCTCCACCGCCTCCGCAAGCCCCGGAAGCTTGTAGAAGGAGGTGACTTCGAGCCCGCCGCGCTCGACTTGCTTAATCATCTCCTGCAAGTACTTGAGCACCGCCAGCATCCGCGGGCGCATCACCTCCTTGTAGCGCTGCACCACCTGCTCGCGCTTGCGGCTTTCGTCGCCGTCCTGCTGCTCTTTCTTTTCGGCCTCTTTTTTCAGATCGTCTAACAGGCTCATGAATTCACTCTACCTCGGAATCTCGGGGGTCGCCCCCCTGTAATCCAGTCGATATTGGGTTCGAGCCGGCTCGACTGCAAGACCTTCCGCCGCACCCTGATCTTCCCGCCCCGTGGCCGGGATTGCAATCGAGCCCTCCGCTCACCAGTCCGGGCCGTAATCGAAGGTGATCTCGCGCCCGCGGGCAATCACCCGCCGGGCGTAGAGGTCCGGACCGTCGAGTTCGGCATTGGGCGGTCGGGCATGGTTGAGAAAACGCAATAAATTGCGCCCGCTGATGCCCGTTTCTTCTCCGTCCGCGGGATAGATCCACAACACATAGACCCCGTTGCGCTTGGCCCGCGGACCGTGATAAGTGCCGATGTACTCGCCCTTTTCGATCCGGCGCGCGGCGAACAGCCCGGTGCCGTGAATGTTCGACGCTGCGGCGTACACCAGCGCCTTCAGGTCCCGATCACGGATCCGCAGTCCAGGTTCTTTGGCAGCGCGGCCCAATTTGTTTTTCTTTGACTGACCCATCCAGGGTGGAGTATAGCTCGGATTCAGCGCTTGCCGAAAGCATTGGAGAGCGCATCGGCCATGGCCCCTGAGGGCCGCTCCGCAGGCTGCTTGGCGCCGCGGGTCGAAGATTGCGCCCGCGGCCGCGGCTCGGGCTTGGCCTTGGGCGACGCCTTGCGCCCCTCCCCCGGCGCGTCATTCAGCCGCATGGAGAGCCCGATGCGTCGCCGCTCCAGGTCCACCGCCATCACCTTGACCTTCACCAGGTCGCCGGTGCGCACCACCTCCCGCGGGTCCTTGACGAACTTATCCGCCAGGGCCGAGATATGCACCAGGCCGTCCTGATGCACCCCCAGGTCCACGAAGGCCCCGAAGTTGGCCACGTTGGTGACCACGCCTTCGAGGATCATGCCGGGCTTGAGGTCCTTCAGCGTCTCGACGCCATCCTGAAAGCTGGCGGTCTTGAACTCGCCGCGCGGGTCGCGGCCGGGCTTTTCCAGCTCCGCCAGGATGTCGCGCACCGTGGGCAGGCCGAAGCGCTCGTCGGTGTACGCCTCGGGCTTGAGCCGGCTTAGGGTCGGGCGGTCGCCGATCAGGCGGCCGATCTCGCTCTGCACATGGGCCAGGATGCGCTCCACCACCGGGTAGGCCTCGGGATGCACCGCCGAGGCGTCCAGCGGGTTGGCCCCGCCGTTAATGCGCAAAAAGCCCGCGGCCTGCTCGAAGGCCTTTGCCCCCAGCCGCGGCACCTGGAGCAGGGTCTTGCGCTCGCCAAAGGCCCCGTGTTCGTCGCGGTAACGCACGATGTTCTCGGCCTGGGCGCGACTGAGGCCCGAGACCTTGGCCAGCAGCGCCGCCGAGGCGGTGTTGGCATCCACCCCCACCGAGTTTACGCAGTCTTCCACCACATTATCCAGCGCCCGCGCCAGCCGGCTTTGATTCACGTCATGTTGATATTGGCCCACGCCGATGGACTTGGGCTCGATCTTCACCAGCTCCGCCAGCGGGTCTTGCAGCCGCCGGGCGATGGAGACCGCGCCGCGCAGGCTTACGTCCAGCTCCGGCAGCTCGTCCGAGGCCTGTTTGGAGGCGGAATAGACCGAGGCCCCGGCCTCGCTGACCATGATCTTGCTCAGGGGTTGGTCCGACAGCCTTTTCAGCAGCTCGGCGGCCAGCTTGTCCGTCTCTCGCGAGGCGGTGCCGTTGCCGATGGCCACCAAGGCCGCCCGGTGCTTGCGCGCCAACCCCTCTAGGGTGTGCAGCGCCCCCTCCCAATCCCGCCTGGGCTCATGCGGATAAACGGTGGCGGTATCCACCACCTTGCCGGTGGCGTCCACCACCGCCACCTTGACCCCGGTGCGAATCCCCGGGTCCAGCCCGATGATGGTCTTGTTGCCCGCCGGGGCCGCCAGCAGCAGGTCCTTGAGGTTGGAGCCGAACACCCGAATGGCCTCCTCCTCCGCCGCCTCCCGCAGCCGGCCCATCAGCTCCAGGCTCAAATGGGTGAAGATCTTGATCCGCCAGGCGCGGCGGGCGCTGTCCCATAGCCAGTCGTCGGCCGCTCGGCCCTGGCGCTCGATGCCGAAGCGCTTGGCCGCGGCCAAGGCCCCGCGGGCGTCCCGCGCCGCCTCCTCGGCGGTCTCCAGGGTCAGGTCCAGAAGCCCCTCGTTGCGGCCGCGCAACAGCGCCAGTGCGCGATGGGAGGGGATTTTGTCGATGCGCTCCTGGTAATCGAAGTAGTCGGCGAACTTGGCCGCCTCCCGCTCCTTGCCCGCGACCACCCGCGAGCGCACTAGGCCGTCGTTCCAGAGATAGTCGCGCAGCTCGGCCAACAGGGCGGCGTCCTCGGCAAAGCGCTCCATCAAAATCTGCCGCGCCCCTTCCAGCGCCGCAGCGGCATCGACCACACCTTTTTCGGCGTCCACGAAGGCGGCGGCCTGCGCTTCGGGGTGCAGGTTCGGATCAACTAGCAATGCCTCGGCCAGCGGCTCCAGCCCCGCCTCGCGGGCGATTTGCGCCTTGGTGCGCCGCTTGGGCTTATAGGGCAGATACAGGTCCTCCAGCCGGGTCTTGGTGTCCGCCGCCAGGATCTCCGCCTTCAACTTGTCATCCAGCTTGCCCTGTTCGTCGATGCTCTTCAGCACCGTCGCCCGGCGGTCCTCCAGCTCCCGCAGATACCCCAACCGCTCCTCCAGGTCGCGCAACTGGGCGTCGTCCAGGCCGCCGGTGCGCTCCTTGCGATAGCGGGCGATGAACGGGACCGTGGCCCCTTCGTCCAACAGATCCACCGCGGACTGGACCTGACGGGCATCCACGCCCAGCTCTTGGGCGATGCGCAAGACAATCGGCTGCATAGGCTGTTCTTCTTTGGTTTGCTGGTGGAGAAGGATGGTGGAATATAACGCAAAGCGCGCCAAGGCGGCGTAACGGGCGCGAAGGGGTTATTGGATTTCAGGGTCTCGAGAGGAGACGCCCCCATGGGCTCAATCGATGCGACACTCGTCGCCGTAGACCGCCATAATCGACTTCAGCTCCTGCAACACCGCGGCGCGCTCGCGCGCCTCCAGCCCCGAGGTCTCGTCCGGCCCCCGGCCCTGCTCCAGGGCCAGGATATCCGCGCGCACCTGCCGGCACCCCTTGTTGCAAATCGTCTCTACGGCGTGTTGAATGAGTGAAGCTTGCATCGTTTCGGACCGCCTGCTGCTTGGTCATTGAGGCGGATTATAGCTTTTCGGCGCGCCGAAAAGCCATAGAAGCCGGAGTTCAGCCCAGCTTGGGGAGCCGCGGTCCTCCGCGTGCCCTGCGTTCCAAGAACGCCGAAGTATCGGAAACAAGGATCAATCGACCAGCTCTCTCGTGGGAGCGGTTTGCTACCGTAATCGATCAGCCGCTGGAGCGCCTTGCCCCAGGCGTTGGCGCCGGACCAAAGGCCGTCATCGCGCGCAGATGCAATCCGCTCCCACCGTTGCCTCCGCTAACAGAATGATGGTCGCCTGCGTCCATCCGTGCTTATCTGTGGTTCAACTGGGTGGTTTGTGGTTGGTGCTTAGGCGAGCGAAGCCCCCGCCTCAGGCCAGAGGGCCTGACAGGCTTCTCCCTGCGGGCGGACACAGCCGCCCTTACAGCGAGGAGTCGGAGGCGTTGCCGATGCCGGCGATGTGTTTACCCTGTTCGGTTTCCCGCCGTTCCTGCTCGCGTGCGAAATAGGTCGCGGGCGGCGGATTGCCCATGAAAAAGTCCTTAATGCCGGACAGCAGCGCGGCGGCCATCCGGTCCTGGTAGGCCTGACTGGAGAGTCGCTTCTCTTCCTGCGGGTTGCTGATGAAGGCGGTCTCCACCAGGATCGATGGAATGTCGGGCGCGCTCAACACCACGAAGGGGGCCTTTTGCACCGTGTGCTTATGCACCTTCCCAAGACTGCGCAGGTGAATGAGCACATTCTGTCCCAGCTCGTAACTGGCCTGCAGGGTGCCGGTCTGATTGAGGTCGAACAGCACCTCGCGCAGCAGGTCGTCTTGCACCCCCAATTCCATGCCGCCGAGCAGGCCGCCCGAGGTGTTCTCGCGCTGCGCCAGCCACTTGGCGGCCTCGCTGGAGGCGCGATGCAGCGACAGGGTGTAGACCGAGGAGCCGCTCACCCGCCCGTCCTCGAAAGAGTCGGCATGAATGGACACGAACACGTCCGCCTCGTGCCGCCGGGCCACGCCGATCCGCTCATTGAGTTGCAAAAAGCGATCATCCGCCCGCGTCAGCACCGCACGCATGCCCGCCGCCTGGTCCACCGCCAGCGCCAGGCGCCTGGCCATGGCCAGCGTCACGTCCTTTTCGTAGGTGCCATGCTTGCCGATGGCCCCTACGTCGCGTCCGCCGTGACCGGCGTCGATAACCACCACCACATCCCGCGCACCGCCCAGCACGGCCGCGGCCCGCTTGCGGGTCGGCGGCGCCGGCGGCCTCCGATTGGCCCGCGCCAAGGCCTGAGGATCCTCGGCTGCAAGCTCACGCTTGGGCGGCGCCGGGGCGCGGCCTGTGGTTGGCGCTTCTTGGGGCTCGGTCGCACGCGCAATGACTGGGGGGGCGGGCCGCGGGGCCGGGGCCTGCTTTCTGGGCGCGGCGGCGGCGCCCGCCGGATAGAGGTCCACTACCACCCGATGCCCGCGGTGACGGTTCGGCCCCAGGGCGAAGATTTCCGGCCGCACCGGCGCCTTCAGATCCAGCACCACCCGCAGCCGATCCCCTTTATGGGGCGCGCTGCGGAAGCGCTTGACGTAGGGGTTGCGGGTCAGCTCCAGGGGCAGACGGGCATCCAAGGCCGCGCCGTAGAAGTCCACCACCAGCCGGTCCGGATTGGCTAGCGTGAAGTACTTGTATTCGGCCCCCGCCGAGGTGTCGAACACCACGCGGGTCCGATCCGTCGCATTCCACATCCTCAGGTCGTCGATCCGAGTCTGGACCGCTTGGACCGCAGAAGTTGCCAGAAGTAGAAGCAGTGAGAGTATGATTTTGTTCAATTTTCCGCCCCGGCCGGTCCCGTTGTACACATAGCCTAAATCTAGCATGCCAAAGCGGATTTTTCTAGTTTTTTCGGTAAGATAGCGATTTTTCCTAGATATTCAATTAATTCCATCTCCTAAGTGGTCCCGCAACGCCCCCAGGGTCTCGGCGCCCAAGGCGCTACCGGCCTCGAAGCACAGCCTGCGCCCGACCCGCTGATGCTCAATGCCCACCCGCAGGTCCGGCGCGGGCAACACCCCGGCGCCGTGCTCCGGCCACTCCACCAGCCAGACCGCCTGTTCCGCCAGGATGTCGCGCAGGCCCAGGTATTCCAGCTCCTCGGCATCGGCCAAGCGATAGAGGTCGAAGTGATAACAGCGCAGCCGCTCCGTGGCATAGGGCTCCACCAGGGTGTAGGTGGGGCTGCGCACCGCGCCGACGTAACCGAGCCCGCGCAGAAAACCGCGCACAAAGGTGGTCTTGCCCGCGCCCAAATCGCCTTGCAGGTGAATCATGCAAACCAGTGGACAGACCGCGGACAGGGCCGCGCCCAAGGCCCCCTGTTGCGCCTCGTCGGCGGCGTTAAAAATCAGCCCCTCAGCCATCGGGATTGGCCAACCGCCGCAAATGGGGCAACAGATCCGTGGCCAGCAGGCCCCGCTCGCCGCCCAAGGCCGCACGGTCCCCCGCCGCCGCATGCAGGCAGACGCCCGCCTCGGCCGCGTCTTCCGCGCTCAGGCCCTGGGCCAGCAGACCCGCGACCACGCCGGTGAGCACATCGCCCATGCCGCCGCTGGCCATGCCGGGATTGCCCTCGGAACAAACCGCCGGCGGGCGTCGATTAGACCCCTGCACCAGGGTGCCCGCGCCCTTTAGCACCGCAGTCCCGCCATAGCGGTCATGCAAGGCCCCCGCCGCGGCGAACCGGTCCGCCTGCACCGCATCCGCGGCCAGGCCGAGCAGCCGCCCCGCCTCCCCCGGATGCGGCGTAAGCACCCAATCGTCCCGCCGCATCGGGTTCTCGACCAGCAGCGCCAAGCCATCGGCATCCACCACCAACGGCTTGCCGGCGTCCAGCGCCGCCTGCCCAAGCTCCCGCCCCCAGCTCGCCCGCCCAAGCCCGGGGCCGAGCGCGATCACCGTGGCGCGCTCCAACAGGGGTTGCAAATCCTGCGCCGTGCGCACCCCATGCACCATCAACTCCGGCCGCGCCAGATTCAGCAAGGGCGCATGCTCGGGCCGGGTGGCCAGGCTCACCCGGCCCGCGCCCGCCCGGGCCGCGCCCTCCCCCGCCATCAACACCGCGCCGGAAAAACCCAGGTCGCCGCCGAGCACCAGCACATGCCCGAAATCCCCCTTGTGCGCGCTGCGCGAGCGCCGAGCGAGAAACTGCGATTGCTGTTCCCAATCGATGCGCCGGGCGGACAGGATCACGCTGGAATAGATCAGCGCCGGGACCTCCAGCGCATTGAAGAACACCTCGCCGGCATATTCCGGCCCCTCGCCGGTGAACAGCCCTTGCTTGAGGCCGATGAAACTGATCGTGCATTCGGCCTTAAGCCCGAACCCCAGCACCCGCCCCGAATCCGCATGCAGCCCCGAGGGCATGTCGATGGCGATCACCGGCGCGGGATGGACCACCGCGGCCTCCAGCGCCTCCCGCCACGGCCCGGCCACCTCGCGCTCCAGGCCGGTGCCGAACACCGCATCCACGATCAGCTCGGTCTCGCGCGGAATCCCGTCATAGGCCCGCATGGCCCCGCCCAGGCCCTCGAAGGCCTCGTAATTGGCCAGCGCATCGCCCTGCAAGCGATCAAACCCGCCCAATTGCAGCACCAGCACATCAAGCCCTTGCTCCATCGCCAGGCGCGCCGCCACATAGCCATCGCCGGCGTTGTTGCCCACCCCGCACAGCACGCATACCTTGTCCGCCTCCGGCCAACGCCGCCGAATCAACGCGAAGGCCGCGGCCCCGGCGCGCTCCATCAGCACCTTGCCCGCAATGCCCTGACCCTCGATGGCCACCCGGTCCAGCTCGCGGACCTCGTCGCCGCGATACAGCGCATGAGGCAACCGCCCCTTGTCCGGCATCGTTCTGATTTCGTCTGTATGCATGCAATCCTCCAATGGCATTAACCCCGCGAAGACCCGCGCGCCCGCAAAACCTCCCCGCTGACGCCGGCGATTGATCAAAGGAATAATATAGAATGATGATGCAGAGCGGGCCTCGGGTAAAGAGCCTAGTACGCCTGCGCACAAATAACGGAAACAACGCCATCTAGGAACGCAGAGAGCGCAGAGGAGGTTTTGCTTGCTTATGCCTGCCCGGGGCGCCCCAGCGCCGCCTAGCCGCCTGGAGTACAGCCCTCGGGCTATGCGGGTTTTGCGGTTACGCGCCCGGGCCAAGGCGTGTACGCCCCGAGCCCGCAGTCATACAGGGGGTGGACAAGCGAAGTGCATTCGCCGCTGAGGCGGCGGATGACGGGGGCGGCGCTTATCCTTTCAAGCGAAACACCTCTGCGCCCTCTGCGGTTCGCCGCGCCCTCTGCGTTCCAAGAAGCGCCTGAATTGTTTCCGATACGTAGGCGCGGCCGTACTAGGCCGCGATCAGCCCCGCCCAACCGCGCAGCAGAATCGACACCCCGGCCCCCACCAACAGCCAACCGATGGCCGCCATCATCTGCCCATGCCCGATGCCCAAATGAATCCGGTGGCCCCAATACAGACCCGCCAACATCAGCGGCGCAGCCGCCAACAGCGCCCAGCCGATTTGCGGATGCCACAATAGCCCGGCCAGCAAAAACCCCGCCACTCGGCTCAGTCCGGTGAGCAAAAACAACACCGACAAGGCGGCCCTGAGCTCCCCCTTTTCACGCAACCGGTGGCTAAGATAGATTACGAACGGCGGCCCGCCGGTGGCAAACAGCGCATCCACCGCCCCGCCCGTCAACCCCGCCGGCAGCGCCCAACGGCGTCGAATCAACCGCTCCCCGCCCAGGCGCAACGCCGCCCGCAACCCAAACAGTATCACCAACACCCCCAACGCCGCCTGCAACCCATGCTCGGGCAGGGATTGCAGCAACAAAATCCCTAGCGTCAGCCCGACCAGGGCGCCGGGCAACAACCAACCGATCTCGCCCCAACGGATCTGCCGCCCGCGCCAGCCCGAATGACTCAACACCAGCGAGCCGACCAGGTCCAGCAGCGTCATCAGGGGCACAATCAAGGTCAACGGCAGGAAATGCGCCAGCAGCGGCACCGCCACCAAAGACGAGCCGAAGCCCGAGACCCCGCGAATGGCATAGGCCCCCAGCAGGATGCAGGCCATCAGCAGCAGCGAGCCGGGCGAAAGCGAGACGAGATCAAAGGCGGGCATGAGGTCCGAATCAGCCGGGGTAACCACAGCGGCGAGGGTGAATCATAAGGCGCGCATATTGCAATAAACACCGCTCGCGAGCAAACCGGAGCCGGTGATCGGGGTATAATCCCCGCCTGCCCCTTTGGAACCGTTTCGGAGCCGTTACCCATGGTCGAGGAATCCCGCCTGCCGCCCCTGCCCCTGATCCTGAAGGCGCTCGCCTTCGCCGCCGACAAGCACCGCAACCAACGGCGCAAGGACCGTGAGGCCTCGCCCTACATCAACCACCCCATCGCCCTCGCCAGCGTACTGTGCAACGAGGCCGGCATCAGCGACGAAACCGTACTCGCCGCCGCCCTGCTGCACGACACGGTGGAAGACACCGACACCACGGAGGCCGAACTGAGCGCCCATTTCGGCCCCGCCGTGTGCCGCGTGGTGATGGAAGTCAGCGACGACAAGGCCCTGCCCAAGGTCGAACGCAAACGCCTGCAAGTGCTGCACGCCAACCAAATCAGCCACCAAGCCAAGCTGATCAAACTGGCCGACAAAATCTGCAACCTACGCGACATCCACCACCGCCCGCCCGCCGACTGGTCCGCCGAACGCCGCACCCGCTACCGCGAATGGGCCAAGGCCGTAATCGACCAAGTCCGCGGCAGCCAGCCCGAACTCGAACGCCTGTTTGACGACATCTACCGGCGCAGCGGTCCCGGATAAACCGGCTGAAACCCCCTGGTGACGCCGCAGCGGCGGCGTCGCCAGGGGGCCTCCGGCTTCAATCCAGCTCGATTTGGTCGAAGCTGTTGACTTGGCGGTGGGGGGCCTTGGGTTTGGGGGGCTGGTTGCGCACGAGCCAGGCGGTTTGCATGCCAGCGCTTTTTGCGGCGTCGAGTTCTTCTTTGATGTCGGAGAGGAAGAGGATTTCGGAGGGGAGGATGCGGATTTCGATGGCGATCTTGCGGTAGGCGTCGCGTTCACGCTTGTGGCCGGTGCGGGTGTCGAAGTAGCCGGAGAATAGCGGCGTGAGGTCGCCGTGGTCGCTGTGGCCGAATAGCAGTTGCTGGGCCTGCACCGAGCCGGAGGAGTAGACGTAGAGGGCCAGGCCGCGGGCCTTCCAGGCGGTGAGGTTGCGGGCCGCGTCGTCATACACATGGCCGGTGAAGTGGCCGGCCTCGAAGCCGTGCTTCCAGAGCATGCCTTGGAGGGTCTTGAGGGGCGTGGATTTGCGGTCTTGGTCGATCCAGGCCTCGAGTTCGGCGATGGCCTCGTCGTCGGATAGGGGACGGCCGGCCTCGCGCGCCACGGCCTTGAGTTCGGCCCGCACGGAGGGGGCCTGGGCGTAGGTGCGCACGAATTCGCCGATATGCTCGCGGGCGTAGGGGAATAGTACGTCGAACACAAAGGAGACCGAGGTGGTGGTGCCCTCGATGTCGGTGATGACGGCGCGGGTCATGCCGCCTCCCGACGAAAGCGGTCGAAATCGGGAAAGCGGGCGGCGATGGGGTCGCCGGTGAAGGCGCCCACCCAACCGTCCTGGCGGGTGAACAGGCGGATGCATTTGAAATCCGGCGCGGCGCCCATGTCGAACCAGTGAGTGGTGTCGGCGGGGACGCTGATCAGGTCGCCGGCCTCGCACGGCACCAGGTAGACCCGGTTTTCGATGTGCAGGTAAAAAAGCCCGGCGCCGTCCACGAAGAACCGCACCTCGAAATCGGCATGGGTGTGCTCGGCAAGGAACTTGCCGCGAAGCTCCGCGCGTTGCGGGTGATCCGGGCGCAGGCTGACCACATCCTGGGACTGGAAGCCGTACTCGCGGTCCAGGGCGTCGATTTCAGGCCGATAGGCGGCCAACACTTCGTCCTCTCCGGCATCGACGCTCAAGGGGCGGTCGGCCTTCCAGCGCTCGAACCGCACGCCGAGCCGGTCGAGGCGCTCGGCGATGGAATGATGATCTTTCAATACCGCCAAGGGTCCGGAGCCGTCTTCGGGGTAGATCGCCATTACGCTCATGGGTGGGTGATTCCTCGTAGCCGCATTTCACATTCAAACAGAAACTCGAAGGCCTCCAGGCGCCGCAGGGCGTCTTCCAGGCTGTCGCCCCAGGTGTAGAAGCCGTGTCCGCCGAGCAAGTAACCCTGCACGGGTGCGTCAAGGGCGGCCATGCGCGCCTCGACCCGGGCCGCCAGGCGCTCGATGTCCTGGTCGTTGGGGAACACCGGCACGCGCACCGCGCACTGGTGGGTGTCGATCCCTGGGAAGGCCTTGAGCAGTTCGTAATCTTGCAGGATCAGGTCACCGGCGCACAAGCGCGAAAGCAGGGTGGCGTTCACCGAGTGCGGATGCAGCACCGCCCGGGCCCGGGGGAAGCGCCGATAGATCTGCACATGCAACTGGGTCTCGGCCGAGGGTCGGCGCGCATCCAGGGAACGCCCTGAGGCGTCGGCCAGCAGGATGTCATCCGCGGTCAGTCGCCCCTTGTGGCGTCCGGATACGGTCACCGCCAGCCGTCCGTCGGACAGGCGGGCGGAGAAATTGCCGCTGGCGGCCGGGACCCAGCCGTTTGCGTACAGCAGGCGCCCGGCGGCGATGAGCCCTTGGGCGGCTTGTTCAAATTCCGCGGTCATTCAGCGCCCTCGGGAAATAGATGTTTTGCTCGAAGAGCCAACGCGTACAGCCGCGCCTAAACCCCGGCGCTCGCGGAACGCAGAGTACGCGGAGAACCGCAGAGGGCGCAGAGCGGCGTTTCGATTTCATGCTCGTGCGCAAGGCCTCTTTGGTTCTGCCTGTCTTGCAAGCCCTAGTACAGCTGTCCACAAGTAGCGGAAACAACCGTGGGAGCGGATTACTTCCGCGATGACGGCCTCTGATCCGGCGCAAACGCCCGGACCAAGCCGCTGGCGCGGCTGATCGCGGGTGCAAACCGCTCCCACAAGATGTGGTCCGGACCAAGCCGCTGGCGCGGCTGATCGCGGTTGCAAACCGCTCCCACAAGATGCGGTCCGGACCAAGCCGCTGGCGCGGCTGATCGCGGTTGCAAACCGCTCCCACAAGATGCGGTCCGGACCAAGCCGCTGGCGCGGCTGATCGCGGTTGCAAACCGCTCCCACAAGATGTGGCTTGATTGATTCGTTGTTTCCGTCACTTAGGCGCAGCTGCACTAAACCACCGGACAGGTCTCCCCGCGCTGGAGCGCAACGCAAGCAAGCAAAACCTCCTCCGCGCACGCTGCGGTCCTCGGCGCCCGCTGCGTGCCTAGAAGCCGTTGTTTTTTTATTTACGCCTAGGCCTACTCGGCCGTTTCGGTTTGCGGCGCCGAGTCGTCGTTTGGGTGATGGGTCAGGATGCCCAGCAGGTTATGGAGCCGATCGCGCATTTCACGGCGGTCGATGATGAGGTCGATGGCGCCCTTTTCCAGCAGGAACTCGCTGCGCTGGAAGCCTTCGGGGAGCTTTTCGCGCACGGTCTGTTCGATCACCCGCGGCCCGGCGAAGCCGATCAAGGCGTTGGGCTCGGCCACATTAACGTCGCCGAGCATGGCCAGGCTGGCGGACACGCCGCCCATGGTGGGGTCCGTCATCACCGAGATGAAGGGGATGCCGCGTTGGGACATCTTTTCCAGCACGGCGCTGGTTTTGGCCATTTGCATTAACGAAAACAGGGATTCCTGCATCCGCGCGCCGCCGCTGGCGGAGAAGCAGACCAACGGGATTTGCTGCTCCAGGCAGACATGGGCCGCGCGGGTGAAGCGCTCGCCCACCACCGAGCCCATGGAGCCGCCCATGAAATCGAACTCGAAGGCGGCGACCACCAGGTCCATGCCCTTGAGGCGACCGTGCATGGCCACCAAGGCGTCCTTTTCCCCGGTCTTTTTCTGGGCCTGGCTGATGCGGTCTTTGTATTTCTTGCTGTCCTTGAACTTGAGCGGGTCGGCCGGGCTCAGCTCGGCGCCGATCTCTTCGCGGCCCTCCTCGTCCAGGAAGATATCCAGCCGCCGTCGGGCGCCGATGCGGCCGTGGTGTCCGCACTTGGGGCACACCTCCTCGCTGCGCTCCATCTCGGCGCGATAGAGGATGCCGCTGCAGCCGGGGCATTTGGCCCACAGCCCTTCGGGCACCGCACGCTTGTTGCCGCCTTCGATACGAATACGGCTCGGCATCAGTTTTTCAAACCAGCTCATTGGCATGTCCCCTTTCAGGTACTTCACCATCGGAATGGGATTCTCGGGCTTTTGTTCGGTAATCGCGGCGCTCGTGCGGCCGCCGCGGGTTAAGGCTATTGGCGGGAATCCTTATACCCGGATTGCGCCGGATGCTGTTTGGCGCATCCCTGCGCCTCACCCCTGCGGGGCTTGCGCGAAAATCCGCTCCCGGCGGATTTTTGTTCGACGCATCCCTGCGCCTCACCCCTGCGGGGCTTGCGCGAAAATCCGCTCCCGGCGGATTTTTGATTCGTATTCAAGGCGCGCCACCCGCGCATAGCGGGCTTATGGAAGGGCTGGCGCAGAAAACGGACCAACAGACCAACAAGATGGTATAAGAATTTCCAGAAATAGCCTAATCTACTCGCGGTCCATCGCCTTGCGCATCGACGCCAGGATGGCCGCGATCTCGCCGGGGATGGCGTCCGGCCGCTCGGCTAGGGCCTCCACCCGGGTCACCAGCGCGCTGCCCACAATCACCGCATCGGCCACTTGCGCCACGGCGCGGGCCGACTCGGCGTCGCGAATCCCGAAACCCACGCCCACCGGCAGCTCGGTCAGCCCGCGAATGCCTGCCACCTTGGCCGCCACCTCGTCAATGGCCAGATTGGCCGCGCCGGTAATGCCCTTTACCGACACATAATAGATGAAACCGCTCGCGTGCTCACAAACCCGTTGCATACGCGCCCTGGTGGTGGTCGGCGAAAGCAGGAAGATGGGATCGATGGCGCGCTTGGCCGCCTCGGCGAGGAATTCTTCACCCTCCTCCGGCGGCAGATCCACCGTCAGCACGCCATCCACCCCGGCCCCGGCCGCCGCCTCCGCAAAGGCCGCGTAGCCCATGGCCTCGATGGGGTTCAAGTAACCCATTAGCAGCACCGGGGTTGCATCGTCCTGTTCGCGGAAGGCGCGCACCATGTCCAGCACCTGATGCAGGGTCAGGTGGTGCATTAAGGCCCGCTCGCTGGCGCGTTGGATCACAGGCCCGTCGGCCATGGGGTCGGAAAACGGCACCCCCAGCTCGATCAGGTCCGCCCCCGCCTCCGCCATGGCATGCATCAACGGCAGCGTGACCTGCGGATTGGGATCCCCCGCGGTAACAAACGGAATTAGCGCCTTGCGCCCCCGCGCCTTTAGTTGCTCGAAACGCCCTGCGATCCGACTCATAGCTCGATCCCCTCGCGTGCGGCCACGGTATGCATGTCTTTATCCCCCCGACCGGAGAGGTTGATTAGGATCTGCTGCTCGGGCCGCATCTCCCGCGCCAGCTTGGCCGCATAGGCCAGGGCGTGGCTGGACTCCAGCGCCGGGATGATGCCCTCGGTGCGGGTCAGGGTATGAAAGGCGGCCAGGGCCTCGTCGTCGGTCACCGCCACATAGTTGGCGCGGCCGATGTCCTTCAGCCAGGCGTGTTCGGGACCCACCCCCGGATAGTCCAGACCGGCGGAGATGGAATGGGTTTCGATGATCTGGCCATCGCCGTCTTCCATCAAATAGGTGCGGTTGCCGTGCAGCACCCCGGCGCGACCGGCGCACAGGGGCGCGGCGTGGCGCCCGGTGTCCAGGCCGTCGCCCGCGGCCTCCACGCCGTAGATCTGCACCGCGGTGTCGTCGAGGAAGGGGTGGAACAGCCCGATGGCGTTGGAGCCGCCGCCCACGCAGGCCACCAGCGCATCGGGCAGGCGGCCGGTTTGCCGTTGCATCTGCTCGCGCGCCTCGCGCCCGATCACCGACTGAAAGTCGCGCACCATGGCCGGATACGGATGCGGCCCGGCCACGGTGCCGATGATGTAAAAGGTGTCGTCGATATTCGTAACCCAGTCGCGCATGGCCTCGTTCAGCGCATCCTTCAGCGTCTTAGAGCCCGACTGCACCGCCGCCACCTCGGCCCCGAGCAGGCGCATGCGGTAGACATTGGCCTCCTGCCGCGCCATGTCCACCGAGCCCATGTAGACGATGCACTTCAACCCCAGCCGCGCCGCCACGGTGGCGGTGGCCACGCCGTGCTGCCCGGCCCCGGTCTCGGCGATGATGCGGGTCTTGCCCATGCGCTTGGCCAGCAGGGCCTGGCCGATGGTGTTATTCACCTTGTGCGCGCCGGTGTGATTCAGATCCTCGCGTTTGAGCAAGAGCTGCGCCCCGCCCAAGTCCCGGCTCCAGCGCTCGGCGTGATAGATGGGCGAGGGACGACCGACATAGTGCTGAAGGTCGGCGTCCAGCTCGGCCAGAAACTCGGGGTCTTCGAGGTACTTCGCGTAGGCCTCGCGCAACTCCTCCAGCGGCCCCATCAGGGTCTCGGCCACGAACATGCCGCCATAGGGGCCAAAATGGCCCCGTCCGTCCGGCATCTGTTTGAAATCGATCTTATCAGTGGTTGGCACGCTGTACTCCTCGCATGAATGCCGCAATCTTATCCGGGTCTTTGACGCCCTTCTCCCGCTCCACCCCGCCGCTCACGTCCACCGCATAGGGGCGCACCTGACGGATGGCCGACTCAATAGTGTCCGCATCCAGCCCGCCCGCCAGCACCACGCCGCCGGCCAGCGCCGGCGGGATGCGCGCCCATTCAAAGCGCTCGCCCGTGCCGCCCGGCACGCCGGCGCGATAGGCGTCGAGCAGCAGGCCCGCGGCTTGATGGTAGCGGGTCTTCTCCACCGCCAGATCCACCCCGTCCCGCATCCGTATCGCCTTCACATAAGGCCTGCCGAAGCCGCAGCAATCCGCCGGCGACTCATCGCCGTGGAATTGCAGCAAATCGATCCGCACCCGGGCCAGGGTGCGTGCCACCTCCTCCCGCGACGCATCGACGAACAGCCCGGTGACGGTCACAAAGGGCGGCAAGCCCGCGACCACCGCGGCCGCCTGCTCCGCATCCACCGCACGCGGGCTGGGGGGGTAAAAAACCAGGCCGATGGCATCCGCGCCATGGCGCACGGCGGCCAACGCGTCTTCGGGGCGGGTGATCCCGCAAATCTTCACTCGGGTGCGCATAAGGGGGTAAAGATACCGGATCTTGCAGGCCGGAGAAAGCGCCAGTTGGAAAAACCCAGCGGATCCAAGGGGCGATGAACGGCCGCGGCCACGCCACAGGGGGCCTCCGCGCCAGTCGCCGCCGCACTGCGTCACCCCGGGATTGCCGAGTACGCCTGCGCTAAAATGGCGGAAACCACTTCATTTAGGACCCCAGAAGGCGCGGAGGGGGATTTGCCGGCTTGGGTTGCATCCAGCGGGAGGATGCCTGTCCGGCGCTCTAATCCGCCTGCGCCGCAATAGCGGAAACAACGAATCAAACAATCCATCTCTTGCGGGAGCGGTTTGCAACCGCGATCAGCCGCACCATCGGCCTGGCCCGAGCGTTTGCGCCGGATCAGAGGCCGTCATCGCGGATGCAATCCGCTCCCACGGGGGGATGAGCGGTTGCAGCCTTAGGAATTAGCCGGGCTTGGGCGCCCCGACCATCGATCCTCATTCCGCTCCGCTGGGCAAGATACGCCGCCGCCACATCGGCCAACCCTCAGTGCCAAGGCCATGAATCCCGCCATCCTCAAGGCCGACATCCACAAACACCGCAGTGGCCGCACCCGCCGCCACAACTTCGCCATCCCCAATTGGAAGACGGTTACGACATCCGTACCCTTGCAAGAACCATTCGGCCACGCCGACCTGCGCACCGCCATGCTCTACCCTTATCTAAAAAACTAGAGTTTACGGGGGCGAGAAGCCCCTTGACAAAGCTGGCGGGATTCTAATTGAGTATCGAAGAATATGCACCGCCCTCGGCCCAGGACAGCACGCAACCAAGCGCCTCGTGAAAAACACGGCGAACGGGTTCTCTGTGTTCGATACCGACAACCTCAAGAGAGGATTATCCTTGCAAAAAGATTAGCCTTACGCACCGAAAAAGGAAATAGAGACTCTAACTTGGCAGCCGATTACTATAAAGAGCGAAACGCAATCGCACATGGGGGATCTTTTACAAGACCCATATCTATGCCTACGGGGCCTTGATCATCGTTCCGGCCAATACCCCTGCGTGCGAATGGATATTGTGAAGAGCGCCCCGTGAAATCAAAGGCTTACGAGCAACCGCTAGCCCTGGACGCCCAGGGTGGCCGAAACGATGATCAAGGCCGAACAAGGCCAACCCCCGCCGGAAGCAACAACCAGGAGTGAAAAACTTTAGTTTTTCAACGGCCGGGAGTGAAAAACTTTAGTTTTTCCCGAGCGAAGCGAGGCTGACAAAGCCCCAAGCCCAACCAAAGCCTCAACCGCCCAAGCCCCCGCCGTAAGCATGCAAAACTAAAGTTTTGCACTCCAGCCGGAAGCAACGGCCGGGAGTGAAAAACTTCAGTTTTTCAACGGCCGGGAATGAAAA
>JAABTK010000006.1 GCA_011389885.1 Gammaproteobacteria bacterium | reverse complement strand
TCTTCCTCGCCTACCCGAAACTGGCCTTCGAGCTGGCGGGGCTGCCCCTCGGCGCCGGCAACTATCGTCAGACCTCCATAGAGGTGAAAGAGACCAGCTTCCGCCTTGACGGTTTGCTGGAGGCGGACGACCCGGCGTTGCCGTGCATCTTTTGGGAGGCCCAGCTCTATGCGGACGACGACTTTTATTCCCGCTGGTTGACCTCGATCTTCCTGACCCTCTTTCATTACCCAAAAAGAAGGTGGGAAGGCCTGGTGATCTACCCGGATCGCGCCACAGAGCGGCCGCCGCCCCCGGGGCTTGGGTTTATTCTGCAACACGGACCGATCCATCGGGTCTACTTGGAAGACCTGCTCGAAGAACCAACGCCAAGCTGGACGCTGGGGCTGCTGCGCTTGCTGATTCTGGACGAGGCCGCAACGCCCCAGGCCGCCCGGGATCTGGCGGGGCGCCTGGATCAGCGGCCTTCGGAGCTAACGGAATCCCAGGCCCTCGGGTTCCTGGAGACGTTTCTAATCTACAAACTCCCGCAACTCGACGTCGAAGGGGTGAAAGCCATGCTGCATCTGCCGGATACAAAGCTCGAAGAGACTGTTTTCTACCAGGAAGTGATGGCCAAGGGCGAGGCCAAGGGCGTGGTCAAGGGCGAGGACAACGGACGAGTGAAGGAAAGCCATATCTTGGTTCTGCGCCAGCTCCGCCGTCGCCTCGGAGCGGATGCGGATGCCTATGAAGAACGCCTGCATGGACTGCGCCTAGAGCAGATGGAGCAGCTGGCAGAGGATTTGCTGGATTTTCAAACCGTTAAGGACCTGGAGCAGTGGCTGGATGGGGCCTAAGGCGCGGCTGATCGCAAAAAACCGCGCCAGCGGCCTCGCATTGGGGTACCCGCCTTGGCGTGTGCGCGCCAGGACGCACAGCCCGAGGGCGGTACTCCAAATGTCTGCTCGTCCCCAAGGTCCGCTTGGGGACGCAAGCCTTGCAAGCTCTAGCTTGCCGAAAGGCTCGGGGTGGCTTGGGCGGTCGAGGCTTTAGCCGGGGTTGGGGGCTGTATAACGCCCCGGCTTTCGAGTAAAAAAGTCGGATAGGATGCGCCGAGTGGCGCGAGGCGCATTACCGTATAACGCAAAGGACGCGAAGAAGGAACGTAAAGGGATTAAATTATTGTGGGTTGGTTTTCAAAATTCTCTGCGTTAAAAAACCTTTGCGTTATAGTCACGCTAAACCCTGCGTTCGCTCCGGCTGAAGCCTCGGCCTCCGGGGGCTTTGGAGGGGGTTAGGGGGCTTCGAGGAGGTCGGTTTGGGGGGCTAGGCGGTAGCCGACGCCGGTTTGGAGGTTGATTAGGAGTAGGCCGGTGACTTGGCGTAGGAGGCCGAATTGTTGTTCGGCGCCGTCGGTGTAGCGGATGCGGATGTCGGTTTGGTAGTCGATTTCGGGGGCCGGGACCATGGCGGCGGCGCGGGCGTGTTGCCAGTGGCGGGCCTTGCGGTCTAGGGCCTTTTGGGTGGCGTCGCCGAGGCCTTGGAGGCGCCATTGTTGGCCTTGGCGCTGGAGGGTCCAGGCCGGGGTGTGCAGGGTTTTGATGGTGCGTTTTTGGGGGTTTAAACGCGGATTAACGAAGCCTTCGGGGGGGCTGGTGAGGAGGTGCCAGAAGCGGTCGTGGACCAGGAGCAGGCGGTCTTGGTGTTGTGCATAGCGCATGGGTTCCATGGCGTGGGCGGCGCCGAAGCGCAGGCTTTGGTGGTCGATTTTGAGGATTACGCGGGGCTTTTCCAGGTCGAATTCGCTCAGGCGCTCGGCGGGGAGTTCGAAGCTTTCGAGGCGCGGGGTGCGGAGGATTTCGAGTAGGGCCCGTATGCGCGCGGGGTCGGCCTGGGTGTGGTCGAAGGGGGCGCGAATGATCCAGTCTTGGGCGCTGCGTTCGACCACAAGGCGGTGGTCTTGACCGCGGGTGAGTTCGATGCGTTGCACGGTTTCGGGGTCGGCGGGCAGGAGCGGCGGCGGGGGCGGGGCCGGCTCGGGGGCGCTTAGGGCCATCACCAGGATGACGCCGAGTAGGCCGGCTACTAGTAGGGCCAGGATGACGGTGATTGGGTTGCGCATGGCGGTTAGCTCGCTCGGCGTCGGCGCCAGACCCACAGGCCGCCGAATAGCAGGCCTAGCGGCAGCACCAAAAGCCAGGTGATGCCGAGGCGGAAGGCGGCTTGGGGGGAGAGGCTGAGTTGGCGGTCGGGGGCGGTTTTGGCCGGGATGTGCAGCAATTGGTGGTCGCCGGTGAGCCAGCGCACCAGGTTGAGGCCGAGGTCGAGGTTGCCGCCGTTGCCGATGTAGGTGTTGGATAGGAAGTCGCCGTCGCCGATGACCAGCGCGCGCTGGACGCCGGCGGGGGTTGGGCGGGTGAGGGCGAGGCCGATGTCGAGCGGGCCGATTTGCTCGCCGGCCTCGGGGTTGTGGCGGATGCGGCCTTCGATGGGGTCGGTCTCGGTCCAGGATTGGGCCTGGGTGCGCAGTATGGGGCGGGCGGCCCAGGGGCTGTCGAGGTCGCTGTAGAGGGCCGCGGCATGGGGGAACAGGGTGAGGAGTTCGAAGCCGTCGGTGGCCGGGTGCGCGGGGTAGCGGGGGACCAGGGCCATGGCGGGGTCGCCGATGCCGAGGCCGCTGGCGGCGGCGTCGGCCACTACGCCAGGGTGGCGGTGAACCCCGAGGCGGTCGCTGAGGGCCTCGAAGCCGGGCGGGCTGTCGGGTTCTTGCAGCCATAGCAGGTTGCCGCCGCGTTCGAGGTAGTCGAGCACCTGTTGTAGTTCGGCGCTCAGCAGCGGGATCTTGGGGCTGTTGAGGATCAGCAGGCGGGTGTTGCGCGGCACTTGTGCGGTTTCGGTCAGTTCCAGCGGCTGCACCGGGTAGCCCTTGCGCTGGAGTTCGGCCCCGAAGTCGCCCCAGTCGTGGTTGGCGCGGCCGTCGATTTGGCGTTCGCCGTGGCCGACGATGGAGGCCACCCAGGCGTCTTGTTGCAGGATTAGGGCCTGTATGGCGTTGGTGAGGGTTTGTTCGTCGATGTGGTCGAGGTTTTCGCTGCGGCCTTGGTATTCCAGGTGCAATTCGCCGGCGACGCGAATGCCGAGGCGGCGGGTGAGGTCGGGGTGGGTGTCGGGGTTGACGAACAGCAGCTCCACCCGCGGGCTGTGGCGCTGGTAGCGGGCGACGATGTCGCCAATGGCGCGTCGCAGGCGGGGGGTTTCGGGGGCGAAGGCGGTGATTTGCAGCGGGCCTTCAAGGCGCTCTAGCACGGTTTGGCTGGCTGGCGAGAGGCTGTTGCGGGCGGCCGCGGACCAGTCCCAGACCATGCGGTAGTGCGCCCCGAGCCAGGCGGCGAGGCCGAGGGCGAGGGCCAGCAGGGCGACGATTAAGACCGCGTGCAGGCGTTGGCCCCAGCGGCCGCGGGCGTGCAGGGCGCGGGGGTGGCGGCGCTGTTCGAAGCGCCATAGGGTTAGCAGCAGGAAGGCCGCGCTGAGGAGTAGGAAATACAGCAGGTGGCCGGTGTCGATGAGGCCGTTAAGCAGGGGTTTGAGGTGGTAGGCCGGCGAGGCCGCGGCGAGTAGGTTGATGCCCGAGGGGGCGCCGGCGCCGCTGAGTTCGAGCAGCCACAGAAACAGCAGCAGGCCGAAGGTCCCGGCGGCGGCGGCCCCGGGCTGGGCGGTGAGGCCGGAGACGAAGAGCGCGGCGGCGGCGAAGGCGGCTAGGGTGAGGCCGAGGCCTAGGGCGCCGGCGGCGAGTTTGCCCCAGTCGAGCCCGGTATGCAGCGCGAGGCCGAGCGGCATGGCCAGGGCCAGCAGCAGGATGAGGCCTAATACCGCGAGCAGGGAAAGGTATTTGCCGAGGATCACTTGCAGGCCGGAGATCGGGGCCGAAAACAGCAGGGCGTCGGTGCCGCTGCGGTATTCCTCGGCCAGCAGGCGCATGCCGAGTAGGGGCAGCACCAGTAGGGTGAGTACGGCGGCGGTCTCTAGGTGGGGCGCGGCCACCAGGTCGGTGAGGCCGGGCGCGCCTTCCAGGCCCAGCAGGCGGGATTGCACCTGCATGAAGTCTTCCAGCCGCAGCAGAAACAGCCAGCCGAGCAGGCCGGCCAGCACCGCCAGCAGCACCCAGACCAGGGGGCTGTAGAACAGGCTGCGCAGTTCGCGGGCGGCGATGGTCAGCATGGCGGCGCTCCGGCGGCGGCCTCGCCGGTGGTGAGGCGGACGAAGGTGTCTTCCAGGTCTTCGCGGCGGGGCTGGAATTCCAGCAGGCCCCAGGCGGTGAGCGCGGCCGATAGGGCGGCGGGGTCGGCCTCGGTGCTCAGGCGCAGGTGGAAGGCGTCGGCCCCGGCGGGTTCGCAGGCGGCCACGCCGGGCAGGGCGCTGAGGGCCGCCGCGGCCGGGGGGCGCTGCAGGCGGATCAGCAGGCCGCTGGCGGCGGGGTCGGCGGTCGCCGGGCCTTCGAGCACCTGGCGCCCGTGGTCGAGGATCAGCACCCGGTCGCAGACCGCGCGCACCTCGGGCAGGATGTGGGTGGAGAGCAGGATGGCCTTGTGGCGGCCGAGTTCGCGGATCAGGGCGCGGATTTCGCGCATTTGATTGGGGTCCAGGCCGCTGGTGGGCTCGTCGAGCACCAGCAGCGCCGGGTCGTGCAGCAGGGCCTGGGCGATGCCGACGCGTTGGCGGTAGCCCTTGGAGAGGTTGCCGATCAGCCGCCGGCGGCTGTCGCTGAGGCCGCAGCGGGCGAGGGTGTCGGCCAGCGCCCCGGGCAGGGCGGCGCGGGAGAGGCCGTGCAGGCGGCCGCAGTGGCGCAGGTATTCCTCCACCCGCAGTTCGGGGTAAAGGGGCGGGACCTCGGGCAGGTAGCCGAGCAGGCGCTTGGCCTGCAAGGGGGCGGTTTGCAGGTCGTGGCCGCCGATTTCCACCCGCCCGGCGCTGGGGACGATGAGGCCGCAGAGCAGGCGCAGGGTGGTGGACTTGCCGGCGCCGTTGGGGCCGAGCAGGCCGAGGACCTCGCCGCGGCGGAGCTGGAAGTTGAGCGCGCACACCGCGCAGCGGTCGCCGTAATCGCGGCGCAGGGCCTGGGCTTGGGCGAGGATGGGGGCCTTTGTGCGCATTAAAGCAGGAAGATCGTGGCCAGCCCCAGGAAGGCCATGAAGCCGACGATGTCGGTGACCGTGGTGAGCAGCACGCCGCCGGCTAGGGCCGGGTCGATGCCCAGGCGCTCGAGCAGCATGGGCAGCAGGGCGCCGCTGAATGCGGCCGAGATTAGGTTGATTACGATGGCGGCGGCGATCAGCACGCCGATGGCGATTTCGCCGAACCACAGGGTGGCGATGGCCCCCACCACCAAGGCCCAAATGACGCCATTGAGGCCGCCCACCGCCAGCTCGCGCATTAGTAGCCATTTGGTATTGCGGCCCGAGAGTTGACCCAGGGCCAGGCCGCGGATGGTGAGGGTGAGGGTTTGGGTGCCGGCGATGCCGCCCATGCTGGCCACGATGGGCATCAGCACCGCCAGCGCCACGACCTGTTGGATGGTGTTCTCGAATAGCCCGATCACCCAGGAGGCGAGGAAGGCGGTGACGAGGTTAACCCCCAGCCAGACCGCACGGCGGCGGGTGGTGAGCATCACCGGGGCGAACATGTCTTCTTCTTCGGAGAGGCCGGCGCGGCCCATGAATTGATGCTCGCCCTCTTCGCGGATCACGTCCACCACGTCGTCCACCGTGATGTGCCCCAGCAGGTAGCCCTGTTCGTCCACCACCGGGGCGGATAGCAGGTCGTGCTGCTCGAAGCGGCTGGCCACCTGGTTTTCGTCCAGGTCGGGGCGCATTGGGTTTACGTCCAGCGACATCACCGCCGCCACTGTCTCTTCGGGGTCGCGGGTCACCAGGATCGCCAGCGCCAGCATGCCCAGATATTTGCCGTCGCGGTTGACCACGATCAGGCTATCGGTGGCGGGGCTGACCCGGTCGCGGATGCGCCGCAGGTAGCGCATCACCACGTCCAGGGTCACCTCCGGGCGCACGGTGATGGAGTCGGGGTTCATCAGACCGCCGGCGGTGTCCTCCGGGTAGGAGAGCACGGACTCCAGCCGCATGCGGTTCTGCACGTCGAGGGATTGGAGGATCTCCCGAGTGACGGTGTGCGGCAGCTCCTGCACCAGGTCCGCCAGGTCGTCCATGTCCAGTCCCTCGGTCAGGGACAGCAGCTTCTCGGGGTCCATGCGGCTGACTAGGTCCAGCCGCACATCCTCCGACAATTCCACCAGCACCTCGCCCTCTTTCTCCGGCCCCACCACCTCCCATAGGATTTCGCGTCCGGGGTTGGGCAGGGATTCGAGCAGGTGGGCAATCTCGCCCGGCGTCAGGGAATTGAGCAGCCGCGCGGCATGTTTTACACTGCCGCCCTGCAGGATATCTCGCAGGCGCTCCAAACGATCATTGTGCTGGCGGTCGATTTCCGAGTGGCTCATGGAGGCATCAAAGGGCCGGATCAAGGTCAAAGGGCGCCCGCTAAGACCGACCGAAAGCGGACGCAGGCTGGATTTCCAAACCCGCTAGTATACCAGCCGGCCCCCAAACCGCACCAGCCCACAGCGCCCGAGCAACGCCCTAACGGAGGTTGAGGCTTTAGCCGGTGCGGGCGAAGCCCCAAACCCCAAACCCCAAACCCAGCAAAACCCCAACCCCCATAACGCCCCCAACGGAGGTTGAGGCTTTAGCCGGTGCGGGCGCTGGGTTTGGCGGGACTATAACGCAAAGAACGCCAAGGGAAGATGCAAAGGGCGCAAAGTTTTTTAAGGCGGGAAATTTTGAAAATCAACCCTTAATAGGTTAATCCCTTTGCGCTCTTTGCGTTCCTTCTTTGCGCCCTTTGCGTTATTTAACCCCCAAGCCGCGGATTTGGCTGAAATACGCGGAAAATTTGATTTCAAGTGTAATTCCGTGTATTGCGCGTTTTCCGCGGCAAAAAACCACTGGCCGAGCGCAGCCGCGAGCCTGGAAGGCGCGGCTACTCGCCTTCGCCGAAGCGTTGGCTGATGATTTGTTCTAGGGCGGTTAGGGCTTCTTGTTCGTCTTCGCCTTCGGCTTGCACGCCGACTAGGGTGCCTTTGGTGGCGGCTAGCATCATTACGCCCATGATGCTTTTGCCGTTGGCTTGCATTGGGCCTTTGATGAGGCGGATTTCGCTGGAGAATTGGCCGGCTACGGAGACGAGTTTGGCGGCGGCGCGGGCGTGCAGGCCGAGTTTGTTGATGATTTCGAGGTCTTTTTCAATCATCGCGGGTCGCTCCGGGGCAGGCAGCAGGCCACTACGCAGTTGGTGGCGCCTTCGCGGGCCTTTTCGGTGACTTTGTCGAGGTCTTCCTGGGCGTAGTTGAAGACCTTGGCCAGCATTGGCAGGTTGAGGCCGGCGAGTACGTTGATGCGGCCTTCGGTGATGAGTTTGGCGGCGATGTTGCCGGGGGTGGAGCCGTACATGTCGGTGAGCACCAGCACCCCGGCGCCGTCGTCGAGGCTTTTGGCGAGGTGGCGGGCGCAGTGTTCTAGGGCTTCGACCTTGGTGTCGTTTTTGACCGAGAGCGTTTCGACCCGCAGCGGGCAGCGGCCGAACATGTTCACCGCTGCGCGCAGCATGCTGATCGCGATTTCGTCGTGGGTGATCAATAACAGGCCGATGTTCATGATAGCTCCCGGTGGCGGATGCGCACGTCGCGCCCGTCTTGTTTGAATCGGCGGGCCAGGCGTTCGGCCATGTAGACCGAGCGGTGCTGGCCGCCGGTGCAGCCAAAGGCCACGGTGAGGTAGTTGCGGCCGTCGGACTCGAAGGCGGGCAGCCAACGGTGGAGGAAGTCGCCCAGGTCGCGGGCCAGTTGGTCGGCCCGCGGGTTTTGGTCCAGGAAGCCCTGCACCGGGGCGTCGAGCCCGGTGTAGGGGCGCAGGCCTTGTTCCCAATAGGGGTTGGGCAGGGAGCGCATGTCGAATACGAAGTCGGCGTCGCGCGGTACGCCGTGTTTGAAGCCGAAGGATTGGAATAGCACCGATAGCCGTGGTTCGCCGCCCTCTGATAGGCGCAGGCGAATGAGGTCTCGCAGTTGGTGCTGGGTGGTGTGGCTGGTGTCCACCCGCAGGTCGGCCGCGTTGAGCACCGGTTCCAGCAGTCCGCGCTCGCGGGCAATGGCCTCGGCCAGCGGCTGGCCGTCGCCGCTTAGGGGGTGTTTGCGGCGGGTTTCGCCGAAGCGTTTGATGAGGATTTCGTCCTGGGCGTCGAGGAAGACGATTTCACAGCTCAGGCCTTGGGCGCGCAGGTCGCTGACTAGGGCGGGCAGGGCCGAGAGGTCGCCGCCTTGGTTGCGCGCATCCACGCCTACGGCGGTTTTGGCGTAGCAGTCCTGGCGCTTTTCGGCGATTTCTTGCGCCAAGTTGCGCAGCAGAAACAGCGGCAGGTTGTCGATGCAGTAATAGCCTAGGTCCTCCAGGGTGTGGAGGGCGATGCTTTTGCCGGAGCCCGAGAGCCCGGTCACCATCAGCAGTTTCATGGTCGATTCGGTGGTGGCCTGCGGAAAGAGGGCGCAGTATAGCCGGTTTTTAGCGCGGACGGGAGGTCGGCGATGGGGGGGGTGATGCAACCCGGTGCGGCGGGGGCGGGTGTGTTTTCAAATCAATGCCTTTGTGGTGCTGCCAGGGGCCGTTATTCGGCCCCGTCGTCGGCGATCATGCGCATTTGGCGGTGGGTGAAATCGACCGCGGCGTCGTAGCCCCAGCAGCGATTGATGTGCTGGCGCACGGCGGTTTCCACCAGGATGGCGAGTTCGCGCCCCGGGGTCACCGGCAGGATGGCCTTGGGGATGCTGAGCCCGAGCAGTTTCATTTCCATCCGGCTGCTGTGCAGGCGGTCGAAGTTGAGTAGGTCGGCGTCTTCCATGCGCCGCAGTTCGATGATTAGTTGCAGGCTCTTTTTGCGCTTTAACGCACTGTGACCGAATAGGCGGCGGACGTTGAGGATGCCGAGGCCGCGCACTTCGAGAAAGCCGCGCAGTAGCGAGGGCGAGGTGCCGCTGAGGATGTGGGGCTGAATGCGGGCGAATAGGGGGGTGTCGTCGGCCACTAGGCGGTGTCCGCGGGTGAGCATTTCCAGCGCCAGTTCGCTCTTGCCCACGCCGGGGCCGCCCTGGAGTAGTACGCCGACGCCTTGCACCTCCATAAATACGCCGTGTTGGGTGCAGTGGTCGGCGAGGCGGTGTGACAGCAGGTGGCGGACCTCTGCGCGTGCGAAGTCGGGCGTCCGGGGGCTGTAGAGCAGGGCCAGCGGAGGCGCGGCCGCGGTTAGCGCCTCGGGGTGCGGGCGGCGGTCGCCGGTGAGCAGGAAGGCGGCGGTGTCGGGGGCCTGGTAGCGCGGGTCGGCCTGGAGTTCCGCCAGGGGCGCCAGGGGGGCTTTCAGTTCGTGTTGGGGGATCACCAGCAGGCGACCGGGCGGGTCTTGCGGGTCGGTCGGGGGCGGTGGGTCGGCGGGGGTGTCGCGTTGGGTGTCGCAAAACAGGGGGCGGCGGGCGTGGCGCTGTCCGGCCAGCCATTCGAGGGCCAGCTCGTCGCGCAGTTCGCGCACCAGGTCGCATAGCCGCACCGGGGTTTTCATGCGCGCCGGCGCCTTGGGCTGAGTTGGGCGGGGTCAGGCATGCGGTTCTTCGGTCGCTAGCAGGTCGAATAGGTCGCGGGCGCTGTCGGCTTGGCGCAGGCGCTCGCAAAAGTCGGGGTCGCGGAATAGGGCGGCCAGTCCGGATAGCAGTTTGAGGTGTTCTTCGGTGGCGGATTCGGGCACCAGCAGGCCGAACACTAGGTCTACCGGGGTGTCGTCGATGGCGTCGTAATCGACGGCTTGTTCCAGCAGGATGCAGGCGCCGCAGGCCTGCTTGAGGCCTTGGATGCGGGCGTGGGGCAGGGCGATGCCCTGGCCCATGCCGGTGCTGCCTAGCTTTTCGCGTTCTAGCAGTTTGTCGAACACGCCGTTTTCGGTGAGTTCGGCAGAGGACAGCGCTAGCAGCCGGCCCATTTCTTGTAGCGTGCGCTTCTTGCTCAGGGCGGCGGAGCAGCAGAGGATGCGTTGGGGGTTGAGGAAACCTTCCGGGAACATGGCGACTTCTCTCGAAGTTCGGGTGGGGGGGAGGGCGTAGGCGACGGCGCCCGCAGGCGCCGTCGAGCCCGGCGCCGGGCGATTTCCGAGGATTCTCATACCCTGTATAAGAATCCCCGCCAAACGCCTCAGATGTCCGCTTCCATGGTTTTGATGCTGGCGTGGTCGCGGTGGTTGGTCATCTTTTCCTTGTGCTTCTTAACCTGCCGGTCGAGTTTGTCCACCAAGGCGTCGATGGCGGCGTACATGTCTTCTTGCACCGCATCGGCGAAGATGTCGTTGCCGTTGACGTGAACCGTGGCCTCGGCGCGCTGGCGCAGTTTTTCCACGCTCAGAATGACATGCACATTGGTGACTTGATCGAAGTGCCGTTCCAGTTTCTCGAACTTGGAATCGACATGGTTGCGGAGGGCGTCCGTGATGTCCACATGATGGCCGGTTAAGCTAAGTTGCATGGTATGCTCCTTACTGGTGTGTTGACGCCTACGCGAGGCGCTTACGTTCGTTCGACGGCGGGATGGCCAAGGCTTCGCGGTACTTGGCAACGGTCCGTCGGGCGACCTGGATGCCCTGTTCGTCAAGCAAGTTGGCGATTTTGCTGTCGCTGAGAGGCTTGTTCGGGCTCTCGGCGGCCACCAGCTTTTTGATCAGGGCGCGTATTGCGGTGGCGGAACACTCACCGCCCCCAGCCGTGCTGACATGGCTGGAGAAGAAGTATTTGAACTCGAAGGTGCCGCGCGGGGTGCGCATGTATTTTTGGCTGGTTACGCGTGAGATGGTGGATTCGTGCATCTCCAGGGCCTCGGCGATGTCGCGCAGCACCAGGGGTTTCATGGCCTCTTCGCCGTATTCGAAGAAGCCGCGCTGGAATTCCACGATCTTGGAGGCCACGCGCAGTAGGGTTTCGTTGCGGCTGACCAGGCTTTTGATGAACCAGCGCGCCTCCTGCATGTGGTCGCGCAGGCATTGGTTGCCTTCGCTCTTGTCGGCGCGGCGGATCAGTTGCGCGTAGTCGGGGTTGATGCGCAGCTTGGGCGTGGCCTCGGTATTGAGTTCCACCCGCCAACTGCCGTTGGTCTTGGATACGAACACGTCGGGCGCTACATATTGGGTCTTGCTGTCCGCCACTGCGCCGCCGGGGCGGGGGTTTAGTGAGCGGATCAGGCGCGTGACCTCGGCCAGCTGCTCGTCGTTGAGGCGGAGCCGGCGTTTGAGCTGGGCGGTGTCTTGTTTGCTCAAGAGGGTGAAGTGGTCCGTCAGCAGGCGGCGGGTGCGCTCTAGCCAAGGGGTTTCCGGCGGCAGTTGGCGCAGTTGCAGCAGCAGGCATTCCTGGAGGTCGCGGGCCCCCGTGCCAGCGGGGTCGAAGTGTTGAATGCGGTGCAGCACCGCCTCGACTTCCGCCAGTTCCAGCTCGTCGTCGCCGAGGGCGGCGAGGATGTCCGCGGGGCTTTGGGTGAGGTAGCCGTCTTCGTCGATGGCCTCGATAAGGGTCTCGGCCACGGCCCGGTCGGTGTCGCCGAAGGGCGTGAGGTTGAGTTGCCACATGAGGTGGTCGTGCAGGGTCGGGGCGGCGCTGTTCATGGCCAGGTAGTCCACGCCTTCCTGGTCGTCGGAGGGCGCGCCGCCGCTGGAGTAGGACGGCATGGCGGTGTCGTAGACGTCTTCCCAACTGCTGTCTACGGGCAGTTCGTCGGGCAGTTTCTCGGACTCGGCGTTGATTTCGTGTTCGCCCTGGCGGGTGTCCGTTACCGCGGCCTCGGTGTTGTTGTCGCTGTTTCTGCTCTTGTCGTCCTCGGCGCCGTTGCGCAGCGCGCCTTCTTCTTCGGTTTCCAGCATGAGGTTGGATTCCAGGGCCTGCTGGATTTCTTCACGCAATTCCAAGGTGGACAGTTGCAGCAGGCGAATGGCCTGCTGCAACTGCGGTGTCATGGAGAGGTGTTGGCCGAGGCGAAGCTGTAGTGCTTGCTTCATATCGTTATGGTTTCACCGGTCGATGGCGACATTTGGCCTATAAATTGTGTCTTCCTCTGGCTCCATTCTAGCCGAAAATGCGCCGCCCATGTCATGAAACTGTCAGCCATTGTTTGTTGCAGGTCAATTTGGGGGCGGCTCGGGCGGCTCATGGGGTCATAACCGGAAGTCTTTGCCGAGGTAGACTTCGCGCACCTGGGTGTTGGCCAGGATGGCCTCGGGGTTGCCTTCGGCGATCAGGCGCCCTTCATTGATAATGTAGGCGCGATCGCAGATACCCAAGGTCTCGCGTACGTTGTGGTCGGTGATCAGTACGCCGATGCGCCGGTTGCGCAGGGCGCGGATGATCTTTTGAATGTCTACCACGGAGATCGGATCGACCCCGGCGAAGGGCTCGTCGAGCAGGATGAAGCGCGGCTCCACCGCCAGTGCGCGGGCGATTTCCAGCCGCCGCCGCTCGCCGCCGGAGAGGCTGACCGCGATATTGTCGCGCAACCGCCCGAGGCCGAAGTCGCGCAGCAGGCGGTCGCAGCCCGCCTCCTGGTGTTCGCGGTCGAGGTCGCGGCGGGTTTCGAGGATCGCCAGGATGTTGTCGCGCACGCTGAGTTTGCGAAAGATGGACGCCTCTTGGGCCAGGTAGCTCAGGCCGAGGCGGGCGCGGGCGTGCATCGGTAGGTTGGTGATGTCGTGGCCGCCGATGGCGATGCCGCCCTTTTCCACCGGCACCAGGCCCGCGATCATGTAGAAGCAGGTGGTTTTGCCGGCCCCGTTGGGGCCGAGCAGGCCGATGACCTCGCCCTCGTCCAGGTGCAGGGAGACGCCGTTGACCACTGGGCGACCTTGATAGGATTTGGCCAGTTGGCTGGCCTGCAGCACGCTCATGGGCGGGCTATTGCCCCGACTGAATGGTGATGCGGACGCGGCCCGAGCCCTGGGCGGCGGCGCCGGCCTGGACCTTTGATTTGGCGCGGTCGTAGATGATGCGGTCGCTTTTGAAGGTGTCTTGGCCTTGTTGCAGTTCGGCCTCGCCGCTCATGACCAGCAGTTCGCTGTCTACGTCGTATTCGGCCTTGCGGGCCTGGCCTTTGATCAGGCCCTTGGCTGCGGATTGTTGCTGAAAATGCACCGGCGCGCCCACGGCCTCTACTTGGTCGGAGCGCTGTTGGCGTTGGGTGACGGTGATCCGCTCGGCCTCCAGTTTGATGCTGCCTTGGGTGAGCACGACGTCGCCCTGGTAGACGCTGATGCCGTTGGATTCGTCGATGTCCACACTGTCCGCTTCGATGTAGATGGGCTGTTCGCGGTCGCCCTCCAGGGCGGCGGCGAGGCCGGGCAGCAGGGCCAGGCCGAGCAGCAGCAGGCCGGCGGCGGGGGAGTGGGGCAGGCGGTCAATTGATCTCATAGCGACCTCGCACGTTGGAGAGCAGTTTCAGACGCATGGGCTGGCCGAGCCAGGCGCGCATGCCGGTGGATTCCACCCAACTGCCGAGGGAGCGCATGCGCAGTTCGTGGTCGGTCTCGGCGTAGCGGGCCTCGGGCTGGATTCGCAGGTTGCGGGTGACGATGTGGATCGGGCGCAGTTGCTCGCCGGCCTCGCGCTCGATCTCCACCCGGCCCTGGAGCAGCAGCAGTTCGCCGTCGCCGGATAGCCAGGCGTCCTCGGAACGGATGCGCCAGGGGGGCTGATCGCCCTCGAATAGGGTTAGGCGGGGCTGCTCGATTTCGGTGCTGTCGTCGTCCGGGTAGTGTTTCATGGTCGCGGCCTCCAGGCGCCGTAACGGGGCGCCCGCGGGGTCCATTTCGGTGGTGCGGAAGCGGTCCAGGAAATAGTCCGGCTCGTGGGCCAGATTGCGCTGTTGCGGAAAGGTGTTTTGGGTCGATTTGAGCATCCAGAAGCTGCCGCCGGCGAACAGCAGCAACAGCAACAGCGGCAGCAGGTTGGGGCGATTCAGGGTCACAGGTAGCGCTGCATCTCGGTTTCGAGGGTGTTTTGCGTCTGCATCAACATTTCGCAGGCCTCGCGCGCGGCGCCCCGGCCGCCCGGCCTGGCGGTGCGCCAATGGGCGTTGTCGAGCACCAGCGGGTGGGCGTCGTTGACCGCGATGGCGAGCCCCGCGCGGCGCATGATGGGCAGGTCCACTACGTCGTCGCCCATGTAGGCCACCTGCTCTGAGCTTAGGCCCAGCTTTTCCTTTAGCGTTTCATAGGCGGGCAGTTTGTCTAACTGGCCTTGGTAGACGTGCCCGATGCCGAGGCTTTCCATGCGCAGCGCCACCACCCGCGAGGTGCGGCCGGTGATGATGGCCAGCTCCACGCCGTTGCGTTGCAGCATCTTCATGCCGTGGCCGTCGCGGGAGTGGAAGGCTTTGTATTCCTGCCCGTCGTCGCCGAGGAACAGGGCGCCGTCGGTGAGCACGCCGTCTACGTCGAACACCAGCAGGCGGATCTTGGCCGCCCGTTCACGCACGGCCGGATCGAGGTCGGGGAATGCAAACATGGTCGGTTACCTTGTGATGGCCATTGTCATACCACGCCGGCCCGCAGCAGGTCGTGCATGTTAATAACGCCCACCAGGCGCTGTTGGGCGTCCACGATGGGCAGGGCGTTGATCTTTTTCTGTTCCATGATCTGCAGGGCCTCGGCGGCCAGCATGTCGGCGGTGGCGGTGAGCCCGCCGCGGGTCATGGCGTCGGCGATGCTTAGGTGGCGGATATCCATATCGTGGTCCAGGGTACGGCGAAGGTCGCCGTCCGTAAAGACGCCGATGAGTCGATCGGCGTCGTCCGCCACCACGGTCATGCCGAGCCCCTTGCGGGTCATCTCCATCAGGGCGTCGCGCAGGCTGGCGTCTTCTGATACACGGGGGATGGCGTCGTCGCAGTGCATGATGTCGGCTATGTGCAGCAGCAGGCGCCGCCCTAGGCTGCCGCCCGGGTGGGAGCGGGCGAAGTCTTCTTCGGTGAAGCCGCGCGCCTCCAATAGGGCGATGGCCAGGGCGTCGCCCATTACCAGCGCCGCGGTGGTGCTGGAGGTGGGGGCCAGGTTCAATGGACAAGCCTCTTGGGCCACGCTGACGTCGAGGCTGACGTCGGCCTCGCGCGCCAGGGTGGAGCGGGGGTTGCCGCTCATGGAGATCAGCGGCACGCCGAGGCGTTTGATCATCGGTACGATGGTCAGGATTTCGGCGGTCTCCCCGGAGTTGGACAGCGCCAGCACCACGTCGCCCGGGGTGATCATGCCTAGGTCGCCATGGCTGGCCTCGCCCGGATGCACGAAGAAGGCCGGGCTGCCGGTGCTGGCCAAGGTGGCCGCGATCTTGCCGCCGATATGCCCGGACTTGCCCATGCCAATGACCACGATGCGCCCGGCGCAGGTGAGCATGAAGGTGCAGGCGTCTACGAAGGCGGCGTCCACCCGCGCCGCCAAGGCCTCGATGGCCGCGGCCTCGTTGCGAATCACCGCCAGTCCTAGGGCTTGCAGCCCAGCGGCCTCTTCGGAGGACGCGGCCGGGCTGGGCATCATGTCAGGATTCGACACAGGTCGCAGGCCAGCGGGGCGAGGGCGGTGGGTTCGGGGATCGCTTGCCGCACGCTATAGAACAGATAGCCTTGGTAGGCCACGAAGGCGAGCACCAGCACCGTGGCCTCGGTGCGGTTGATGCGGCCCGGCCCGCCGAAGCCGTAGCCCATTACGAACAGCGCCAGGGTGAGGGTGATGACTACCGGCATATCGCGCAGCAGGGCCGCGGGGTCGAAGGGGCCGGGGGCGATTAGCGCCGCCATCGGCAGCACCGCCAGCAGGTTGTAGATGTTGGAGCCGATGATGTTGCCCAGGGCCAGGTCGTGTTCTTTCTTCAGCGCGCTGGCGATGCCGGCGGCCAGCTCCGGCAGGCTGGTGCCGAAGGCGACGATGGTGAGGCCGATCACCAGGTCGCTAATCCCCAGGGCCTGGGCGATGTTCACCGAGCCCCAGACCAACAGCCGCGAACTCACCAGCAGCAGCATGAGGCCGATAAAAAACCAGCTGAGCGCGCGCCTATTGGACATCGGCTCGGGCAGCTCATCGACATAGTTTTGAATCAAGGGGTCGTTGGCGCGGCTGGCCATGCCCATGCGGATCATCAGGCCGAGCACCAGCACCAGCGCGGCCAGCAACAGCACGCCGTCAAGGCGGTCCAAATCGCCATCGAACATCAGCGCCGCGGCCCCCAGGGTGACCGCGAGCAGCATGGGATACTCGCGCCGCAGGGTGGCGGACTGCACCGTGAGCGGGGCCACCAAGGCCGTGGCGCCGAGGATCAGGCCGATGTTCGCAATGTTGGAGCCCAATGCATTGCCGATGGCCAGGCCGGGGTTATCGTCCAACGCGGCGAAGGCCGACACCACGATTTCGGGCGCCGAGGTGCCGAAGCCCACGATCGTGAGCCCGATCAGCATGGGGGACACGCCGAAGTTGCGCGCCAAGGCGGCGGCGCCGTCCACAAAACGGTCGGCGCTCCACACCAGTATGGCCAAGCCGGCGACAATGGCAGCAATATCGATCAGCATAAGGGTTCGCAGCGGGTCTCTAACTTAGAACGGGCCAGGCCCGGGAGGGGCAATTCTTCCAGATTGTAGCCCCCGCTACAACTTTCGCTTAGCGGGCCGGTCGGGGAATCGGCCCGGAAGGGCCTGGCGAAGCCCGGATTTTGCCGCACTTCGATTGCGCAGCCCGCCCCCGGCCCGCCTCCTTCGGCTGTGTTAAGCTAGCCGTAGCCAAGCCGATGGAGCCCCCAGCCATGACCCACAACCACCACGACACCGGCTACAAGGAACTGTTCAGCCACCCGGAGTTCGTTCAGCAACTGATCGAAGGCTTCGTCCCGGCCGAAATCGCCGACCTAATGGACTTCAGCACCCTCCAGAACCACAGCGGCAACTACATCACCCCGCTATTCAAGGAAAAGTTCGAAGACGTGGTATGGTCGGTAGAGGTCTCCTGGCAGGGCCTGACCCAACGGGTCTTCCTCTACCTTCTTATGGAATTTCAGTCCGCAAACGACCACCGCATGCCCATCCGGCTGATGCACTACCTGGCCTGCTTCTACGACCACCTCATCAAGACCGGCGTCACCACCGCCGCCAAAGGCCTGCCGCCGGTGCTGCCCATCGTCCTATACAACGGCTCCAAGACCTGGACCGCCAAGCAAGACATCTACGAGCTGATCCGGCCCGCCCCCCCGGCCTTCCTTAAGGCCTACCAGCCGCACCTGCGCTACTACCTCATCGACCAAAGCGGCTATACTGAAGAGGAACTGGAGGCCAAGGGCACGGCGCTCAGCGGCGTCTTCGGCATCGAAAACGCCCAGCCCAGCCAACAAGGCCTGCAACGGGCGGTGAACCGGATCGTCGCCATCATCAAGGCCGATCCCAACAAAGCGCGCATCGACGACCTCATCACCCGCTGGCTCAAGCGCCACCTGGAGCGCCTCGGCGCCGAAATCGACCTAAACGAACTCAATAGCCTGACGGAGGATAGCGACATGCTGGCGGAAAACCTGCAAACCTGGCGAGAGCAATTGCTTCGAGAGGGGCGAGTGGAGGGCCGAGTGGAGGGGCGAGTAGAGGGCCGAGTGGAGGGCCGAATGGAGGGCCGAATGGAGGGCCGAATGGAGGGCCAAGTGAAAAAGGGCCGCGAAACCGCCCAAAACCTGATCACCCTCACCGAAATGGACGATCCGATGATCGCCAAGATCACCGGCTTGTCCGTGAAAGAGGTCTCCAAGCTACGGGAGGAGGTTCGGCACTAAGGCCAAGGCCGCTGGCTCAAGCGCCACCTGGAGCGCCTCGGCGCCGAAATCAACCTAAACGAACTCAATAGCCTGACGGAGGATAGCGACATGCTGGCGGAAAACCTGCAAACCTGGCGAGAGCAATTGCTTCGAGAGGGGCGAGTGGAAAGGGGCCGCGAAACCGCCCAAAACCTGATCACCCTCACCGAGATGGATGACTCGCTGATCGCCAAAGCCACCGGGCTGTCGGTGGAAGATGTCTCCAAGCTACGGGCGGCGGTTCGGCACTGAGGCCAAGCCAAGGCCGGTGGGTATTTGATCAAACCAGCGGGCAACCGCACGGCCTGCTTTTTGGCCTACAGCCCTTGGGCTGTGCGTTCTAGCCCGCACACGCCAAGGCGTGTACTCCAGCGCTGAGGGGCTCTCCGGGTGCTTTGCGTTCCGCAAGCCGCAGGGTTTGGTTGTTTCCGTTACTTGTGCGCGGGCGTACTCGCCCGCGCCTGCCCCGAGCGCCCATGATCGATTCGAGCGCAGCCGTGTCCCTGTCGCGCAAGATCCCGCTCAATCGACGTAGAACGCTTGTTCATACTTGACGTTGAGCACCGGGGCGTCGCCTTCGGGCCTGACCTGGAGTTCGAATCGCACGGTCTCGCCGTCTACGATGGGGAAGTCGTCCACATAGTAGATGGCCTCCTGCTCACGCACTTCGCGCAAATGCAGCGGCTTGAGCTTGCCCGTGAGTTCGCGGGCCTCGGCGTCGATGTCCGCAGCCACCGCGGTTCCGGTGGTTCCGGCCTGCTCCCGGATCACCGATACATTCAGCACCCCGCGGTACTTGCTGCGCTGGATGCCGTATTGGGCGGCGATTTCAGGGCTCAGAAATTCCGCCTTGAAGGCGTTGTAATGCACCGTGAAGCCCTGCACGGTGACGCTGTTCTGGGCCATGGCCGCAGAACTTGCGGCCAGCCACAGGGCGAGGATCGGTAACAATTTGGACATGGGATCGGCCTCCTGAATAAAAAACACAGCCTGTAATATGGCGACGCCGAGGCCCGGACGCAATCCGCACCGCGTTTACTCGGCCGCAGCGGCGGTATCCAATTCGCTGCCGTGGAGATACAACTGAACCAGTTCGCGCATCTGCTCTTCGATTCGGTCCAAGACCCGAATCATCAAATTGGGCAGGGTCTTGTTGTCGGCCTGGTCGCTCTCTTCGAGCATTTCCCACTTGCGGGTGATCTTGATCAGGTCGGCCCGGGTTTCCGCCGTATTGACGGGCGAGGTGGTCAGCATCCTCAGGTTTTCATCAAAGTCCGCTTTGGCATCGCGATAGGCCTCGTGGTAGGCGGGGTCCTCGAGCCCCCAATTGAGGACCATGTACAGGGCCGCCACCCGCTGGGTCAGCATCTGCTGATTCAGCGCCTTCACCAGCAGTTCGCTTTGCGCCTCGCGGGTCTTGTCCTGCAAGGCGGCGAATAAGGTGTCGAGTTCCGCCAGCAGTTCGTTGGTCGCGGTGTACAGGGCCGCGGCTTGCGCCTGCTCGACCGGCGCGGCGGTGATCTTTTTCACCGGCTCCCAGCGTGCCTGCACTCGCTGCAGCGCGGCCTTGGCCGGCTCCGGCAGCCCCATTCCCGCCAGTGCGGCGTGGTTGGCCTCGAACTCCGGCGCCGCCTTCTTGAGCTGATCGGCGGCCACCAGGTAGCGGATTTCCTCGCCCATTTGACAATAGGCCTTGAGCATTTGCTGTGAGAGCATGCGCTGTTGGCCAGTGAGGTCGAGAGAGGAGCGGAGTTGCTCTTCTGCGCTCACCAGGCAGGAAAACAACATCAAAAACAAAAAGCGAAGCGGGTTGCCGCCGTGTGCTAGGACCCGTGAAAGCATGCAATGGACTCCGATAGGCAGTACATCGGGGCGAGCTGTGCGCAAGCCCCGCCCAATGGGGTGTTTCAGGTCGATCAGTCCTGATTCGGCGGATCGCCCGCTGAGGTGAACTGGGGTGATTTTACACGGAATATTTCAGACTTGGGGTGTAAAGGTCAAGTCGAAGATGCCGCAACGCCCGCCCGATCACTCTTCCGCCAGCCCCTGCACCAGTGTCTCCACTGCCGGATTATCCCACTCCAAGGCGCCGTAGTAGCCGTAACGGATGCGGCCCTCGCGGTCGAGCAGGAAGCTGGTGGGGAAGGCGCGAATCTTCCACGGGGCCACCAACGTCCCGGCGGGGTCGAGCAACACCGGGAAGGCCGCCGGCACCTGGTTCAGAAACGCCTCCACCGTGGCGGCGTCTTCTCCGATGTCCACCCCGAGGATCACGAAGTCTTGCTCGTCGAACCCGGCCTGGAGACGGCCCATGGACGGGATCTCTTCCACGCAGGGCGGGCACCAGGTGGCCCAGAAGTTGAGGAGTATCACCCGTCCGCGGTAGTCCTCCAAGCGATGTTCCCGGCCTTTCAGATCCAGGGCCGCGAGCGGCGGCGGGGTCGGGTCGCCGGTATAGGGTTGCAGGCCAGCGGCCTGGGCCGCGGCGCCCGCCCCTGCATCCGCCTCCGCGCCCAGCGGCGGCGGCGTGCGCGGGCGGCGGTTGTAGGGGTTCAGCAGTTCGGTGGCGCGGGCCAGCATGCCGGGCAGCTCCGCGCGCACCTCCAGTTCGTAAGGCGTGGCGTCGGGGCGGGCCTGAAAGCCGTCGCTCACCTCCGGCAGCGGGTGCAGATACACGTCGCTGCCGCCGTGTTCCAGGGCGCGGATCAAGTCCGCCAGATACCAGCGCCTGGCTGAACTCAGGGGTTGCATGAGGTAGATGGGCAGGTTGGTCGCCCGGGTCACCGGGAAATAACGCGCCGGCTCGCCGGATAGGGGCGGGGTGGCGGTCAGGTTGGGGTGCAACAGGATCAGGCCGCCCAGCGGTTCGGCGTTTTCACCCCCGGCCTGAATGCGGCGCAGCGCCTGCAATGTTGGTCGGGCGCCGCGGTCCGAGGTGAGCAGATACAGGCGGCCGGTTTTTGGCCGGGCGGCCTGAATCAGGGCGGCGTAGGACTCGACCGGGATCTGCTCTAGGCTGCTCGCGCCGGGGGCCAGGAAATAGCTGTCGTGCAGGTTGGCCAGCCAGACCTCGAGGCCGGACACCGCCAGCTCTTCGGCGATCAGGCGCTCGGGCGCGCCCTGGAAGCCGTATTCCGACGGCAGCCACAACAGGCGGTCGGCGCCGCCGGGGAGGCGTTCTATGAAGATTTCGGCGTCTTCCAGTTTCAGCGCCAGGCTTTCGGCGGCGAACAGGGGCGGCGTGAGTGCGGCAAAGGCCAATAAGACCGCGGCGAGTCGGGACGGGATCGGGAGCCAGGACATTAAGGTAACGTAGCGCGTAAACCAAAGGATCCAATATGCTCCTACGGAATCCTCGTTGCGTCAATCACCTCCCGACCCCGCGGCCAGGGCCTTGGCCTGCTCGGCCCAGTGCTCGCGTTGAATATGGCCCTTGAACTGGAGCAACTCGGAAAAGGCCTCGCCTTGGTCCGGACCCCAGGCGGCGATTTGGGCGAAGCGATAGATGCCGTGTTGGTTTAGCTTGGCTTGCAAGACATCGCCTACGCCCTTGATCTGGGTCAGGTCGTCCGCCTCCGCCGGGGCCTCGTCATAGACCGGACCCAGGCGGGGGTCCTGCCGCATTCCAGCGGGCTCGGCGCAGCGCTTGGCTCGGGGTCCGCGCCGCGCCTCGGAGGCTGCTTGCTCCAAGGCCGCGGCGCGGGCGCCCAGGGCGTCAAGGCGGCGGTCGCGGGCCGCCAGCTCGGCCTGCAATTCGGCGGCCGCGGTCTCGGCCCGGCTCAGCCGTTGCTCCGATTCGGCGGCCTGCTCCAGCCTGGCCTTCAGCTCGGAATTGGCCTTCTTATAGGCATCGACGCGGGATTGCAGGGCCTGTTGTTGGTCTTCGAGGGCCTGTTTCTGCGCCTGAAGTTGCTGCGCGTCCGCTTGCAGTCGCGCGTGTTGTTCAGCGGTCTTGGCCTGCCCCTTTTCCGCCGAGGCGGCGCGCAGGCGTTCCCGCTCTCGGGCCTCGCTGGCGCGGGAGAGGCTGTCTTGTTTCGCCTCCCGCTCGCTGCGCAATTGCCTGGCCTCCTTGGTCGAGGCCTCGACCCGGGCCTGGGCTAGGCGCAGTTTGCGTTGGGTCTCTTGCAGTCGCGGCCGGATGCGCCCCCACAGGGACCAGCCGAGCCCAACGCCGAGGGCGAAGAACAGCGCCGCGGCCAGGGAGATCGCCCCGCCGCCGTTGATCAGAAAATAGCTTGCCGCATCCACGAGCGCCTCCTGGGGTTATTTGAGCAGGATTTCGACCCGTCGGCTGAGACGCCGGGCCGCGGGATCTTGGGACTTGCTCGCCGGCCGCGCACAGCGGGCTTAGGGCAGGCGCCGCCGAAGGCGGACCGAAAGACCGGCAAGATGGTATAAGAATTTCCAGACATAGCCGAAGGCATGGCGATACGGACCCCGATGGATGCGGCGGATTATCCTCTAAAAGTAGACCAAATTTTGCCTTTTGCGTAGGTATTTTTGAGCCTCGGCGGTTGCAGGCCGAATTGGCCCCGCCCCCGGCCGGTTTGGCCGTGGCGTTGCTGCCCCGCAGGCGTGACGAGGCCCGGCTCTATGGCCTAACGGTGCGCAATCGCGTATGGTTGCGGCCCCGGATTCCGGCGGTTTCGGCCGTCATCAACCCGCCGATTTACGGCATTTTCGGCCTGGCGACACGAAGCTTGCGAACAGTGAAGATCCTCCATATCGGCAAGTATTTTCCGCCCTTTTGCGGCGGAATGGAGACCTTTTTGCGGGATTTAGCCCATGCCCAGGCGCGCTCGGGGCTGGATGTTTCGGTGTTGGCGCATAATCATCGCTTTGGCGAGGGCGCGCAGGAGGAGCGGGCGGAGGCCGCGGGCGGGACGCTGCATCTGCTGCGGGCGGCGACGCGGGGAACGCTGGCGTTCACGCCCCTGAGCCCGGGGTATCGGCGATTGCTGGCGCGCCTGATTGCGGCGCGCGGCCCGGACCTGATCCACATCCATGCGCCGAATCCGAATGCGTTTTGGCTGCTGACCCTGGCCGCGGCGCGGCGCATCCCCTGGGTGGTGCATTGGCATTCGGATGTGGTGGCCTCGCCGCGGGATTGGCGCCTGCGCCTGGGGTATCAGGGGTATCGCCCCTTTGAGCAGCGCCTGCTGCGCCGGGCGCGGGCGGTGGCGGTCACCTCCGAGGCGTACTGGCGGAGCAGTGAACCCCTGCGGCCCTGGGCGGGGCGCTGTCGGGTGATCCCATTGGGGATGGAGCCGGCCCGCATTCGGGCGGCGGCTGCCGCGGGCGACGCCGCTTGGGGCGCCGGCCTGCGGGTGTTGGCGGTGGGGCGCTTGACTTACTATAAGGGCTTTGAGTATCTGATTCGGGCGGCGGCGGGCAGGCCGGGGCTGAGTGTGCGTATCGTGGGCGAGGGCGAGCAGCGGCCGCTGTTGGAGCGGGAGATCGCGGCCGCGAACGCGGGCGATCAGGTGCGCCTAATGGGGCGGCGCAGCGATCCGGAGGTGGCGGCGCTGATGGCGGAGTGCGACCTCTTGTGCCTGCCCTCGGTGGAGCGCACCGAGGCCTTTGGCATGGTGTTGTTGGAGGCCATGGCCTGCGCCAAGCCCTGTTTGGTCACCGACGTGGCCGGTTCTGGCATGAGCTGGGTGGTGAAGGATAAAATCACCGGGTTTGTGACTCGGGCCGAGGACGCGGCGGCCCTGCGGCGGGCGTTGGCGGAGGCTAAGCGGTTGAAGACCGCAGGGGGGTTGGCGGAGATGGGCGAGCGGGGGCGCGAGCGTTTTATCCAGGAGTTCGCGATCGATCGCACCGTGGAGCGGCTGAATGCGCTGTATCAGGACGTGCTGGAATGACTGGGGGGCGGATGCGTGGCTTGGTGGTGATTCCGGCCTTCAATGAAGAGAATATGATCGGCCGGGTGCTGGACGAGGTGGGCGCCTGCGGCGGTCTGGATATCGTGGTGATCGACGACGGCAGCACCGACGCCACCCGACGGTTGGTGCGTGAGCGTAACGTGCTCTGCTTCCCGATGCCGTTTCAGGTGGGGGCCTGGGCCGCGGTGCAGGCGGGCCTGCGCTACGCCAAGCGCGAGGGCTATGACTTTGTGGTGTCGGTGGATGCCGATGGCCAGCACCGGGCGGAGGATATCGAGCTGCTGACCGCGCCGGTGCTGGCGGGCGAGGCGGATGTCACCATCGGGGCCTGCCCCGAGCGCGGCTCCCGCTTGCGCAAGATCGCCTGGGTGCTGTTGAAGGCCCTTTCCGGGCTGGACTCGGCGGACATCACCTCGGGCTTTCGGGTCTACAATCGGCATGCGGTGGAGGCCCTGGCCTCCAGCGAGGCCAATCTGCTGCAATACCAGGATATCGGCGTGTTATGCCTGTTGCAGACCCAGCGGCTGGTGGTCGGCGAGGTGGCGGTGCAGATGCGCGAGCGCACCGGCGGCAAGTCCAAGCTGTTCTATTCCTGGCGCGCGGTGAGTTTTTATATGCTGTATTCTATGCTGCTCGGGATCAGCAAACGCGCGCCCAAAAAGCTGAACCCGCCGCAGGGACGGGATAACGGGAAGATCATGTAACCGCTCACCCCGCCCTTTGGCGCGAGGGGGGCCGCGGTGGGGCGCAACCTAGGCGTGGGAATCCACCGCACTATTGCTCTCTGTTGCGCCCCGAGGCGGCAGGCCGCCCGTCGCTTCGCCGCGGGCCGCGGGCGGTTCCGTATTCGGGTCCGTGACCCGCGCAACGCAAACCCAGTATTCGGATTAAGCACCTCGTCATGCAGACCTATCATTGGACCTCAGCCTTCATCGGCATCGCGGTGGCCGCCATTATCCTGTGGCTGGTGAAACGCGATCACCTCCATACCCGCTATGCCATGTGGTGGGTGCCGCTGGCCATCGTGATCGGCGTAGTGGGCGTCTTTCCGCCCATTATCGACGGCTTCGCCAAGGTCTTGGGGGTGCATTATCCGCCGGTGCTGGTGCTGATCCTGGGGTTGCTGCTGGCGTTGATCAAGATCCTGGTCATGGATATTGAGCGTTCGCGGAACGAAATCAAGCTGCAACGGCTGGCCCAGCGCCTGGGCATCGTAGAGGGCGAAATGGAAAGGCTCAAACGGGAGCGCAATGCCCCCGACCGCTGAGGCCGCGCCTGGGGTTTCGGTGCTGATCGTCAATCACAACGCCGGCCCGCTGTTGGCCCAAACCGTGGCGCGCGCGCTGGCCCAGCCGGAGACCCGCGAGCTGTGGGTGTGCGACAACGCCTCCGCCGACAGCAGCCTGCAGGCCCTGCCCGAGTCCGACCGCCTGCGGCTGATTCGCAACCCGGAGAACCGTGGTTTCGCCGCCGCCAATAACCAAATCGTCGCCCGCGCCGCGGGCGGGCCGCTGCTGTTTCTCAACCCCGACTGCCTGCTCTCCCCCGGCGCCCTGGGGCGCCTGTGCGCCGCCCTGACGGCCGATCCCGGGGCCGGGATGGCGGGCGGGCGCATCCTGAATCCCGACGGCGGCGAGCAGCGGGGGTGTCGGCGCCATCTGCCGGGCATCGGCGGCGCCCTGACCAAGGCCCTGGCGACCAACGGGTCGGCCAACCGCGTGGACCGCAATACAGAGCCCCTGCCGGCGGGGCCGATCCGGGTGGAGGCCGTCTCCGGGGCCTGCATGCTGGTGCGCCGCGCGGCCCTGCAAGCCGTAGGCGGCTGGGATGAAGGTTACTTCCTGCATTGTGAGGACCTGGACCTGTGCCGCCGATTCGGTGACGCCGGGTGGCGCATCCTGTTCGTGCCGGATGCCGAACTGATCCACCATCAAGGCGCATGCAGCCGCGCCCGACCCCTGTTCGTGGAATGGCACAAGCACCGCGGCATGTTGCGCTATTATCGCAAGTTCCTGTTGCGGCAAAGGCCCTGGCTGGCGCCGCTGGTGTTCGGCGGGGTGCTGGCGCGTTTCGTCTGGGTTACCCTAAGGCACTGGAGCCGCGCCGCCTATGGGCGCTGAAGCCGGGCTGCGGGGGCCGGTTTGGGTCACCGGGGCGAGCGGGCTGATCGGGCGGGCCTTGGTCTCCGAGTTGCTCGCCCAGGGCCTGCGGGTCACCGCCCTTGGCCGTTCGTTTCCGGACGCGGCCGGCGGGCATTCGGGGTTTCGCGGCCTGTGCTGCGACCTCGCCACCGGCGAGGGGCTGGATCGCATCACCGGCGAGCCGCCGGACGCGGTGTTTCACCTGGCCAGTCACCGCCCGCGGCGTGCGGACGGCGGCGAGGACGAGCCCGAGCATTGGGCGGTGACCGCGGCGGGCACGGCCCGGTTGTTGGAGCATGCCGCGGCGGCGGGCGCCCGGCGGCTGGTGTTTCTGAGCAGCCTGCGGGCCGAGAATGGCGAAAGCCTGTATGGCCGGGCCAAGGCGGCCGCCGAGGCGACACTGCTCGCCGAGCGCCCCGCGGGACCGCAAACCGTGGTGCTGCGGCCGCCGGCGGTCTATGGCGGCGGGCGGGATAACGTCACCCGCCTGCTGCGGCTGGCGCGGGCGGGGTGGCTGCCGCCGCTGCCGGCGGCGGGCAACCGGCGTGCGATGATCCATCGCGACGACCTGGTGCAGGCCCTGCTGCTGGCGGCCGCTACGCAGGCCTGCGTAGGCGGCCCCTTCGGGCTGAGCGACGGCGAGTGCTATTCGGCCGAACGCCTGGACCGCGCCATCCGCTTAGCGCTGGGCAAACCGCCGCGGCGCCCTTGGGCGCTGTGGATCTGGCGCCTGGCCGCGGCCAACGGCGACCTCGGCCAGAGTCTGTCAGGCCGACCGCTGCCGTTGAACAGCGCGGTGCTGGAAAAGATCATCGGCGACGCCTGGGTGGATGACCGGCCGTTTCGGGAATGCACCGGATTTCGGGCGCGCTACACCCTGGAGCGGAGTTTCGAGGTTTGAAGTTTGAGGTTTGACGTGAGGGGCGTTAGCGCGGTAACTCTAGTGCGCCTGCGCCGAAGCAACGGAAAAAACGCCATTTAGGCACGCAGAGGGCGTAGAGGACCGCAGAGCGCGCGGAGGAATTGTTGCTTGCTTGTGTTGCGCTCCAGCGTGGGGATGCCTGTCCGGCGCTCTAGTCCGCCTGCGCCAAAGTGACGGGAACAACATGGAGGTCGAGGCTTTAGTTGGGCTTGGAGGCTTCGTTGGCCTAAGCACTAAGCACTCACCATTCACCATTCACCATTCACCATTCACCACTCACCACTCACCATTCACCACTCACCACTCACCACTCACCATTCACCATTCACCATTCACCATTCACCACTCACCATTCACCACTCACCATTCACCACTCACCATTCACCATTCACCACCAACCCCCATTCGCCGCTCAACGAATGCCCCGATTTCGACTGCCGAGGCTAGCCCCCGCCCTGTCCTCGGGCGTCCTTTGGGTCCCCGTGTCAGGTGTCGCCGCGCAGTTCCAAGGCCCTTTTGTAAAGCGGGTTGCGGTGCGCCCCGGTGAGCCGGGCGGTGAGGTGGGCGGCCTGTTTGGTGGGCAGGCCTTCCTCGATCAGCAGCCTGAGGGTCTGTTCGGCCTGGCGGTCGGCGGTGTCGTCCGCCGCTTGGGGCGCGCCTTCGATTAGCAACACGAATTCCCCTTTTTGCAGTTCGGGCTCGGCCTCCAGGCGCCGCAGGATCTCGCCGAAGGGGGCGCGGATGATGCGCTCGTGCAGCTTGGTAAGTTCCTTGGCCAAGGCCCCCATGCGCTGCTCACCTAGGATCTCGGCGAGGTCGCGCAGGGCGTCGAGGATGCGGTGGGCGGATTCGTAGACCACCAGGGTGCGCGGCTCGTGCCGCATGGACTCGATAGACTGCCGGCGGGCCGCCGGCTTGCGCGGCAGAAAGCCGTCAAAGGCGAAGCGGTCCGTGGGCAGGCCGGCGGCGCTGAGGGCCGCGATCACCGCGCAGGGGCCGGGGATCGGGACCACGCGCAGGCCCTGTTCGTGGCAGGCCCGCACTAGGGCGAACCCCGGGTCGCTGATGGCCGGGGTGCCGGCGTCGGAGATCAGCGCCGCCGAGCCGCCGCCCTGCAAGAACTCCAGGACCTCCGCCTCGCGCTTGGCCTCGTTGTGCTCGTGAAAAGACAGCGCCGGGGTGTCGATGCCGAAACGGCTCAGCAGGGGGCGGCAATGGCGGGTGTCTTCGGCGTAGATTCGGTCCGCCCCGCGCAGGGTGGCCAAGGCCCGCGGCGAGAAATCCTGTAGATTGCCGATTGGAGTCGCGACCAGGTAAAGGGTACTATTAGGGGACGACATCGACTTCTCCTCACAAGCAACGGAAAACGGACCCGCGCGGGCCGCGAGACAGCAATGGCGCATACCCACTACAGGTTGTTCTTGATCGTCCTTATTCTACTGTATTTGGCCGGTTGCGGTTCGTCCGCGGTCAGAACCGGCGCCGCCAGCCGAGGCGGCGGCGACGAAATGCAGAAGGCGGAGCGCTTGGAGGGCATCGGCGAGCACGCCATCGCGGCCCAATTGTTGCGCAAGTTGGCCGCCGAGGCGGAACCCCCGCGTAAACAGGGGTTGGAGCTGCGGGCGGTGGAAAACCTGCTGCGGGCGGGCAAGCTGGACGCCGCAGAGGCGCTGCTGGATGAGGTGGATCTGCGCGCGGTGGCGGGCTATCGGTTTTACGGCGAGGTGCTGCGGGGCGAGATGGCGCTGGCGCGCAACCGCCCGGAGCTAACCTTAGAGCGGCTGCAACAGGGGCCGCCGCAACAGGTGCCCTTCGGCTTGGTGCAGCGCTATTACCAAGCGCGGGCCGAGGCGTTGAGTCGTCTCGGGCGGCCGCTGGAGAGCGCCCGTGAGCTGACCGAACTGGATGGGCGGATTCGGTTGCGGGACGAGCGGGTGCGTAATCAGTTGGCGATCCTGCGGGTGTTGAGCGGGGTCAGCGGGGCCAGCCTGGATTTGCTGCAATCGCGCCATCCGGGGGATCTGGGCGGCTGGATGGATCTGACCGGCATTCTGCGCCAGGGTTCGGGCGGGCGCGACGAGCTGGCGTCGGGCCTGCAGGGGTGGCGGCAGCGTCACCCGGCGCATCCGGCCTTGTCCGATGCGGTGAACGCCTTTTTGGATGAGCTGAAGAAGACCCTCAAAAACGTGGGAGAAATCGCGGTGCTGTTGCCCCAGACCGGACCCTACCGCGAGGTCTCCGAGGCCCTGCAAGACGGCCTTATGGCGGCCTATTTCGCCACCCCGTCGGTGCGCCGCCCGCGGCTGATGTTTTACGATACCGAAGGGGCCGGCGTGCAGGCCCTGTACCAGCAAGCGGTGCAGGCCGGGGCGCAGTTGGTGGTAGGGCCGTTGGACAAGAATCGGGTCGTGGAGCTGGCGGCGCTGGGCGCCTTTCCAACCCCGGTGCTGGCCTTGAATCAGTTGCCGCGAGAGTTCCAGCCGCCGGCCAATTTCTACCGCTTTGCGCTGGCCCCGGAAGACGATGCGCGCGAGGTCGCCGAGCGGGCCTGGTCCGAGGGGTATGGCGCCGCGGTGGTGTTGGCCCCCCGGGGCGATTGGGGCGAGCGCATCGAGACCGCCTTTGCCGAGCGCTGGCAGTCCCTCGGCGGCGTAGTGGCCGAGACCACCATCTATGAGCCGCAGACGCATGATTTCTCCAGTGCCATTCAAGACCTGTTGAACCTGGAGGAGAGCGAGCAGCGGCGCTCGGACCTGCAAGGCATCCTGGGGCGTCGCCTCGGTTTCGAGCCCCAGGTGCGGCCGGAGGCGGAATTCATTTTCGTGGTGGGCAAGGCGGACAAAGTGCGCCAGATCCGGCCCCAGCTCCAGTTCTACCGCGCAGGCTCGGTGCCGGTGTTCGCCACCTCGCATGTGTACGAAGGCTGGCCGGATCAGCGGCGCGATCAAGACCTCAGCGGCGTGGGTTTCGCGGAAATCCCCTGGATGCTGGGGCCGGCGGCGGATGAGCGCCTGGGGCGCGAGCGCTTCGTCAGGCTGTTCCCCCAGAGCGCACGCCATTTCCCGCGCCTGTATGCCATGGGCATGGACTCTTTTCGTGTGGCGCAAGGCCTGGGCGCCCTGCGGCAGGACGCGGGGCGGGCAATTCGAGGCGACACCGGCCGGCTCAGCCTCGACCCCAGCGGTCGGGTGAATCGGGATCTGGCGTGGGGCCGGTTCGTCGATGGCGCGCCGGTGTTGGCGGAGCGCGCCGCGCCGGAAGCCGGGGCCGCGGCCGACTCTCGGGTTCAAACCGCCCCGCTGGCGATTCGACGCGCGGGCGATTTGGCCCGCTAGCGGGTTCGGACATGGCCTGGCTCGGGCGCAAACGGGGCGACGCCGCGGAGGAGCAGGCCCTGCGCCACCTGCAGGCCCAGGGCCTGAGCCCGGTGGGGCGCAATTTTACGGTGCGCGGCGGCGAAATCGATCTAATAATGCGCGACGGCGAACTGCTGGTGTTCGTCGAGGTGCGCTATCGGCGCAGTGCGCGCTTCGGCAGCGCCGCGGAGAGCGTCGATTGGCGCAAGCAGCAACGGCTGTTGCTGGCCGCCGGCCTGTACCTGCAACGACACGGCGGGGATCATCAGGGTTGCCGCTTCGATGTGGTGGCCCTGGCGGGCGACGGCACGCTGCGGTGGATTCGAGATGCCTTCCGCCCCGAAGGCTGAAAACTGATATTTTGGTAACAGAGGAAGCGCGGTGAGGGTAGAAACACGAAGGCGTTGGGTGCGCGGGCTGACCGTGATGGTGGCCGCAGCGGGCATTCTGCACGGGTGCGCCGGGGCCGTGATCGGCGGCGCCGCGGTGGGGGCCCGTTTGGCGCATGATCGGCGCACCGTAGGCACTACGGTGGAAGACCAGAACGTGGAGCTAAAGGCGCGCCAGATCCTGTACCAAGACAAGGCGCTGCGCGAACGGAGCGACATCAGCATCGATAGCTATAACCTGCGCCTATTGCTCACCGGACAGGCCCCGGATCCGCGCCTGGTGCAGCGCTTTGCGGATCGGGCCGGGGAGATTTCCAGGGTGCGTCAGGTGATTAACGAGGTCCGCATCGAACCCCCGGCCACCCTCGCCGAGCAGGGGCGGGACGTTTACCTCACCACCAGCATCAATATGAACCTGTTCGATATCCGCGAACCGGGCTTCGATGCCACCCGCGTCAAGGTGATCACCGAACGCGGCGTGGTCTATCTGATGGGCCTGGTGACCGAGCGCGAGGCCGCGGCGGTGGTGAACCGGGTGCGCTACATCCCCGGCGTGCGCAAAGTGGTGAAGGTCTTTGAGTACATCCCCCCGGAATCCGCCCGCTGAGCCCCTTGCGCGGCCCGTGCTGCAGGCCCTGAGCGGGATCTTCGGCGACGCGCTGCTCAGCGACCCCGCGGATTGCTGGGCCTACGGCTACGACAACAGCCGTCGCCAGGCCCTGCCCGCGGCCGTGGCGTTCGCCACCGCGCATGGGCAAGTGGCGGAGCTGGCCCGCCTGTGCGCCCGCGAGCGGATCCCGCTGATCGCCCGCGGTCGCGGCACCGGCACCACCGGGGCCACGGTGCCGGACCAGGGCGGCATCGTGCTATCGCTGGAGCGCATGAACCGCATCCTGGAGATCGACCCGGCCAATCGGCTGGCGCGGGTAGAGCCCGGAGTCACCAATGCCGAGTTGCAAGCCGCCGTGGCGGCCATGGGGTTCTTCTGGCCGCCGGACCCCACCAGCGCCGCGGTCTGCACCATCGGCGGCAACCTGGCCTACAACTCCGCCGGCCCCCGGGCGGTGAAATACGGCACCCCGCGGGAAAACACCCTGGGCCTGCGGGCGGTCACCGGCGGCGGTGAAGAACTGCGCACCGGCGTGCGCACCACCAAGGGCGTGGTGGGGTACGACTTCACGCGCCTGATCATCGGCTCCGAGGGCACCCTGGCGATTATCACCGAGGCCACCCTCAAGCTCACGCCCTTGGCGCAGAGCAAGCGCACCCTGCGCCTGCTCTACCGCGATATCCAAAGCGCCGCGGCCGCAGTATCTGCGGTGATGGCCCAGCCGGTTACGCCCTGCGCGCTGGAATTCATGGATCGCGCCGCCATTGAGCTAATTCGGGATGTCGGCGGCCTGGACCTGCCCGCCGACAGCGGCGCGCTGTTAATGATCGAGGTGGACGGGCCGCGCCACTGCATCGACGAGTCGGTGCGGGCGGTGGAGGCGGCGGCGCGCAACGCCGGCCTGCTGGAGCTGCATGCCGCGCGCACCGAGGCCGAAGTGGCCGGCCTGTGGAAGGCGCGGGGCGCCCTATCCCCGGCGTTGCGTAAGATCGCGCCCAAAAAGATCAACGAAGACGTAGTGACGCCGGTCTCGCGCATGCCCGATCTGATCGACGGCCTCGACCGCCTGGCGCGTGAAAACGGCATCCGCATCGTCAACTTCGGGCATGCCGGCAATGGCAACATCCATGTCAACCTGCTGGTGAACCCCGACGACCCGGACGAAATGGCCCGCGCCGAGACCTGCCTCGACGCCGCCTTCGACCTCGTGCTGCGACTCGGCGGCAGCCTATCCGGCGAACACGGCGTGGGCCTCGAAAAGCGGGATTTCGTACATCGCGAAATCGAACCCGCCACCCTGGGGCTGATGCAGGCGGTGCGGCGCCAATTCGACCCCCACGGCATCCTCAACCCCGGCAAGTCGCTGCCGCCCGATGGGCCGGCCGGGAAATCACCGTGAAACAACCGCCATAAGCCCCTGCGGGCGCGGTTTGCAACCACGAAAACGCGCACGATCAAGGCGCGGTCATCGCCGACGCAACCCGCCCCGGGCCGGTTTGGGGCCTTAATCTGCGCCCGCGCGGCCGCACCTCGCACCCGTCCGATTGCTCATTCAGCTTGAAAGATTCCTACAATGGTCTACGCTGTAGTTTCGACAAGCGCTCAAATCTCAGCCCCAGCCGCTGCCCGAAACCGCAAAGCGCGGGGGGCGCGGCGGCTTGCGTGAAACATGATCGGCGGTCCTTGGCTTGAAATCGGCGCTGCCGCGCCCATTTTTCCAGTCCGAAGACCGTACAGAAGCGCCCAGGCAACGGCAACAACAAGGAACCTTCAACGCGCCTCTTTGCGGGTGGGGCCTTGAGCCGCGATGAGCCGCCACAGCGGCTTGCTCCCGACCAGCGCGGCGAATCGACCCGGCGCCCATGGGGTGTTGCCGGCCCTTAGGCGTAACGGCGCTACCCGCCGTTTCCCCACGCCCCTTGGTAGGGCGCGGAATAGATGATATAATGCCGGGTTTCGTCCAGACGAAATCTCCCTACATCTCAGCGCAAGGTAGGTTATGGATCAGGAACAACAGCAGTCTCAGATTAAACAGCTAATCGCGAAAGGTAAAGAGCAAGGTTTCCTGACCTATGCGGAGGTCAATGACCACCTCCCCGACGGGATTGTCGAGCCTGAACAGATCGAAGACATCATCCGCATGATCAACGACATGGGGATCTCGGTGTTCGAGACCGCCCCGGATGCCGAGGCCCATGCCATGTCCGACGCGGCCATCACCGCCGACGAAGACGCCGCCGAAGCCGCCGCCGCGGCCCTCGCCTCGGTAGACAGCGAGTTCGGCCGCACCACCGACCCGGTGCGCATGTACATGCGCGAGATGGGCACCGTAGAGCTGCTCACCCGCGAAGGCGAACTCAAGATCGCCAAGCGCATCGAAGAAGGCCTCAAGCAGGTCCTCGCCGCGCTCGCCACCTACCCCGACACCGTCGCCCTGTTCCTCGGCATGATGGAAAAGGTGGAGGCGGAAGAAATGCGCATCACCGACGTGGTCAGCGGCTTCGCGGACGCCTCGGACGAAGTGGCCGTCATCACCCCCTCCGGCGGCGGCAATAACGGCAATAACCAAGCCGACGCCAAGGCCGCGGATGACGACGACGACGCCCCGGACCCGGAAGAAGACAAGGGGCCGTCGCCGGAGGAAGTGCTCAGCCGAGTGGGCGAACTCAGGCAGCGCTATGTCGCCTTTCGCGCGGCGGTGGATGCCCGCAACGTCCCGCCGGCCGCAATCGAACAGGCCATCGCGGGCATGGCCGAGGTCTTTCTCGAGTTCAAGCTGCTGCCGGCCGTGTTCGACAAGCTGGTGAACAACCTGCGCGACACCATCACCCGCATTCGCGGCCAAGAGCGCGTGGTAATGAACCTCTGCGTGCTCGACTGCGGCATGCCGCGGCGCTTCTTCATCGGCGCCTTCCCCGAGAACGAAACCAATCTCGGCTGGCTCGGCGAACAGATCCAGCTGGGCAAACCCTACAGCGCCAAGCTGCAAAACGTCGCCGACGACGTGCTGCGGGCGCAGCGCAAACTGGCCGAAGTCGAAAGAATCGCCGGCCTCAGCATCAACCAGGTGAAAGACATCAACCGCAAGATGTCCATCGGCGAGGCCAAGGCGCGCCGCGCCAAAAAGGAAATGGTCGAGGCCAACCTGCGCCTGGTGATCTCCATCGCCAAGAAGTACACCAACCGCGGCCTCCAGTTCCTCGACCTGATCCAGGAAGGCAACATCGGCCTGATGAAGGCGGTGGATAAGTTCGAATACCGTCGCGGCTACAAATTCTCCACCTACGCCACCTGGTGGATTCGCCAGGCCATCACCCGCTCCATCGCGGACCAGGCCCGCACCATCCGCATCCCGGTGCACATGATCGAAACCATCAACAAACTCAACCGCATCTCCCGCCAGATGTTGCAGGAAATGGGCCGCGAACCCACCCCGGAAGAACTTTCCATTCGCATGGAAATGCCCGAGGACAAGGTGCGCAAGGTGCTCAAAATCGCCAAAGAACCCATCTCCATGGAGACCCCCATCGGCGACGACGAAGACTCCCACCTCGGCGACTTCATCGAAGACGCCGGCGTCGTCTCGCCGCTCGAATCCGCCACCATGGAAGGCCTGCGCGAGGCCACCCAGGGCATGCTCGGCGGCCTCACCTCGCGCGAGGCCAAGGTCCTGCGCATGCGCTTCGGCATCGACATGAACACCGACCACACCCTGGAAGAAGTCGGCAAGCAATTCGACGTCACCCGCGAACGCATCCGCCAAATCGAGGCCAAGGCCCTGCGCAAACTCCGCCACCCCACCCGCTCCGAACGCTTGCGCAGCTTCCTCGACGGCGAATAAAATAGCCAAAAAGGGCCCTTAGCTCAGTTGGTTAGAGCAGTGGACTCATAATCCATTGGTCGCAGGTTCGAGCCCTGCAGGGCCTACCAATAAAATCAAGGGGTTAGCCGCTTTTACCGGCTAACCCCTTTTTCGTTTTGGGATGCTGGTAGCCGCATGGTTGCCGTTTGCCCCCAGGATGCCGCCACTGATCACGCTAGCACGCCTGCGCACAAATAACGGAAACAACGCCTTTTGGAACGCAGCGGGTACCGAGGACCGCCAGCGTGGTACAAAGGCTCCGGGGAGGAGGTCATCGACGCCGAGGATGACCACCAGGGCGACCCCCTCGCCCAGCCCGAGCCTTCGTTCGAGTACGATCAACCGTTCGAGTACGATCAACGGGTGACCTGTAGCGCCCTGCCCAGGGCCGCCGGACTGGCTGTAGCCGCTTGCGCGAAACCCGCTTCTCTCCTTCCCCATCCCTGCCGCGACAACCGCCCCAAACACCTCCCGACAGCCCAATTTCCGCGTCATCATCGCCCCCCCGGTGGTCAGAAGGGCTCAAACCGAATCTTGACGGGGCTCCCGATCAGCGCGATACTTTGGCGAAAACGATTGGATTTCCTATCCTTGAGTGCGTCGAAGCCGAAGCCGCAAGGACGGCTGAGCAAACACAGCCGGCACAGCAACGCGCGTCCACCTCGATCCGCGTCGGTGTGCGGATCGCATACAGCGAGATGGAGCTTCGCGAAAAGGCCAAGCACCTGGGCGCCATCTGGCGGCCCCGCTACAAACTCTCGGAAATGAGCTATGATGATGCCCTCGCCTTGGGACCCGCAGACCGCGTGGCGGCCCAAGGAGAGGATCTGGAAGGTTTCTAATACTAGGCACCTAATACTAGGAACCTAGTATTAGGAACCTAGTATTAGGAACCTAGTATTAGGTGCCTGGTTTCTAGTATTAGTAGCTTGTTTCTGATATTAGGAACTTTAGTAACCACGGCTACGCCGTACATTGCATGTTATTTTTCACAAAACTAAGAGAGGATTATCGAATATGAAAAAACTAGTTGGCTATACAGCTTGCATTGCTTCTATGTTGTTTTTTGTTACAAATGCCAACTCGTCGCCTCCAGATGGATGGATGACATCAGGGGAGCATTATGAAATAGGCGTTGATACAAAAAGTTATTACTCATCGCCAAAAAGCTATTATATCAAATCAGTGCCAGGGCAAACTGAAGATGAGAGTGGTCAGTTATATCAAACCATCCACACAACAGAATACTCGGGCAAGCGTTTAAGAGTATCGGCTTATCTGAAAATAGAGAACCCAACCGGAGAAAAGAAGAACTTTAATGCAGGTGGTTTGTGGGTACATCTTAGAGCAAACGGAGAAAGAGTAGGTCATGGATGGGGCGCTATAGGAAAAAGAGATGGTGTTAGCGTAAATTGGCAGAAAGTTGATGTTGTTTTGGATGTCCCAAAAAGCGTTGATAGCATCGGGTATGGGTTTCAACTGTTAAGTGGTACAAAAGCAGACTTATGGATTGATGATATTTCATTCGAAACTGTAGGCACTGACGTGCCAATACAAGGAGATATTTTCAAACCAACGAAACCTGTAAATCTCCCCTAAAAGATAACATGCGGGTCAACCTGACCCGCCAAAGCGGTGCGCCTATCGGCTTACCGCTTTGGTGGGCGCCTGAGCCTTGACGTTAGCGCGCCGCGAAGCGGTGCGCATCTGGTCGGGTGAAAGTCCCGGCATGGTAAGGGTTAACCACCCGCCATTACCGAGTGTTGCGCCTCTGGCGGAGCGGTGTAGCGGCGAAAGCTGCGAGACATGTGAACAAGAGAGGTGAAGCGTACACAGGGTATGTCGCGAGCCGGATGGGGACGTAGACCCTTAGAGCTGGTATCGCTTCGAAAAGCCGTTCCGGATTGGTCAACGTGGTAACGTGCGTGAAACCTAAACAAACCGGGCGAATTGGTGAGCCTGGGGAGAGCCGGCGGAGTTCTCAAGCTACGGCGTGTGACAAGAGATGCGTATTGAACGCGGGAGACCCTTTGGGTTCCTGGTCGGAACCGGCGTTTATCCATGGCAAACAGTAGATTTGGCACGAATGGGAAACCAGGAAACAGGGCAGAGCTGGAGCCTACAGATGAATGATACGCCCGAGGCAGGTAAGCGAGCCGAACCCCTACAAAGGGGGAAGCAACTGAAGACCTTTGGGGAGTCGGATCACCTCATATTACTCCGAGACGGTAGGGCCGATCACACAGGGAAGGGGGTGACAGTCATATGTATTCGTTACAGGAAACCACTTCGGGACATGTAGGGCCCGATCAAAGAGGACAACCTGATTAGCGGAAATATCCACGGGGAACTTGTTCCCTCTACGAGAGTGAGTATGGCTGAGGAGCCCGGTGCGGGAAAACCGCACGCCGGGATCTGTGCAGGGGGCGCCGGGTAACCGGCGTTCCTACTGCGACGCTTTCAGATCAACCTGGGTGCGAGATAATGGGGTTTTGGAGGTTCTAAATGAATGTTATTGATCTTTTTTCCGGGCCAGGCGGCCTTTCTATCGGGTTGCGGCGCTCAGGTTTGAATGTTTTGGCCAATGTGGAGTTGAACCGCGATGCTATGGAAACATATGCAGCGCATGACCCGTCAGCTACACATTTCAACGAAGATGTTCGCGGCATTTCATTCGAAAAATATCGTGGCAAGGTAGATATTGTTGTGGGCGGCCCTCCGTGCCAACCCTTTTCTGTAGGTGGACTGAGGAAAGGAAATGCTGACGAGCGAGACATGATTCCTGAGTTCATTCGGTGTCTTCAAGAAGTGCAGCCAGAAGCCTTTTTAATGGAGAATGTGCCTGGATTGAGCTTAAAAAAGGCGCGACCATATTTTGATTCTGTGTTAGCACAACTGTCTGACTGCGGATACCGACTTAACTGGGCGGTACTTAACTCTGCAGATTACGGGGTCCCACAAAAGAGAAAACGGCTTATTATTATGGGCTCCAAAAGTATTCAATTGAGATTCCCTGCCCCGTCACACGGGCCGGGCACTGATAAGAAACATATAAGTTCATTCAAAATATTGGGCGATACTCCTATTGGTGAAAGCCCCAAATGCCCAGTCAAGTTCGCTAAATACCCCGACCTGAGGCCAAGTCCCTATGCCGGCCATGTGTACAATGGTGGAGGTAGACCTCTCGATCCACATGGACCTTGCCATACCATTCTTGCCTCTTCTGGTGGCTATAAAACACATTGGTTTGACACAAAAGGTATAGCTCCCAAGTATCATGCTCACTTGCGTGCGGGAGGTGAATCTTGGGAAGGAGAAGTCCCGGGGGCGCGTCGTTTAAGTGTAGAAGAGTGCGCGCTAATACAAACGTTTCCTAGAGAAATGCATTTTGCTGGAAAGCGGTCATCACAGTACAAGCAAGTTGGCGATGCGGTACCGCCTGACCTCGCTTTCGTCCTAGGAAGGTCGCTATATTTTCAGTTAAACGGGGGGGCAACTACATCCGGGTATCTAGATGAAATTCAGGGTGTGCAAGCAATTCAGAGCGAGCTGAACCTGTGAGAAATAAGTTTGTTGAAGCGTCGGCACGATTATTAATTGACCTTGTAGATAGGTTGACAGATGGTGAGTCGCTTGGAGCACCACCGCCTGCAAGTGTAAAAAACATATTTGATCAGCACGTGGACAATCATGGCGGCAGTGTCAGGCTTGCCTGTGCATTTCTTGCGGCATATTCGGTAACTGATGAGCATTGGGACTTCAGAGCAGTTCCAACCGGCATACGCGGAAAATACGGAGATAAGCTACTAGCCGCTGAGTTAACCTTCCGGCATGTTACATTTCATAAAAACATCACAGTTTTCGGGGAGAACTTAGGGTGGAAGGGAGCCGTTAGACAGTTCGATCTATCGCAAGATTCTCGGTTTTCGGGGTTTCTGTCCGAGCTCCAAAAGCTCACATTGGATCAGAGAAAATCGCTCGTTAACCACATCGCTTGGAGACTTGAGTCATCCCGGGTTATTCCAAAAGCACTTCCGCCTCTGCCCTCAAGTTATCTGTCGTATGCGCGTAGTTTGTTTCTCTGCCAAAAGCTAATAGCCATCCCGTCGGAAGGTCATATTCAGCAATTTCTCGTGGCAGCTTTTTTAGAAATTCATCGAAAGCGTTTTGGTCACCGTGTCGTAACTCACCATCCCCATGCTTCTGATAAATTTGATTGTACAAAGGGGGATATCGAGGAATTTAGAGATTACGAGTTGGTAGCAGCGTATGAAGTAACAGTTCGTGATGACTGGAAAAATCGGCTTACGGACTTCGCACACAAGGTCTCGGAAGCAAAGCTCCCAAAATATGTGATATTTGCGTCTAATGTTAGAACAGATAACGATTTATACCCAGCAGAAAAACTTATTGATTTTGTTGAGCGCCTTTCTTTTGATCTGGCTGTTGTTGACCTGACAGATTTTTTCTCCGTTTTTTGTGCAGAGCTATATCGCGAAGAAATTGGCGAAGCCTTTAATAGAGCCTACGAATTGCTTTCCGACCCTAGGCTATGTGGTCGAGATGACCTACTGAAGAGGTACTGTGCAGTAACCGATGAGTGGCTAGAAAGCTAGCCAGGGGCTCAAGCCGACCGGTACTCCGCTGCGCTCCGCACCGGCGGCTTAGCCCAGGCGTTAGCCGGAGGAAACAAAAATGAAAGCAAACATAGTTATAGAAAAAGATGAATATGGGTATTATGCGTTCTGTCCAGAATTGAGAGGCTGTCATTCGCAAGGAGACTCTATTGATGATGTATTAATTAACATTAAGGAGGCAATAGAGCTTTACCTAGAAACAATGACAGACGAAGAAATCAGTGAATGCCTATCAAAAGAAATTTTGACCACATCACTGGAGGTTAATGTTGCCTAAACTCCCGAGATTGACAGCAGAGGCAGAAAGAAAGTTGCTACAAGCAGGCTTCCTGCATGTCAGAAGTAAAGGGAGTCATAGAATATATCAAAAAGGATCTATTCGATTTGTTGTACCATATCATGCTGGCAAGATTTTGCATCCAAAAATTATCAAAAACTTAATGGAAGTATTGTCGGAAATTTCCGGCTAACAAAAGCTTCCAGCCGACGCGCCAAAGGCGCGCGCGGCTGAAGCTTGGCGTTATGCGCCAATAACCAGACAATAAAACAGACAATAGGACAGCCCCCTTTTGAAATCCCCCTGCGCCCTATTCGACACCCTCCCTAAACCCCACCCCGGGCGCCAGCCATGACGCGAGCCAGCCGCCAGCAGGTCAGTGTTGAGACAACGCCCTATTACCACGCCATCAATCGCTGTGGGCGCAGGGCGTTTTTGTGTGGTGAGGGTGCGGTGACCGGGGCCAGTTGTGAGCATCGCAAGGGCTGGGTGGTGGCGGAGTGGACGGGGTTGGCGGGGGTGTTGGCTATTGATGTGTGCGCCTATGCGGTGATGTCGAAGCATTATCATTTGCTGCTGCGGATCAACGAGGGGAAGGCGTTGGGGTTGACGGATGAGGAGGTGGCGCAGCGGTGGATGGCGCTGTTCCGGGGTCATCCGCTGGTCTTCCGCTGCTAGGAGACCTTGGGAACGAGCATGAAATCGAACCCATCTCCGCGCCCTCTGCGGTTCTGCGCGTGTTCTGCGTTCCGAGAGCGCCTGGGTTGTTTCCGATGCTTAGGCGCAGCCGAAATAGGCTCATGCGTCTTCGGTAGCCCACCCAGGGGGGGGTTAGATGGTTTCAAGCTTTGCGGATTTTTCCAGTCGTTCAAAATGCCGCTGCAGACGGGCGGCCAAACCAGCGTTGTGGTTGATTACGCCGAGTTCCGTATTGTGTTGAGCCCTCTGCGTTCCTAAGTGGCGTTGTTTCCGTTATTTGTGCGCAGCCGTACTAGAGGGTGTCTGCACTGGGCGCCGAGGGGCCGGGGCTGTGACGGCGCTGGAGGCCGCCGGCATCGAGCTGTTGTGGCGCCTGGCGCTGAGGGAGGCCCGCGGCTCCGGGTTTCATGGGCCGATGGAGTCGGTGCTGTGCGGTGAGCGGCGGCTGGATCCGCCCTGCCTGGAGGGGGCGGACCCGGTGGCGTGCAGCACATCGTGCGCGCCTTCGACCCAGGCATGGCCTGCACCTTACACTGACGGGGGCCTGTGCCGGCAGCGAGGCGGGACGCAACCGACTCGACCCGAATTTCGTTGCAAAGGCGCAACCGCGAGACAGCGGGCGCAAAGGTGGAAAAAAGCACTGGACAGGCGTCGCGCGGATCCCTATAATGCGCGTCTCGTTTCACGGGGCCATAGCTCAGCTGGGAGAGCGCAACACTGGCAGTGTTGAGGTCGGCGGTTCGATCCCGCCTGGCTCCACCAAATCGCGACCGCGCCTTGAGGCGCGACCGAAGAAGGCTCGTCCCCTTCGTCTAGAGGCCTAGGACACCGCCCTTTCACGGCGGCGACAGGGGTTCGACTCCCCTAGGGGACGCCAATTCGAGGCCCACGGATCGTGGGTCTCTTGCTTTAAACGGGGCCATAGCTCAGCTGGGAGAGCGCAACACTGGCAGTGTTGAGGTCGGCGGTTCGATCCCGCCTGGCTCCACCAAACCGCGACCGCGCCTCGGGGCGCGACCGAAGAAGGTTCGTCCCCTTCGTCTAGAGGCCTAGGACACCGCCCTTTCACGGCGGCGACAGGGGTTCGACTCCCCTAGGGGACGCCATTTAACCGAGTACGGCCGCGCCTGGGTAGCGGAAGCAAAGAGGCAATCCATGCCTGGTTCGCAGGAGCGGTGTTAAACCGCGATAGCGGCTTGATCCTCACGCCCGCACGCGGCCCGCCGCTATCATCGCGGATGCAATCCGCTCCCACGGCGGCTCGCCGCTATCATCGCGGATGCAATCCGCTCCCACGGCGGCCCGCCGCTATCAACGCGGCTGCAATCCGCTCCCGCGGCGGCTCGCCGCTATCATCGCGGATGCAATCCGCTCCCACGGCGGCCCGCCGCTATCAACGCGGCTGCAATCCGCTCCCGCGGCGGCCTCCGCTATGCCTTTGGAGGCGCCGTGGTTTCCGATCCTCGCCCGCCACCCGCCCGGCTCAAATGATCATCACCAATAACGCCACGAAGCCCGCCACTGCGGCCAGCGGCAGCACCACGCCCATCCATTCGCCGGGCTCGGCCTTGCGGGTCTGCTGCATCATGATCTTGGCCCGCGGGATCAAATAGACCAGCATCATGATCAGCAGAATGGCCGTGCCGATTTTCATCCAATCCATCTTCGGTCCTCCACAAAAGCCAAGCCCCGGCAGGGCCGGGGCTCAGGGGGTCTTAGGCTCGTAAGGCGCTGGCGATCACTCGTCGCCGCCGAGGATGCCAAGGATCTGCAGCAGGCTGAGAAACAGGTTGTAGATGCTCAGGTACAGGCTGACCGTCATCATGATGTAGTTGGCGCTGGGGTCGTGGATCATGCGGCTGGTGTCGTAGAGGATGAAGCCGCTCATCACCAGCATCACCACCGCGGACACCGCCAGCGACAGCGCCGGCATGGCCAGGAAGATGTTGGCCAGCGAGGCGACGATGGCCAGGATCAGGCCGGCCATCAGAAAGCCGCCCATGAAGCTAAAATCCTTGCGCGTGGTCAGGGCATAGCCCGAAAGGCCGAGGAAGATCACGCCGGTGCCGCCGAAGGCGGTGGCGATGATTTCCGGCCCCTTGGGCAGGGAGGCGTACATGGACAGAATCGGCCCCAGCCCGAAGCCCATCAGGCCGGTGATGCCGAACACCACCCACAGGCCGGTGGCGGAGTCGGCGGTCTTCGGCAGTACGAACCACATCAGCACGATGGCGCCGCCGAGGGATAACAGGTGCATCAGCGGCGGCACCTTCAGGACCATGGATACCGCGGCCATCACGGCGCTGAAGATCAGCGTCGCGGAGAGCAGCAGGTAGGTGTTCTTGATCACCTTGTTGACGGAAACGGCGCTTTTGACCGCTTGATGGGGCATCACATTGTCGTATTGATTCATCGATTGTTCTCCTGGTTCCGGGCGAGCTTGTGAGCGGGGACCCTCAATCGCGCTGCGAGCGAGGGGCCGATAGGTAGGCATACTACCTCAACCGCTTGAAATATCAATATTGCGGGGTTTGGCCGAAAATCAACGCGACCCCGGTGCGGAAATAGCGCTTGGAGCCCGCAGGCCCGGCGTGCTAGTTTCCCGACTCCGTGGATTTGATCCGAATTCGTCGAGAGAGTTTCAACTATGACTGATTGTCCCTGCGGTTCCGGGCGGGATCTACAGGCCTGCTGCGGCCCCTACCTCGCCGCAGAGCGCTGGCCCGAGACCGCCGAGGCCCTGATGCGCTCCCGCTACAGCGCCTATGTAGAGGGCGCCATCGCCTATTTGGGGAAGACCCTGCACCCGCAGAGTCGCGCGGATTACGACGAGGCCGCCACCCGTCGTTGGGCCGAAAACGCCGCTTGGCTGGGCCTGGAGGTGCGCTCGACGCAGAACGGCGGGCCTGACGCCGAGGAAGGCGTGGTGGAGTTCATTGCCGCCTTTAAGGAGGATGGCGTGGTTCGTCGCCACCACGAGCTGGCCCGTTTCACGCGGGGCGACGATGGCCGCTGGTACTACGCCGACGGCCAGACCCCCAAGCCCGAGACGGTGCGCCACGCGCAAAAAGTGGGCCGCAACGACCCCTGCCCCTGCGGCAGCGGCAAGAAATACAAAAAATGCTGCGGCCGATAGCGGATTAGGGGTTGCGCCGGCCGCGGCGAGTGGGTATCATCCCGCTTCTTTCGACAGGCGCGTAGCTCAGCTGGTTAGAGCACCACCTTGACATGGTGGGGGTCGTTGGTTCGAGTCCAATCGCGCCTACCAAATCCAAAGGCCCCGCGGCGATGCAGGGGCCTTTTTCATTTTCCGACCTGGGAACGAATATCGCCCCATGAGCAAGCAAGCGGACGCCAAAAAGTATAAGCGATTGGTCAATCGCTTTATCAACCTGGCCAACAACATGCAGGCCGAGGGGCAGGACGTGCAGGTGGTCGCCAATGCGCTAATGACCGCCTGCGGGGCCTACGCCACTTACGCCGCGGTGGGGAGCAATCAGGGCGGTCTCACCGAGTCGGGGGTCAACAAGGTCACCCAGGCCTTCGCGATGCGCTTAATGGAGGTCCAGGCCGGGCGTAGGGCCGAGGCCGAAGCGGCCGCGAACGAGGGCCAGGGCGGCGAGGTCAAGCACTGATTTTTGGGCCAGGACTCACCGATCAAGTGATCCCGCGTACCGATCACCACTGAACCACGGAACCATAGCATGCCAGTCATCACCCTCCCGGACGGCTCCCAGCGGAGCTTCGACCACCCCGTCTCCATCGAAGAGGCGGCGCGCGCCATCGGCCCCGGCCTAGCCAAGGCCGCGTTGGCCGGTCGCATCGGCGATCGGCTGTTGGACACCTCCGCGGTGCTGGAGCAGGACAGCGACCTGGCGATTATCACCGAGCGCGACGAGGCCGGCCTGGAGGTGATTCGCCACTCCGCCGCCCACCTGCTGGCCCAGGCGGTGAAGGCGCTGTTCCCCGAGGCCCAGGTCACCATCGGCCCCACGGTGGAGGATGGCTTTTACTACGACTTCGCCTACCAGCGCCCCTTCACCACCGAAGACCTGAAGGCCATCGAAACCAAGATGGCCGAGTTGGCCAAGGCGGACTACAAGGTCGAGCGCCAGGTGATGCCGCGGGACCAGGCGGTGGCCTATTTCGAGGGCATCGGCGAAAAATACAAGGCCGAGATCATTCGCGACATCCCGGCCGGTCAGGACCTGTCGCTCTACAGCCAGGGCGCGTTCACCGACCTCTGCCGCGGCCCCCATGTGCCCAGCACCGGCAAGCTCAAGGCCTTCAAGCTGATGAAGGTGGCCGGGGCCTACTGGCGCGGCGACTCCAATAACGCGATGCTGCAACGCATCTACGGCACCGCCTGGCCGGACAAGAAGCAGCTCAAGCAGCACCTGCACCGCCTGGAAGAGGCCGAAAAGCGCGACCACCGCAAAATCGGCAAGAACCTGGACCTGTTCCATACCCAGGAAGAGGCCCCGGGCATGGTGTTCTGGCACGACAACGGCTGGCGCATCTATGTGCTGATTCAGGACTACATCCGCAACAAGCTGCGCCAAAACGGCTACCAGGAGGTGCATACGCCGCAGGTGATCGATCGCAGCCTGTGGGAAAAGTCCGGCCACTGGGAGAAGTTCCGCGACGACATGTTCACGACCCTGTCGGAAGACCGCGAATTCGTGATTAAGCCTATGAACTGCCCGGCCCATGTGCAGATCTACAACCACGGCCTGCGCAGCTACCGCGACCTGCCGCTGCGCCTGGCCGAGTTCGGCTCCTGCCACCGCAACGAGCCCTCCGGCACCCTGCACGGCCTGATGCGGGTGCGCAACTTCGTGCAGGACGACGCCCATATCTTCTGCACCGAGGACCAAATCCTCTCGGAGGTCTCGGACTTCATCGATCTGCTGTTTGAGGTCTATCGCGACTTCGGCTTCGACGAGGTGCTGATCAAGCTCTCCACCCGTCCGCAACAGCGCGTGGGCGCGGACGAGCTGTGGGACAAGGCGGAAAAGTCGCTGGAAGACGCGCTCAACCACAAACACCTGGAATGGGACCTGCAGCCGGGCGAGGGGGCCTTTTACGGCCCCAAGATCGAATTCTCGCTCAGAGACTGCCTGAACCGGGTGTGGCAGCTCGGCACCATTCAGCTCGACTTCTCCATGCCCGAGCGCCTGGGCGCCCAGTATGTGGCCGAGGACAACGCCAAGCATGTGCCGGTGATGCTGCATCGGGCCATCCTCGGCTCGCTGGAGCGCTTCATCGGCATCCTGATCGAGCACTACGCGGGCCTGCTGCCGGCTTGGCTCTCGCCCACCCAGGCGATGGTGATGAATATCACCGATCGACAGCTCGGATTCGTGGAAAAAGTGGCTAAACAACTCGCCGATCAGGGTCTGCGCGTGGATACGGACTTGAGAAACGAAAAGATCGGCTTTAAAATCCGCGAACATACGCTGTCACGCATCCCCTATCTGCTGGTGATCGGGGACCGCGAGATGGAACAAGAAACGGTGGCCGTGCGCACCCGCAAGGGCGAGGACCTGGGGAGCCTGCCGGTGGCCGAATTCGTGGCGCTGCTTCAGGAGCAGGTGAGGCAGCGAAAATAGCCGTAATCATGCGGGCGCCCCTCGCCGGGCGCCTTGCGGCGTTCCGCACCCCGCCGTTTGGCGGGTGCGGCGCCGCTGAGACGATCTTCATCGCTTGGAGGAACTGAACTATCGCTGCGAAAAAACAGAATCGCCGGAATGAGGACATCACCGCTAAAGAAGTGCGGTTAATTGCTCAAAACGGCGATCAGGTTGGAATCGTCCCTTTGGAAGAGGCGCTGGAAAAGGCCGCTGCCGATGATCTGGACTTGGTGGAAATCGTGCCCAATGCCGAGCCGCCGGTCTGTCGGATCATGGACTACGGCAAGCACGTCTTCGAGCAGAAGAAGCAGGCCACCCAGAAGAAGCAGAAGCAGGTTCAGATCAAAGAGGTGAAGTTTCGACCAGGGACGGGCGAGGGGGATTATCAGGTAAAACTGCGCAACCTGATACGTTTCCTAAACGAAGGGGACAAGACCAAGGTCACCATGCGGTTCCGCGGCCGTGAGCACGCCCATCGGGAACTCGGGCTAGAGCTGCTGGAGCGTGTGGAGCGCGAGTTGGCGGAACTCTCTGAATGCGAGCAGAAGCCGCAAATGGAGGGCCGTCAAATGGTCATGGTGCTGCGCCCCAAGAAGACTTGAAAAATCGGCGGCCGTGATCCGGTGCGCCCCAATGCGGAGTGAATCCCAATGCCCAAGATGAAAACCAACCGCGGCGCTGCCAAGCGGTTCAAGCCCACCGGTTCCGGCGGGTTTAAGCGTAATCAGTCCCACCGCCGGCACATCCTGACCAAGAAAAGCACCAAGCGGAAGCGCCACCTGCGCGCGCCCACCGAGCTGGCCGCTGCCGATGTGGCCGCCGCTCGCCGCATGATGCCCTATTGCTAAGCCGGAGGACTGAGAGATGCCACGAGTAAAACGCGGAGTCACCGCACACGCCAGACACAAAAAGATCCTCAAGGAAGCCAAGGGTTATTACGGCGCCCGCAGCAAGGTCTATCGCGTCGCCAAACAAGCGGTGATCAAGGCCGGGCAATACGCCTATCGCGACCGCCGGCAGAAAAAACGCCAGTTTCGCGCGCTGTGGATCGCCCGTATCAACGCCGGTGCGCGGGACAACGGGCTGTCTTACAGCCGCATGATCGACGGACTCAAGAAGGCCGGGGTGGAGGTGGATCGCAAGATGCTCGCCGACCTGGCCATTCACGACAAGGCCGCTTTTAGCGCGCTGGCGGAACAGGCCAAGGCCAGTCTCCCCAGCTAATCGCTTTGTCATGCCGCGGGGTCGAAAGGGCTTGCGGCAGGATTGAAAAGCCGTTTCCAGGGGGAAAGGCCTTATGGTCTTTCCCCCTTTTTGTTTGAAATCGAGGATCCTTCAAAATGGAAGCCGAATCCCAACTCGATATCGACGGCCTCATCAAGGAGGCCCGTTCGGCCATCGCCGCCGCCGCCGACCTGCCGGGGCTGGACCAGGTGCGGGTGCAGTATTTGGGCAAGAGCGGTCTGCTCACCGCCCAGCTCAAGCAGCTCGGCAAGCTGCCCAAGGAAGAGCGCCCCCAGGCCGGGCAGGCCATCAACCAGGCCAAGCGGGCGCTGGAGGGCGAGATCCAGGCGCGCAAGGCCGGCCTGGAGCAGGCCGCCCTGGCGCAGCGCCTGGCGGCCGAGCGGGTGGACGTCAGCCTGCCGGGCCGCGGCCTGGGGCGCGGCGGCCTGCACCCGGTGACCCGCACCCTGGAGCGCATCGACAGCCTATTCGTCAACGCCGGCTTTCGGGTCGCCGAAGGCCCCGAGATCGAGGACGACTACCACAACTTCGAGGCCCTCAACATCCCCGAGCATCACCCGGCCCGGGCTATGCATGACACCTTCTACATCGACCAGCACCGATTGTTGCGCACCCACACCTCGCCGGTGCAGATCCGGGTGATGGAAAACGCCGAGCCCCCGCTGAAGATCATTGCCCCGGGACGGGTCTACCGCTGTGACTCGGACCTGACCCACACCCCCATGTTCCACCAAGTGGAAGGCTTTTTGGTGGATGAGGACGTGTCCTTCGCCCACCTCAAGGGCGTGCTCTACGACTTCCTGACCCGCTTCTTCGAGCGCGACCTAAAGCTACGCTTTCGCCCGTCCTACTTCCCCTTCACCGAGCCCTCGGCGGAGGCGGATATTCAGTGCGTGATGTGCGACGGCGCCGGCTGCCGCGTGTGCGGCCACTCCGGCTGGCTGGAGGTGCTCGGCTGCGGCATGATCCACCCCGAGGTGCTGCGCCATGTGGGCATCGACTCCGAGCGCTATACCGGCTTCGCCTTCGGCATGGGCGTGGAGCGCCTGGCCATGCTGCGCTACGGCGTGGACGACCTGCGCATCTTCTTCGAAAACGACCTGCGATTTTTGCGGCAGTTCGCTTAATCGGGAACGCAGAGCGCGCAGAGGAGGCGCAGAGAGCGCGGAGGGTTTTGGCGGCTGAGCCTTTAGGCGGGCCGGGGTGGCCTTGATGCAGTTTGTAGGGTGCGTTAGGCGCGCCTGGACGATATTGGCCATTGCCCTGTGGCTGAACACGCGCCGTAACGCACCGGTCGCGGGGCAATAGAGGGGCGGGGCTAACGCACCCTGTAGTGAAAACACAAGGCCCTATACACATCGGCGCGCTCTGCGGTCCTCTGCGACCTCTGCGTTCCCAAACCGCCTTGAACAGATCCCGGGCCTCGGGCGGGCCCTATCGGACAGTGATTGGAATATGACCTATGAGATTCAGTGAAGCCTGGTTGCGAGAGTGGGTGAACCCCGCGGTATCCACCGACGAATTGTCCCACAGCCTGAGCATGGCCGGGCTGGAGGTGGACGCAGTGACGCCGGTGGCGGGGTCCTTCGATACGGTGGTGGTGGGCCAGGTGCAGGCCTGCGAACGCCACCCGGACGCGGATAAGCTCAACGTCTGCCAAGTGGACGTGGGCGCCGGCGAGGCGTTGCAGATCGTTTGCGGGGCCCCCAATGTGGCGGCGGGCATGAAGGTCCCGGTGGCCCTGGTGGGCGCGGTGCTGGGCGAGGGCTTTAAGATCAAAAAGGCCAAGCTGCGGGGCCTGGAGTCCCGGGGCATGATCTGCTCCGCCTCGGAGCTAGGGCTGGCCGAGTCCTCCGAGGGCATCCTGGGGCTGCCCGCGGACGCGCCGCTGGGCGGGGCCTTGCGCGACTACCTGCAGCTGGACGACCACGCCATCGAGGTGGACCTGACCCCCAATCGCAGCGATTGCCTGGGCCTGGCCGGCATCGCCCGCGAGGTGGGGGTGATCCATCGCACGCCGGTGACCGTGCCGCCGATCGAGCCGGTGACCCCGACCATTGAGGATCGCCTTGCGGTGCAGGTGGAGGCCCCCGATTACTGCCCCCGCTATGCCTGCCGGGTGATTCGCGGCATCGATCCGCAAGCCGCCACGCCGCTGTGGATGCAGGAGCGACTGCGCCGCAGCGGCCTGCGCAGCCTGGGGCCGGTGGTGGACGTCACCAACTATGTGCTGCTGGAGCTGGGGCAGCCCATGCACGCCTTCGATCTGGCCACGCTGGATACCGAGATTCGGGTGCGCCTGGCCGCCTCGGGGGAGCCGATCACCCTGCTGGACGGCCAGCAGCTGGAGCTGCGCGACGACACCCTGGTGATTGCCGACGCCAGCCGCCCCCGGGCGCTGGCCGGCATCATGGGCGGCGAGGACTCGGGCGTCTCCGGCGCGACCCGCGCAATCCTGCTCGAAAGCGCCTTCTTCGCCCCCGCGCACGCCAGCGGCAAGGCCCGCAGCTACGGGTTGCACACCGACTCCTCCCACCGCTTCGAGCGCGGGGTGGACCCGCAGTTGCAGCTTCCGGCCTTGGAGCGCGCCACCCGCCTGCTGCTCGATCTGGCGGGCGGCGAGCCGGGTCCGGTGGCGGAGGTCGCCTTCGAAGACCGCATCGCGCCGCGGCCGCAGATCCGCCTGCGGCGGGAGCGGGTGCGCAAGGTCCTGGGCATTGAGCTGGCGGACGCGGATATCATGGATATCCTGCAACGCCTCGGCATGCGCGTGGAGGGCCAGACCGACGGCTGGCTGGTGCAGGCCCCTTCGTCCCGCTTCGATATCAATATCGAGGTGGACCTGATCGAAGAGATCGGCCGCATCCACGGCTACGACAACATCCCGGCCCTGCATGGCTACTCCAGCACCGCCATGGACCCCCTGCCCGAGACCGCCTTCAGCCTCTCCAAGGCGCGCCTGGCGCTGGTGGATCGGGATTACTACGAGGCCGTCACCTACAGCTTCGTGAGCCCCGAGGTGCAGAAGATCCTGCACCCCGACCAACAACCCGTGCCGCTGGCGAACCCCATCTCCGCGGACATGGCGGTGATGCGCACCAGCCTCTGGCCCGGCCTGATTCAGGCCGCCCGCCACAACCTCGCCCGCCAGCAGCCGCGGGTGCGCCTGTTCGAGTCCGGCCTGAGCTTTGTGCAAGGGGCGCAAGGCCTGGTGCAGGAGCGCATGCTGGCGGGCATGGCGACGGGTCCGGCGGCCCCCGAGCAGTGGGGCTTGCCTGGGCGCGGGGTCGATTTTTTCGACGTTAAAGCGGATGTTGAGGCCATCTTGGCATTGACCGGGGACGCCGAGGAATTTATCTTTAGCTCTGAGGCGCATCCCAGTCTGCACCCGGGGCAGTCGGCGCGCATCCAGCGCGCCGGCGAGACCGTCGGCTGGCTCGGCATGCTGCACCCGGAATCGGCCGCCAAGCTCGACCTGGGCCAGAACCTCTACCTGTTCGAGCTGAGGTTGGATGGCCTGAGTGCCGGCGCAGTCCCGGCCTTTCGGCCGCTGTCGCGGTTCCCCGCCATTCGCCGGGATCTGGCGCTGGTGGTGGCCGAAGAGGTCCCGTTGCGCGCCGTGGCGGACAGCGTGCGCGAGGCCGCCCCGGAAATTCTTCAAGACATCCGCCTTTTTGATGTCTATAATGGGGGAAACGTAGAGCCAGGACGCAAAAGCCTCGCTTTGGGATTGATTTTACAGGAAAGTTCCGGGACGCTGACCGACCCAGAGGTAGAGGCGGCGGTGCAGGGCGTGTTGGAACGACTACAAAACCAATTCAAAGCGCGATTGAGAGATTGAGCATGGCATTGACCAAAGCAGATATGGCCGAGCGGCTCTTTGACGACCTAGGGCTCAACAAGCGGGAGGCCAAGGAGATGGTGGAGCTGTTCTTCGAGCAGGTTCGTCACTCCCTGGAAGAAGGCGCCCAGGTCAAGCTCTCCGGTTTCGGCAACTTCGACCTGCGCGAGAAGAAGCAGCGACCGGGGCGCAATCCCAAGACCGGGGAAGAAATCCCCATTTCCGCACGACGGGTCGTCACCTTTCGACCCGGACAGAAACTCAAGGCACGGGTAGAGGCATATGCTGGAAGCGAATAACACCACCGCCGAACTGCCGGCGATTCCGGGTAAGCGCTACTTCACCATCGGCGAAGTGAGCGAACTGTGCGGGGTGAAACCCCATGTCCTGCGCTACTGGGAGCAGGAGTTTCCGCAACTGAAACCGGTCAAGCGCCGGGGCAACCGGCGTTACTATCAGCGCCAAGACGTACTGATGATCCGCCAAATTCGGAGCCTGCTCTACGAGCAGGGCTTCACCATCGGCGGCGCCCGTCAGCAGCTCTCGGGCGAAAAAAGCAAGGAAGACAGCCAGCGCAGCCAGCAAATCATCCGCCAACTGCGGGTGGAGCTGGAAGAAGTGCTGCAACTGCTCAAGCGCTGATCGCCCCAGCGGGATTTGACAAGGGCCTCGCATACGTCTAGTATGCGCGCTTGCTCGCCGCAGGGTTTGCGCCCACGGCGACAAAAATCGGAGCGTAGCGCAGCTTGGTAGCGCACCACAATGGGGTTGTGGGGGTCGGAGGTTCGAATCCTCTCGCTCCGACCAATCAAAAAAGCCGGCCTTAACGCCGGCTTTTTTTATGGCCGAAGGCCCGCCTGCAGGCGTTTCACCGGCTTGTCACCTTGGCGTGTTATTAAGGCGATTTCCGGGGGTTCTCCTACCATCTTGCCGATCTTTGCGGCCGCCAACGGCGTTACGGCAACCGTTACATAGCCGCTATGCGCCGCTTGCCGGGCCTGGTTGGCGAACCCAAAGCCGGCGCAATCCGGGTATAAGATTCCCCGCCAATCGCCCAAGCCATTTTCAGTTTCGGAAGACCGCTTTGACTAACACGCCCCCACCTGCTTTCTCCGCCGCGCGGCTGGTGATCCTTGATGCCGACGGCACCACCATCGACGCCTTTAGCGCCATTGAAAAGACCTTTCTGGCCAACGGCATGGACATCGGCGACCTGGATCGCTTTCAGAAGCGGCGTAACATCTTCAAGTACCTCGGCGGGGTCAAGGAGTTCCCCAAGAACCTGCGCATGCAGATCGGCCGCAAGAAGCGCCACCGGCTCATCGACACCCTGACCGAGGTGTACCGCGAGGAGGCGTTGTTGTTCGACGATATGGGCGATTTGATTAACGATTTGGTGCAAAACCAGGCAATCCGAGTGGGCATGGTCACCCGCAACATCACGCGCGAGCCCAAGCAGACCCTTCAGCGCCTGTTTGCGCGCAACGGCGTCGATGTGGAAGGATTCGATTTCCTGGTGCATGTGGAGTTAAAACAGGAAAAGACCACCGTTTTTCGGGCCGCGCGCGAGCGCTATTGCGTCAATCCGGCCCGCTGTTACGCCTGCGGCGACGAGCGCAAGGATTTCTATGCCGCCGCCCAGACCGGCATGCACCCCTTTATGGTGTCCTACGGCTTCGAGGATTTTGATCGCCTGCACGCCAAGCTCGGCATCCCCAAGGAGTTGATCTCTCGCTGGCCGTCCGAACTGCGCCAGCGGATGGCGAACGCGCTGGACCTCGGCGCGGGCGCGGTGTCGGGCGAGGCGCAAATCTAGTACGCCTGCTCACACATAACGGAGACAACGCCCTTTAGGAACGCAGGGTACGCAGAGGGCGCGGGGGGCTCGGCTCAGCGTAAAGATCGCGATTGGCCGGCTCCCCCGCCCCGCGAGGCAGGCCAAGGGCTGGGTGGCCCGCGTTCGGGCCTCCCGCGTCAGCCTTCCCCGTCCAGGTGCCAATGGCGCATGGTTAGGGGGCTCACCTGCTGGTATTTTTCGGTCTGAATGGCGGCGCGGATCCGGTTGATGATCTTTTCGTTGGTTTCGATCTCCTCATCCAGTTCATCGAAGCGGGCCTGATGGGTCCGCATGGCGTCCACGAGGGGGAGGTCGGCGCCTTCCTCGAACTCGCCGTCCGCGATCAGGGAGCGAATCGCCTCCAGCTCGATTTCGGCCTTATCCCGCCGCAGGCGGTGGCGGGAGAGGTCCATGTCCAGGTCCAGGATTCGGTCCTCGATGTCCTCAATCACCTTCAGCGCCAGGAACTCCCGCTCTTCCTGCTCGTTGCGCGGTTCCAGGTAGTGCATTTGCCCCTCTTCGATGGCGGGTTCGAGCCAAGTGACCTCCGTGGCGCGGGCGGAGTTGCGAAAGCGCCCCAGCAGCTCCTGGGCCTCGGCCGTCGGGGTGTGGGCCAGCGTCATGCAGATCTCTTCCAACTGCGCCTTGGGCGTTTCGCGGTCGAGCAGCAGGTTCTCCATGCGTACATAGTCCTCCGCGCCGAAGGTGTCTTCTGCTTGAATCGGGATGTGGCTGGTCATGATTTTCTCCAATCGTTGGTTTACGGTTTGCCGCGAGGGCGCTGAATCATTATCATCTTACTGATTTTTAGCGGCAACTTACCGGAACTGCGTCATGAATCTGAATTTTCTCGATTTCGAACAACCCATCGCCGAACTCAAGGCCAAGATCGAAGAGTTGCGCCTGGTGGGCGACGACAACGAAATCAACATCCAGGACGAGATCACTCGGCTGGAGAACAAGAGCCGTTCGCTGACCGAATCCATCTTCTCCAGCCTCAAACCCTGGCAGGTGGCCCAGTTGGCGCGGCACCCGCTGCGGCCCTATATGCTGGACTATATCGAACGCATTTTCGATGATTTTGAAGAGCTGCACGGCGACCGCGCCTTTGCCGACGATCGCGCCATCATCGGCGGCGTGGCGCGTTTTGAGGGCCGCCCGGTGATGCTGATCGGGCAGCAAAAGGGGCGTGACACCAAGGACAAAATCTTCCGCAACTTCGGCATGCCGCGCCCCGAGGGCTACCGCAAGGCCATGCGCCTGATGACCATGGCCGAGCGCTTCAAGATGCCGCTGCTCACCTTCATCGACACCCCGGGGGCCTACCCCGGCGTGGGGGCCGAGGAGCGCGGCCAAAGCGAGGCCATCGCCCGCAACCTGAAGGTGATGTCCGGCTTGCAGACGCCGGTGCTGTGTACCGTGGTGGGCGAGGGCGGCTCCGGCGGGGCCTTGGCCATCGGCGTGGGCGATCGGCTGTTGATGCTGCAATACAGCACCTATTCGGTGATCTCCCCCGAGGGTTGCGCCTCGATCCTGTGGAAGAGTGCGGAAAAGGCCCCGTTGGCCGCCGAGGCCATGGGCATCACCTCCGAACGCCTGTTGGAGTTTGGGCTGGTGGACGAAATCGTGGAAGAGCCCCTAGGCGGCGCCCATCGGGATTTGGACCTAATGGCCGCCAGCCTGAAGAAGGCCCTGCTGCGCAACCTCGAAGAGCTGGAGGCCTTGCCGCAGGAGGCGTTGCTGGAACAGCGCTACCAGCGCCTGATGGCCTACGGCGAATTCAACGAGTAGACGCCCGCTTGGGCGAAATCGCCGCGGGCCTGCTTCAGACCCTGCAACGCCTGCCCTTGCCGCGGAGATACCTGGTCGCCTTTAGCGGCGGCCTGGACTCCGCGGCCCTACTGCACGCCCTCTGGCGGCTGAGCGCAAGCCGCTCAATCCGTCTGAAGGCGCTGCATATCGACCATGGGCTGCATCCGGATTCCGCGGCCTGGGGGGCGCACTGCGCCGCCTTTTGCGCCGCGCGCGCCATCGCCTTCGAAGGCATTCCCCTCACGCTGCCGCCCGCCCCCGGCGAGAGCCTTGAGGCCGCCGCCCGCACGGCCCGTTATGCGGCCCTCAAGGCCCGCATGGGGTGCGAAGATATGCTGCTCACCGCCCAGCACCGCGACGACCAGGCGGAAACCGTGTTGCTGCAATTGCTGCGCGGCAGCGGCCCCGCCGGGCTCGCCGCCATGCCCGAATGCATCGGCTTCGGCCCGGGGTGGCTGGCCCGGCCGCTGCTCGGCGCCAGCCGGGAGGCGATTCGGCGGTATGCCGAGGCGCAGGGCCTCAGTTGGTGCGAGGATCCGAGTAACGCCGACCCGCGTTTCGACCGCAACTTCCTGCGTCTGCAGGTGATGCCGCTGTTAAAGTCTCGCTGGCCGGGCCTGGACCAAACCTTAAGCCGCAGCGCCGCCCACTGTGCCGAGGCCCAAGGGCTGCTGGAGGAGTGCGCGGCGCAAGACCTGGGCGCGGTGCTGACGGCGGGGTTTCAGGGCGAGCCGGCGCTGGACCTGGCGGCCCTGCGCGCGCGCTCGCCGGCGCAGCAGAAAGCCCTGTTGCGGGCCTGGATTGGGCGGCGCGGTCTGCCGTTGCCGAACGCCGGTCGCCTGCAAGAGGTGCTGCAACAAGCCTTGTCCGCTGCCGCCGAGCGTTCGCCGGCGATTCGCTGGCCCGGCGCCGAGGCCCGGCGCTACCGCGGTCTGCTCTACCTGATGCCGGCCTTGCCGACCGCGGATGCCGGCCGCATCATAGAATGGAGCCTAGGCGAGGTCCTGGATTTGCCCCTCGGGCTCGGCAGCCTGGCCGCCGCCCCCGCGCCCTTAGGGGTTTGCGCGCAGGCCTGGCGGCAGGGGCCGGCGGAGGTGGCCTTTCGGCGCGGCGGCGAGCGCTGCCGGCCGGCCCCCAAGCGTTCCCGGCGGGATCTTAAACGGCTGTTCCAAGAGGCCGGCGTCCCGCCTTGGCTGCGGCCTATTTGGCCCTTGATCTATCTCGATGGGCGGTTGGCCGCCGTGCCGGGGCTTTGGGTTTGCGACGATTTCAGGGCCGCCCCCGGCGCCCCGGCCATGCGTCTTGATTGGCATCGTCCTTCAAGTTGTTGACACCGCGGGTGCGGTTTTGGATCATGTCTGCTTTTTCTCGGCGCCCCGGCCCGCACGGCGGGTCGCCAACAACCCCTGTCGCCGCCCCTCGTTTGATGCGGGGAGCGCATCCGGCGGGGCGAGGTAGACACGATATGAAACCATTGGCGGGCATCATCATGGGCTCTCGGTCCGACTGGGAGACCATGGAGCATGCGGCGAAGACCCTGGAACAGTTGGGCGTGCCCCACGAGGTGGAGGTGGTGTCGGCCCATCGCACCCCGGACAAGCTGTTCGACTATGCGGCCCGCGCCGCCGCACGCGGCTTGGAGGTGATTATCGCCGGGGCCGGCGGGGCCGCCCACCTGCCCGGCATGGTGGCGGCCAAGACACCGTTGCCGGTGTTGGGCGTGCCGGTGCAGTCCAAGGCCTTGAACGGCATGGATTCGTTGCTCTCGATCGCGCAAATGCCCGCCGGGGTGCCGGTGGGGACCCTGGCCATCGGTCGCGCCGGGGCGGTGAACGCCGCCCTGCTGGCGGCCGCCATGCTGGGGGCCAAGCACCCCGAATTCCGCACCGCCTATGAACAGTATCGGGCGCGCCAGACCGAAACCGTGCTGGCGCACCCGGACCCGCGGGAGCCGGGGGCGTGATCGTCGGCATCCTCGGCGGCGGTCAGTTGGCCCGCATGCTGGCCTTGGCCGGTCATCCGTTGGGCCTGCATTTCCGCTTTCTCGATCCCTCTCCAACCGCCTGCTCGCGCGGCGTGGCGCAGCAGATTCAAGGCCCCTTCGATGACGAAGCCAAGCTGTTGGCGCTGGCCGAGGGCTCGGACGTCGTCACCTATGAATTCGAGAACGTGCCGGCCCGCTGCGTGGCCTACCTCGCCGAGCACGCCAACATCTATCCGGCCCCGCGGGCGCTGGAGGCCGGCCAGGACCGCCTGTTCGAAAAACGCCTATTTCGCGAGCTTGGGATCGACACCGCCGAATTCCTGCCGGTCAGCACCCCGCAGGCGTTGGCGTTGGCGGTGAAACAGCTCGGCCGGCCGGCGTTGCTGAAGACCCGCACCCAAGGCTACGACGGCAAAGGGCAGGTGATGCTGCGAGAGGGGCAAGACCTGGCCGAGGCCTGGGCCGCAATCGGCGGCGTGCCGGCCATCGTGGAGGCCCTGGTGCCCTTCGAACGCGAGCTGTCGGTAATCGCGGTGCGCGCCCGCGACGGCGAGGTCCGCTGTTATCCGCTGTCCGAAAACACCCATCGCGACGGCATCCTGCGCCTGGCGGTGAGCCGCCCCGACGAGCCGCTGCAAGGCCTGGCTCGGGGCTATGCGACCCGCTTACTGGGGCATTTGGACTATGTCGGGGTGCTGGCATTGGAGCTGTTTCAGCAGGGCGAGCGCCTCCTGGCCAACGAATTCGCCCCTCGGGTGCATAACTCCGGCCACTGGACCATCGAAGGGGCCGAGACCAGCCAGTTCGAGAACCACCTGCGCGCCATCCTCGGCCTTCCATTGGGTCGTACCGAGGCGGTGGAACACGCCGCCATGGTGAACTTCATCGGCGCCCTGCCGCCCGCGGCCGAGGTGCTGAAACTCCCCCAGGCCCACCTGCACGCCTACGACAAGGCCCCGCGCCCGGGGCGCAAGGTCGGCCATGCGACCGTGCGCACCCCGGACCGGGCGGTGTTCGAGCAGCATGTCGAGGCGTTGCAGCGCCTGGCCGCGGGGGCGGCAACTGACAAAAATCACTGAATATTCCTGCCAAGACGACTACACTCTATTGTAGTTTGGCGTGCGGGCCTCCGGTTCGGCGTCGGGTCAACTCTATTTTAAGGGGATTTGTGATGAAGCAGAATGTCGGAACCATCGACCGGGTGATTCGTGCCGTATTGGGCCTGGTGATTATCGGCTGGGGCGTTTGGGCGCAAAACTGGTGGGGCGCTGTAGGCATCGTGCCGCTAGCCACCGCCGCTATCGGCCTGTGTCCGGCCTATCTGCCCTTCGGGCTGAACACCGGGGCCAAGGACGAAGGCGCAACCGCGCCGAAGTGACAGAAACACGCGCAAGCCCAAGGGCTGCGCTCCAGGCGGCGAGTACGCCTGCGCCTAAGTGTCGGAAACAACCCAGGCGCTCGCGGAACGCAGAGCACGCGGAGAACCGCAGAGGGCGCAGAGAAGAAAGGGTTTTTTTCTAGCGCCCTTTGCGTCTTGGCGAGACAGCCTTCGTTGCCGATCGACTCGTGCTAGGGAAGGGAGTGTCGAGGAACGAGTCGCATCGCTTGGCCGGGCGCAAGACCGAGGCGAAGCGGGCTATTGAACCGCAAATGGGCGCGAATACCCACTTCGCTACAGGCGGAACCCGGCACGCCTTGGGGGGCGCGACTAGTACAGCCTCGCCTAAGTGTCGGAAACAACCGAGGCGCTCGCGGAACGCAGAGCACGCGGAGAACCATAGAGGGCGCAGAGAGGCGTTTCGATTGAAAGGATTAGCGCCGCACCCGGCATCCGCCGCTGCAGTGACGAATACACTTCGCTAGCCCACCCCCTGCATGACTGCGGGCTCGGCGCGGACACGCCTTGGCCAAGACGCGTAACCGGAAACCCGCACAGCCCGAGGGCGGTACTCCAGGCGGCTCGGCCAGGCTGGAGCGCAACACCAGCAAGCAAGAATTCCGCTGCGTTCCTCTGCGCCCTCTGCGTTCCTGAGAGCCGTTGTTTCCGTTATTGGTGCGCGGGGCGGGCTAGGCCTTTTCGGTTTTCGGTGTCGTTTCGCGGCCCCCGCGCCCCGGCCAGGCGTTCAGAATCGCCTGCACCAGGGTCGCCAGCGGGATGGCGAAAAACACCCCCCAAAAGCCCCAAAAGCCGCCGAACACCAAAATAGCCACGATGATGGCCACCGGGTGCAGGTTCACCACCTCCGAAAACAACAGCGGCACTAGCACATTGCCGTCCAAGGCCTGAATCACGAAATAGGCCACCGCCAACCACACGAAATCCGCCCCCCAGCCCCACTGGAACCAGCCGATCAGCAGCACCGGGAAGGTGACCACCGCAGCCCCGATATAGGGGATGATCACCGACAGCCCCACCAGCACCCCGAGCAGCATGGCGTACTGCAACTCGAACAGCGAAAAAGTCACAAAGCTGGCGGACCAAATGACCAGGATTTCCCAGAACTTGCCCCGTACATAGTTGGCCACCTGGCGGTCTACGTCGCGCCAGACGGTGTCCGCGAACTTGCGATCCTGCGGCAGGAAGGAGACCATCCAGCCGATGATGCGGCCTTTGTCCTTCAGAAAGAAGAACACCAGCAGCGGGGTCAGGATCAGATACACCACCACGGTAATGAAGCCCACCACCGACGACAGCGAGAGGGACACCACGTTCTGCCCGAAGAGGGCGATCTCCTGCCGAATGGTCCTAATAATCTGTTCCACCTGTTCCTCAGGAAACATGTCCGGGTAATGTTCGGGCAGTTGCATAAGCACCGCTTGCCCCTTGGAGATCATCCCCGGCAGTTGATTGAACAGTTGAGTGACTTGGTGCGACAGCATCGGCATGAGCCCGAACAGCACCAGGATGACGAAGGCCAAGAACATCAGAAACACCACGGATACGGCGGCGGTGCGGGGTATGTGCAGGCGCTCGATTTTATTGACCGGCCCCTCCAGCAGGTAGGCGATCACCAGGCTGGCCAGCACCGGCGCCAGCATGTTGCCCATCACGATCACCACCGCAAAGGCGATGACCAGGAATAAGGCGAGGAAGACCACCTCCGGATCTGAGAAGTAGCGTCGGAACCAACTGGTGATGATTTGCATGACGGTGGCTCGGGATTAGTCCTGCGGGTCGAAATTGGCGGGCGAAACGGCTTCCAGGTGCGCCCGGTAGCGTTGCGCGAACAAGCGCTCCAGTTCGTCGATCACCTCGGGCGCCGGGCGCCCCTGCAACAGATGGGCGGACATCAGAAGCGAGGCTTCGTTCAATAGGCTACTGCGGTCCAGCATGAAATAGGCCTTGGAGAGGCGCTTGATTGCCGCCACCACGGACTCGTTTTCGGGCCGCGGGATCTCCAGCGGCGTCGCGACGGGGGCGGCCTCGGAGGCCCCCGCGGGAGCGGGATCGGCCGCCTCGGCCCGCTGTTGCAGGAACTGCAAATAATCCATCAGCGAACGACGATCCGCCGCTTGCAAGCCATGGAACAGGCGCAGCAACTCGCGGTCTTCGGCATTCAGCGGATTGACGGGGATATTTCCGAACATCTTTCTCGGTTCAATTGCACCGCAAGGGCGAGCGGCCGTGGCGCCGGCTACTCCGCCGGCGGCGTTTCGGAGAATTTGCGACAATAACTGCGGGCGAAGTCGAGCAGCTCCTCGATCACCCGCACGCGAAACTTCTGTTTTTGATGCACGAACGAAAACGGACGCTCCAGCACCGGATCCAGCTCAATGGAGATTAGCGTACCCAGGCGCAGCTCCTTCTGAATCGTCGCCCGCGACACCACCGAAATCCCCATCCCGGCCTCTACCGCGCCCTTCACCGCCTCCGGGCTGCCCAGCTCCATCGACACATTCAGCGTCTCCTCCGCCTTGCTGATGCGGCGCAGGTATTCATTGATCACCTCACGCGTACCCGACCCCTCTTCGCGACAGATAAAGGGATATTTTACCAAATCCGAAAAGGTCAGGCTCGATCGTTTGGCCTCGGGGTGCCCCGGCGGCACGATGGCCACCAGGCGATCCGCGCTACAGGTCTCCACCACCAAATTCTTATTCCCCACCGGGGCCTCCACCACGCCTAGGTCGATGGCATTGCTCTCCACCATGGCCACAATGCCATCGGTGTTGGACACCTTGAGCTGAATGTTCACCTCCGGGTACTGAAGCTTGAAATCCCCCAGCAGCGAAGGCAGCATGTACTCGGCAATCGTGGTGCTGGCGCCAATGGTCACCGCCCCGCTGATCTCGCCCGTCATGTCCCGCACCGAGTGCTCCATCTCATTATAAAGCTCGAAGATGCGGTCCGCATAGCGAAACACTACCGCCCCCGCCTCGGTCAGGCTGATGCGGTTGTGAGTGCGGTCGAACAGGCGAGTATTGAAGTACTCCTCCAGCTGCCGCACCTGAAAGGTCACCGCAGGCTGAGTCATGTGCAGCGTCTCCGCCGCCTTGGTGAAACTCAGCAAACGCGCCACCGTATGGAAGACCTGCAACCGACGGTCGGCCATTTCCCCTCCTGACGATCAATCGGAAGATAAACTCGCTTTATAACATAACCAGGCCAAGCTTGGCTATGGCCGCCGACCCGGCCGGACCCCAAACCGGCGCCGCTGGCGAATAGCCAAGCGACCACACCTCTCCCGGAAAGGCGCCGGAGGCCAAGGGAAGCGCCGAAGGGCTGGAGTACAGGCCCTGGCGCGTGCGTGGCAAGCCCCCCCCCATCCTGGTTCTCCCCGTCTCCCCCCCCGCCTGGAGACGCCTGCCGGGCGCCCCAGCCCCGTGCAGTGAAACCCAAACGAGCGCCGGCATCGCAGGCCTTTCCCCGGCGATCCACCGTTTCACCGCGGCATCTGAATCCTTACACGGAAACAACGCCATTCAGGAACGCAGAGGGCGCAGAGGACCGCAGAGGACCGCAGAGCGCGCGGAGGGGGTTTGGCTTGCTGATGTTGCGCTCCAGCGTGGGAATGCCTGTCCGGCGCCCTAGTCCGCCTGCGCCGAAGTAACGGAAACAACGCGGCGGTGGAGGCTTTAGCCGGGCTTGGGGCTTCGTTTGCACCGGCTAAAGCCTTAGTCTCCCTGAGAAGCTGTTTCCGCTAAGTGTGAGCAGATTGACTAGTCACGCACCCGCAAGGCGCGTCAGGTTCCGCCTGTAGCGAAGGGAGTATTCGCGTCCATTCGCGGTTCAATGGCCCATTTCGCCTCGGCCCCGCACGAGCATTGGCGGTGCGCCCGTTCCTCGGCGCATCCTGTTCCTGGCACGAGTCGATCGGCAACAAAGGCTATCTCGCCAAGACGCCAAGGGCGAAAAAAACCTCTTATTCCTTTTCGCTTAGCGCAGAAAACGGGCCAGCATTCTATGCCCGAGACCAAAGCCAAAAACCGGGAGATTCTGCGCTCGAATAATTGCCCGATTTCGACAGCCTGCCTACACTCCCACCTCCACATAACGCTCCCGCCGGTCATCCACGAGCGGAATCCGTCCGTTACAGTCCACCCCGTCCACGCGCACGCCGCGTTCAGGCTCGGCCACTTGCCCTGAGCCTGTCGAAGAGGCGCGCTTGACGGTGATGTGATAAAAGGTGTCGCGATAACGGTAGTGGATTTTGTACTGGTCCCAGTCTTCCGGGATGCAGGGGGTGATGCGCAGGTGGTCGCCTTCCAGGTGTAGGCCGAGCAGGGTTTCTACGCTGAGGCGGTACATCCAACCCGCCGCGCCGGTGTACCAGGTCCAGCCGCCGCGACCGGTGTGGGGCGGGGTGGCGTAGAGGTCGGCGCACATGACGTAGGGTTCGACCTTGTAGCGGGCCATGTCGGCGGGGTGGCTGCCGTGGTGGATGGGGTTGAGCAGACCGAAGAGTTCCCAGGCGCGTTGGCGATCGCCGAGTTGGGCGAAGGCGGCGGCGGCCCAGATGGCGGCGTGGGTGTATTGGCCGCCGTTTTCCCGCACGCCAGGGACATAGCCTTTGATGTAGCCGGGTTCGAGGTCGGACTGGTCGAACGGCGGGTCGAGTAGCTGGATGATGCCAGTGTCGCGGCGCACCAGGCGTTGATCGACGGCGGTCATGGCCTGGCGGGCGCGAATGGGGTCGCCGCCGCCGGAGAGCACCGCCCAGCTTTGGCTGATGGAGTCGATTTGGCACTCCTCGTTGCTGGCCGAACCCAGCGGGGCGCCGTTGTCGAACCAGGCACGCCGATACCAGGCGCCGTCCCAGGCGTGGGTTTCGATGTTGAGGCGCAGTTGTTCGGCTTGGGTTTGGCATAGCTCGGCAAACCCCCCGTCGCCGCGGTTGTGCGCCAATTCGGCGAAGCGTTGCAGGTTTTCATACAGAAACCATGCCAGCCACACGCTTTCGCCCTTTCCTTCATGGCCCACCCGGTTCATGCCGTCGTTCCAGTCGCCGCAGCCCATTAGCGGCAGTTGGTGGACGCCGAAACGCAGGCCGTGTTGGAGGGCGCGTACGCAGTGCTCGTACAGGCTGGCGGTTTCTGCGGAGCGTTGGGGCTGGTCGTAGTAGGCCTCTTCGGTTGGGCTCAGTTCGCGTCCTTCGAGGAACGGCGCCAATTCGTCGAGGATGCCGCTATCGCCGGTGGTTTGTACATAGTGACAGGTGACGTAGGGCAGCCACAGATAGTCGTCGGAGAAGTGGGTGCGCACGCCCTGGCCGCCGGGCGGGTGCCACCAGTGTTGCACGTCGCCCTGAAGGAACTGGCGTTCGGCGCAACGCAGCAGTTGTTCACGCGCCAGCCAAGGCGCGGCGTGCAGCAGCGCCATGCTGTCTTGCAATTGATCGCGGAAGCCGTAAGCGCCGCCGGATTGGTAATAGCCGCTGCGCCCCCAGAGGCGGCAGGACAGGGTTTGGTACAGCAGCCAACCGTTGCTGAGCACGTCGAGGGCGCGGTCGGGGGTCTCCACATGCACCGCGCCGAGGGTGTGGTTCCAATAGTCCCACACCGCCTCCAGGGCCTGGCGCGCCCCGGCGGGGCCGCTGAAGCGCTGGATGAGCTGACGCGCCTGCTCGCTGTTACTGGCCGCGCCGAAGGTGAACACCAGGTCGCGTTCCTGTTGGTCGTCCAGTTCGATCACGCCTTGCAGCGCCGCGCAGGGGTCGAGGCCCGCGCCGGTTTTGCCCGACAGGTGTTTGCGGCGCATCGCCGCCGGGTCGGCCAGGGAGCCGTTGCGGCCGATGAACTCGGTGCGGTTGCCGCTTAGGGTGCGTTCGCTCGCGCTGATTTGGGCGAACACCACGCGCTTGGCGCATTCGGGGCCATAGGCGTTGTGGGCGAATAGCGCACCGCTGTGGGGGTCGATTTCGCTGACGATGTGCATCAGGTTGGCGTGGCGCAACTCGCCCAGCACCAGTTCCCAATAGCCGGTCAGGGACAGGCGGCGCGGGCGTCCGGAGTGGTTGCGCAGCTTGATCACGACGAACTTGACCGGCGCGTCCATCGCCACATAGGTGTACATCTCGGAGGCGATGCCGTCCTGATAATGCTCGAATACGCTGTAGCCGAAACCGTGGCGACACACATAGCCGTTCGTCCCGCGTGCGGGCGCGGCGCTGGGTGACCAGAACGCGCCGCTGTCTTCGTCACGGATGTAGAAGGCCTCGCCGCTGCGGTCGCTGAGGGGGTCGTTGCGCCAGGGGGTGAGGCGGAACTCATGGGCGTTTTCCACCCAGGTGTAGGCGCTGCCGCGCTCGCTCACCACGCTGCCGATGTGGGGGCTGGCGATGACGTTGACCCAGGGCGCGGGGGTGGTTTGGCCGGGTTCGAGGGTGATGACGTATTCGTGGCCGTCGGGGGTGAAGCCGCCCAGGCCGTTGCAGAAGATCCGCTCCCGCGGCGGCAGCGGCGAGGCCGTTTCGGGGGGCGCCTGGCCTTGGGGCTCGAACCGGTCGGACGCCCGCGTCGCCGACAGCCGGCGTTCGGCGGGTTCGATGAGGATTTCACTGCCGTCGTTGAACACCAGGCGGGCGACGGTTTGCAGCAGCACCCGTTCGTCTTCGGACAGCTCTTCGGCGCGCAGCACGAACACCCCGCCGGGTTTGCCCAGGCTGTTGGCATCGGCCCCGGCGTTGATTAAACCGATGATCTGGTCTTGCAACAGGGCGCGGTAGCCGGAGAAATCCTCGTTAATGATCACTAAATCGGCGCTTAAACCCTTCATGCGCCAATAGGCATGGGCTTGCAGCACCTGCTTCACCAGGTCGATGCGGTTCAGGTCGCCGATGCGCAGTAACACAATGGGCAAGTCGCCGGACACCGCGAAGCGCCACAGCCCCGCCTGCCCCAGTTGGTTGCGGGTGATCACGCCGGGCGCGGCGCGGCGCTGGGCGGTGCTGAAGATAACCGAGGTCGCCAACCGCCCATAGCGCTGGGCGTCGGCCTCGCCGATGCCGAGGTGGCGCAACACCTCCTGGCTCTGGAACCAGGCCATCTCGAAGGCGCGCTCGACAAAATGCCGGTCGCCGTATTTGTCCAACATCGGCAAGGCCGCGGCGCGGGATGCGGCGATGCCGGTGATGAACTGCACGCTGGCGGATTGGTCAGGCTCCAGGGCGAGGGTGCAGCGAATCGCCACAATGGGGTCGAGTACCGCGCCCGCCGTGTTGGATAGCCGCGCCGGGTCGCGCCGGGTCAGTGCCAAGGGGTCTGCCGCACCCCGTCCGCGGCCGATGAACTGCGCGCGGTCGGTTTCGTAGGAGACATCCTCGCAGGTGGCGCCGTGGGTGGCCAATAAATGGAACAGCCAGGGCACGGACTCGCCGGTGGAACGGGGGCGGCGGGTGCAGAGGATGGCCTGGCGCTCGGCCAGGATCTCGCTCTGCACGAACAGGTTGCTGAAGGCGCGGTGGGCCAGATCGGCGCTGAGCGGGGCCAACACCACCTCGGCGTAACTCGTCACCTCGATGTGGCGGGTGCGCGACGACAGGTTGGTGAGGGTGAGGCGGCGGATCTCCACATCGTCTTCCGGCGATACGCTGATCTCGGTGTGGGTCTCGATGGCTTGGTCGAGCCGCCGATATTCGGCCCGGGCCTGGACAAAGATCGCCTCGTAATGCTCGGCCTGGCGTCGTGTCGGCTGGTAGGTGCTGGACCAATAGCGCCCGCTGTCGCGGTCGCGCAGGTAAATAAAGCTGCCCCAGTCGTCCATCGTGGCGTCCTCGCGCCAGCGGTTGAGGGTCAGATCATGCCAGCGGCTGTAACCGCCGCCGGCCTGGGTGGCCATGACGTGATAACGCCCGTTGGACAGCAGATGCACCTCTGGCGTTGGCGTGTCGGGGTCGCTGAAGCTGCGCAGGATCGCGCCGTCCTCGGCGCTGAGCGGGTGGGCGGCGGCATCGACCTCCGCGGTGTGCGGATGCAGGGTCGCGCCGCGTTTCGGCACCCGCTCTTGCAGCAGCAGCGCCGTGGCCTGCACCTGGGGGTCGGACATAAAGCGGCGCTGCATGGGCTGGTCGAGCAACACCTGGGCGAAGGCCAACAGGCTCATGCCTTGATGATGGGCCATAAACGAGCGCACCACGGCGTGATCCTTGCCGCGCAACAGCCGCGACGGGGTGTAATCGATGGCTTCGTAAAAGCCGTAATCGGCGAGAAAGCCCAGCCCCGCCAAGCGCTGCAAGTTGCGGCAGGCCTCGCGCGGCGAAACCGTCAGGGCCAGGGCGCTGGCATAGGGGGCGATCACCAAATCATCGCCCAGGCCGCGTTTGAACCCCAGTCCAGGTACGCCAAAGGCGCGGTATTGGTAGGCCTGCTGGATGTCGGTGGCGTTATAGCCGGATTCGGAAATCCCCCAGGGCACGGCCCGTTGCCGGCCGTATTCGATCTGGCGCGCCACCGCCGCGCGGCAGGTTTGCTCTAATAAGGTATGGGGGTAGGCGGGCATCAGCAGTTGCGGCATCAAATATTCAAACATCGAGCCGCTCCAGGAGATCAGGCCCACCGCGCCGCCGTGGCTGGTGAGCAGACGCCCCAGTGCGAACCAGTGTTTTTGCGGTACTTGGCCCTGGGCGATGAGCAGGAAACTGGCCAAACGCGCCTCGGAGGCCAGTAGATCGTAGCAAGAGGGGTCGCGGCGGCGCTCGCCCACGTCGTAGCCGATGCTCAACAGGTCGCGGGCGGGGTCGTAGAGAAACGCGAAATCCATTTGCGCCAGTTGGCGGCAGCGCGCCCGCAGGTCATCGATCGCCATGAGCCGTTGCCGGGCCAGGGGATAGGCCGGGTCGGCGGCCAGCTCCGCCAGCGTGGGGGGGGCGTCGCGGTGCGGCGGCGGCAGCCAGCTCAGCTCGTCGCGCAAGGCGCGGGCTTGCTGCGCAAACGCCTGCGCCCAGTAATGCAGCTCGGCGTCCAGATCCGGCGGCAACCCGGCCAGTAACGCGCTGCCCAGGCGGTGTGCGCTATCCAGCGCGGCGGTCAGCGCGGCCCAGGTCGGCGGTGTGTTCGGCTCCAACGCGCCTTGCAGCGCCTTGACCTGCTGGGTCAACGCCGGCGCGGCCGCTGGCGGCAGTTGTTCGGCCAGCACCTGCAAGGTATCGCGCAGGCCCTGCACCGCGTTGGCGGACAGCACGGGCTGTTGCGGCAGCTCGGCCAGCCCGGCTTGCAGCGTCAGCAGGCAGCCGGCCAGGTTGCCGCTGTCCACCGAGGAGACGTATTGCGGCCATAGCGGCTTGAGGGTGTCGGTGGCGTACCAGTTGTAAAAATGGCCGTGATAGCGCTCCAGCGTGGCTAAGGTTCCCAGGGTGTTGTCCAGCCGTTGCAGCAGTTCGGTGGCGCCGATATAACCGAAATCATGCGCCGCCAGATCGGCCAGTAGCGCCATGCCGATGTTGGTGGGCGAGGTGCGAGCGGCGACGGCCTGCGCCGGGTATTCCTGGAAATTGTCCGGCGGCAGCCAATGGTGATCGGCGTTGACGAACTCGGCAAAATAGCGCCAGGTGCGCCGCGCCGAGGTGCGCAGGAAGGCCTGTTGTTCGGCGCTGAAATGCGTCGTCGGCGCGTCCAGCGGGCGGCTGATCCACCAGGCCAGCAGCGGCGAGAGTCCCCACAGCACCACCACCGGCAGCCACAGCGGCCAGGCTAGGCTGTCCCACAGCGCCAAGCCCAGCACCGCCGCCAACAGCGGCGCGATCCACATCTCCCGCAGATAACCAGGCAGCGAGCGGCGCCCATTGCGGCGGGCATAGGCGGGCAGTTGCCACAGCATTAACCCGCGCCGCGTGAATAGCATCCGCAGCCCCGACACCCGAATGGCGTCGAGGCACAGCAGGGCGTCATACGGCAGCAGCACCAGGGTCAGCAGGGCGTGGGCCAGGGGCTGCCCCGCGGCCTGGCTGGTGAGGTACAGATGGGTGCGCCAGTCGCGTTCCTTGGGCTGGCGAACAAAATCGATCACAAGCCCCATCAGGGCCGGCAAGAAGATCACCGCCAGCGCCAACCCCATCCATACCGCCCCCGGCGCAAGCAACCAGCCCCCCGCCAGCAACGCCAGCAGCGCGGGCGATACTAGGCTGCGTCGCAGGTTATCGAGCAGCTTCCAGCGCGACAAGGCCGATAGCGGATTCGCCTGGCGCTGTGCCTCGGGCGCCTCGGGCGTCCCCGGCACACGCGGCAGCAACCAGCCCGCCAACTGCCAATCGCCGCGAATCCAGCGGTGACGGCGACTGGCTTCAACGGCGTAACTGGCGGGGTGTTCTTCGATCAGCTCAATGTCGGTCACCAGCGCCGCCCGCGCATAGGCGCCTTCCAACAGGTCATGGCTGAGAACCAGATTCTCCGGGAACCGCCCATCCACCGCCTGGCGGAAGGCATCCACGTCGTAAATGCCTTTGCCGACAAAGGAGCCTTCGCCGAAGATGTCCTGGTACACATCGGACACTTCGCGGGAATAGGGGTCGATGCCCGATTCCCCCGCGAAGAGTTTGCTGAAACGCGATTGAGCGGCGCTGCTCAGGCTGATGGCGGTGCGCGGCTGCAAGATGGCGTAACCCTCGACCACCCGCCCCTGCGCCGCGTCATACAGCGGGCGATTGAGCGGATGGGCGAGATTGCCGACCAGGGTGCGGGCGGCATCGCGGGGCAGTTGGGTATCGGTGTCCAGGGTGATGACGTACTGAATGGTGTTGAGTACGGCGCGGTCGCCGACGATCACTGTAAACGCGGTTTCACCCTCGCCGCGCAGCAGGGCGTTGAATTGCTCCAGTTTGCCGCGCTTGCGCTCATAGCCCATCCACACGCCTTCGTGCGGATTCCACTGCCGCGGGCGGTGCAGCCAATAGAAGACACCGGGGCGCTCCGCCTGATAGGTTCGGTTCAAGGCCTCCACCGCCGAGCGCGCATAGGCCAGTAGCTCGTCATCGCCGGGCAGGGTCTGGGTCGGCGCATCGGGGAAGTCGGTGAGCAGCGCAAACCAAAGATTCGGATCCCGGTTGCCGAGAAAGCGGATCTCCAGGGTTTCCAGCAAATGATCGACGTCTTGAGCGCTGCTCAGCAAGGTGGGCACCACCACCATGGTGCGGCGGGCGGCGGGAATGCCGGCGGAAAAATCCATGCGCGGCAGCGCCCGCGGCGGCAGCAGCAGGTTCACCAGGCGGTTTACCAGCGACACCGCCAAGGCCGATGCGGCAAGCAAACCGGTCGCGCCAAAAAACCATGCGCGCCAATCGGTCCAGCCCTGGGCCTCGAACGCCAGCAGGCCCAACCCCGTAATCAGTGCGCTGAGGATCAAAACCGGCGTCAGGTAAAAGCCCAGCCGAAAGCGCCGCAAGGCCCGGCGCGTGCGGGCCGACCAGGACACGCAACAGCCCATCGCGCACTCCAACAGCGGGCGGCCCCGGTCGAGCAGATAGTAGCCGACGTGGGCGCTGCGATCCTCCGACCCCAGCGCTTGGGCCGCCTTTTGCGCCATCACAATGGCTTGGCGCGCCACCGCGGACTCGCTGTGGGCGCAATCCCGCGCCACCGCCTCGACGATGTGGCGGTAGCGGTCGCGGGTGGCGAAATCCTGGCCCGCGTGCATCCCCGCCGGGTCTTCACGCAGGGTCTGCTCCACCCGGCTCAGCGACTCGACATAATCGCGCCAATCCATGGCGCCGATAAAGCGCAGGCTGCCGATGCTGTTGGCGATGGAGATCTGATTGGTGGCGGCGGTTTGCGCCGCCATCGCCGACAACTGGGTGGCGGTTACGCCCTGTTCCAGCAGCCTTTGCTCGACCCAGGTTTGAATAAACCCCAGCGCCGGACCTTGCGCCTGGAGACGGGCGTAAAACTCTTCCACGAAGGCCGCCGTCAGCGGCACGTCGGCATCGGCGAACTCGGCCAGCAACTGAATCAGCTGCTTCGGCGTCTGCTCCGCCGTCGCCAGCATGCGTTCCGCCCAGGTAATCGCCGCATCCCGCTCTTGCCGCCGCTGGGCAATACGCAGGGCGACGCGGCGCAGGTTTTCCAGCAGCGCCAATTGCAGCATAATGGGAAAGGCCCACAACTCGCCCAGTTGCAAGGTCTCCGCTTGTTGATAGGCGGACAGGAACTGGGTGCAATTTTCCCGATCAACCCGCCCGTCCATGTGCGAAATCAGCTCAATCGCCAGGTCATAGATGCGCGGCAACCCGGCCGACAGGCCCTCCGCCAAACGCGGCAATTGGCGACTGTAACCCCGCGGCAAATGCCGCCGCGCCTGGATGATTTGCTGCTCGATGAGGTAAAAGTTATCCAGCAACCAGGCCTCCGCCGGCAGCATCCGCTGCCCCGGCAAGGCGGTGGCCGTCACCACCTCATAGGCCGCCAGCAACACCCGTTCATTGTCCGCCAGGCGCGCCAGCAAGCGATCCGGCCCGGGGCGCTGGTCGATGGCATGCCGCCCGGCCAGCGTCACCGCGTGGCGTTTAAGCTGCTCGATGCTGAACAACTCAGCGCGCAGCAAATCGGTATCCTGATCGTCCAGCAACGCCTTGCGTGCGCGTGCGGGAAACCCAAGTGCTTCGACAACTGCCTTGATCAGCATCACATGCTCCTAGAACGCGCGGCGTGGCGGCAATTCCCGGCCAGGCGAGTGCGACCAGCCTTCCGGGACGCCAAAGGGCGTGGGGGCGACGATATTGATTTGGAAACGACCCCCAGCCCGCACCATACTACGCCCTTTTGGGCCGAATTGTTTACCGTAGCGTGAGGCTCACAGCCGCCAGAAGCCCGGCTTTAACCCGGCCGCGGCCAGGGCAAGCCCAAATAGCCCCGCCCTGAAGCTGGCGGGCCTTGGTACCATGCACCCCATGTCAAAAATCATCGGATTCCCGCCCATCGCGCGTGCGGACGCCCGGGTGCTCATCCTCGGCAGCATGCCGGGCAAGGCCTCGCTGGACGCCGGGGAGTATTACGCCCACCCGCGTAACGGCTTTTGGCCGATTATGGAGGCCCTGTTCGGCATCCCTCGCCAGCGCCCCTATGCCGAGCGTAGCGCGGGCTTAAAGGCCAACAAGGCGGCGCTGTGGGACGTGTTGGAGACCTGCGTGCGCGAGTCCAGTCTGGACTCGGATATCCTGGAGGAATCCATGGCGCCCAACGCATTCGAGGGGTTTTTCGAGGCCCATCCCCGGATCGAAGGCGTGTTCTTTAACGGCGTCAAGGCGGAGCAGGGCTTTCGGCGCCATGTATTGCCGAGCCTGGCCGGGCTGGAGGGGCGAGTTCGCCTGGTGCGTCTGCCTTCCACCAGCCCGGCCCATGCCCGGCTGTCTTTGGACGCCAAGATCGCGGCTTGGCGTGACTCAATCATCGGCTCCGTATATCAACAGGAAATCAAACCTTTCGATCCCGGATAGGGTCCGGCATTGGAATAGCGCCAATGCGCGGGCCAATCCACACCGCCGGATCGGCCGGGGGCGTTGTCGGGTTTACTACAGTTTGTATGGATGCCTACAGTGCGGTGTCGCATTCCGCTCAGCACAAGGCGTTCTGTTTGTTGGAAAATGGGACAGGGTTCGCGAAATCCCCGGTTTTTCCGCGCAGGTGTGCGGCTGATCTACACAGTGATTTTGTAGGGTTTAATTCTTGCTTGGATGCGTTGAACTGTCACAGGTTTGTGGTAGGCGGCCGAGCGGAAACCTCCGCGTATCCGCTGGGCGCAATCCGGCGTTTTCACTTTGAATGGCCGCGTTTATTTTTTACATCCTCAGTGGGAGAAGGGTGCATTATGTCCGTTACGCTTTTTGAACTCGCGCCCGAGGCGCGGATCCATTTCACCAAAATGGCCTTTATTTACGAACAGAGCAGTCGGGTCAAACTCAAGCTGAATGAGGCGGCGAGCCTTATCACCGTCATCAATTCCTCGCTGGAGAAGGCGAATCAGGATTACGGGCGCTATTTCACGCGATTTCTTCAGGCGCTGACCAAGAATGAGCTTAGGGCGCTGGCCGAGGATGGGGCCAAGGTCTACCGGGGCGCTTTGGCGCCCGCTGAATCCGGGCCGCAGACGGCGGCGCCGGTTAATCAATCGGTGATCTATCGTGGCGTGCGCGTGGAGGGAGGGCCTGCGCAATCGGCCGCGCCCGGCGAACAGCGGCAAGCGTCCGCACCAGAAGGCCGCAAGCGGGTCTATCGCGGCGTGATACTGGATGAGGATTAAAGGGGGTGTCGCGGATGCAATGCAAGGTGCAGTTAATCGTGGATGCCAGCGCCGATCTCTCGCCGGAGGCGCAACAGATCGCGGTCTTGCCGATCCGTTTGCGTATCAATGACCGGCTCTACATCGACGACGGATCAATCGCCTTCAAACACGATTTTTACCGTAATCTGTGGCGCCATGGCGAGAGCTTCGCTCAGGTCGAGGCCTCCGATGAGGAGGAGATCGCGGTCTGGTTGGAGAAGAATGCCGTTTACTCGCCCTATCGATTACAGATCCTGACGGGGAATGCGTCACGCACCCTGCTGTTTGAAAAGGTGCAACGTACCATCGCCGAGAACCTTCAGGTATTCAAGCGGCTACGCCTGGAGCGGGGGATCTTCGAGCATTTCAATATCAAGGCGCTGGGGAGTCGCTTGATGTTCGGCGGCCAATCGGTGCTTGCCCGCGAGGCCTCGCGTATGGCGCAGCAAGGGGCGGCGCTTGCGGATATTTCGTTCTACCTACAGGCCGCGGCCAAGCGGGTGACCTCGCTAATCGCCCCGGGGGTTATGCCCTATCTGAAAGACAGGGGGGTGGAAGGCGGCTATGGCTGGATCGACGCCAAGGCATTGAACCTGAAGATGCGCTTTCCGGTTGTGGAATACCGCGGGGGCGCATCGACCGTGGTAGCGAAGGAGAAAAGCCGTGACAACGCGGCCGTGTTTCTGCTTGAAACCCTGCACGCCATCCTGGAAGGCGGTGAGGCGGAGGCGCCATTCATCGTCCTGAGCCAGGCTGAAGAGGCCTTGTCACTGCGGGATTATCCGCGGTTTTCCGCCCTCGCCGCAGCCGCCGCGAGGCGGGATATCGAACTGGCCGTTACGCCCATGTCCACCGCCAGCGCTATCGCCGCCGGCCCGGGTGCGGTCTCGGCCTCCTGGGTCTCCCGAGGATAGTGGATTCGCGCGCCTTGGCCGCGATTATCCCCATTCCGCCTTCCACTGCACCCTGGAGGCGGGACGCCGGGATCTGAGCCTGCCCCAGGGTGATCGCTGATTGGACCGAAGCGCCAAACGCGAGCTTGATAGCGGTTTAAGGACCGTCGAGATGCGGTTAAACTGGCATTTTTTCGACAAGGAATTACCATGACCAAAGTCTTGATCTGGCTCGCCTCGGGCGAGCGTTCTAAGCTGATGCCGGGGCTGTTGTGGGGCGTGAATGCCAAGCGCTTCGGGTGGGTGGATGAGGTGCGTTTCGTGATCTTCGGCGAGGCCGAGGCCCTGGTGATGGCCGATGAGGAACTGTTCGGCATGGTGCAGGGGGTGGAGGGCGTGCTGTTTTGCCGGCATGTGGCCGAACAGGCGCAGCAGGTCGAGCAGTGGGAGGCCAAGGGCGCGGAGTTGGTCTATGTGGGCAAGCCCATTGCCGATGCCATCCGCGAGGGCTTTACGGTGCTAACCTTCTGAACACCGGCGGCCGGCTCGGAACCCAGGGTGCGCGGAGGCGCAACGCAGGGCGCGCAGCGTTGTTTCGGGTGCAAGCGCTGAACGCGCCTGTTCCTGATGAGCGAAAATACAACCGGATAGCCGCGGCCAAAGGCGTAGCCGGGATAAGCCAAGCGCATCCCCCCGCTCCTGCTAGCGCGGCGCCTACACGCCTTGGCCCGGGCGCATAAACCCGAAAACACGCACAGCCCGAGGGCTGTACTCCAGGCGGCTAGGCGAGGCTTCAGCGCCGGACAGGCATCCCCACGCTGGAGCGCGACAAAAAAGCAAGCAAAACCTCCTCCGCGCGCCCTGCGGTCCTCTGCGCCCTCTGCGTTCCTGAATGGCGTTGTTTCCGTTATTGGTGCGCAGGCGTACTAGGCGGCGCTGGCGCGCGGGACAAGGAGGCAAAAACCCTTTTTGCGCGCTCTGCGGTCCTCTGCGTTCCTAACAACCGTTGTTTCCGTTATTCACGCGCAGGCGCTCCAGTGCGCTCCGACGCCACGGATTCCCGCATCCCGCCGGCCCACCAAATGCGGCAGGCGCCTTCGTCGGAGACCATGCAGGGGCCGATGGGGTTGCGCGGGGTGCAGCGGTTGCCGAACAGGCGGCATTGGTTGGGGTAGCGCTTGCCGAGGACCACGCGGGCGCAGTCGCAGCCGGGGGGCATTTCGCCCATGCGGCGGCGGTCCGCGGCATTGTGGTCGGGGAAGAGGGTGCGGGCGTCGTGGGCGGCATAGGCCTCGCGCAGGGCGAAGCCGGATTGGGGGATGATGCCGATGCCGCGCCAGTTGGCGTCTGTGACCCTCATGGCCTGCTCCAACGCGGCGCGGGCGTCCGGGTTGCCGCCGGGGCGCACCACCTCTGGATAGCAGTTGTCGAGGAACCGCCGGCCTTCCAGGTGCTGGCGCAGCACCGAATAGGTGGCGGCCAGCAGGCTGCCCGGGCTGAAGCCGGCCACCGCGGCGGGGATGGCGTGCTCCTCCACCACGAATCCCCATTCCTCCGGTCCCATCACCGTGGCCACATGGCCCGGCGCCACCAGGGCGTCGAAGCCCGGGGCCTCGGCGTTCAGCAGCATGGCCACCGCGGGCCAAGTGAGGCGGCCCGAGAGCAGCAGGCTCAGGTTCTCCGGCAGGCCTTGCACCGCCAAGGCCGCAGTGGGCGCGATGGTGGTCTCGAAACCGGCGGCGAAGAACACCACCGGCGTTGCGGGATTGTCCCGGGCGATCTGCGCCGCCTCCAGCGGCGAGGCGATGGGGCGCACCTCGCCGCCGGCGGCCCGGGCCTGCTCCAGGCTGCGCACCTCGCCCTTGGGCGCATTCACCGGCACCCGCAGCATGTCGCCGTAGGTGACCAGGATCACGGGTTCGCGCAGGGCCAATTGGATGGCCTGATAGATGTCTTCTTCGGGGCAGACGCAGACCGGACAGCCGGGACCCGGGATGAGTTCGATCTCCGCGGGCAGGGCCGAGCGGATGCCAGCCAGGGTGATGGAGCGCTCATGCCCGCCGCAGACGTTCATGATGCGCACCCGCCGCCCCGCCAGCGGCAGTTGACGAATCAGGCCGAGCCAGTCTTGGGCGCTGTGGTTCACGGCTCAGTCGTGGTGATGGTGATGGTGGTGTCCGTGATGGGTCCCATGGGCATGCAGGTGTCGGCCCTCGGGCTGGAGTTTCGGGCGGGCGGTGTCGCCCTGGTCCAGGCGTTGCTGTTGCGCCTTGGCCTCTTGGCGCAGCCAGTCGAGCCAGGCGTCGAGGCCTTGGCCGGTCTTTGCGGACAGGCGCTGGATGGGGCCGCGATTGGCCAGGGCGCGCACCGCGTCCTCGGCGCGCTGCGGGTCGAAGTCGTCGAGATAGGCCAGCAGGTCGGCCTTGGTGATGAGGGTGGCGTCGGCCCCGCGGAACATCACCGGGTACTTGGCCGGCTTGTCGTCGCCCTCGGTGACCGAGAGTAGGGTGATGTTGCGGTGCTGGCCCAGGTCGAAGCTGGCCGGGCAGACTAGGTTGCCTACGTTTTCGATGAACAGGATGTCGATTTGATCGAGATCCAGTTGGTGCAGGGCGTGATGCACCATGTGGGCGTCCAGGTGGCAGGCGGAGCCGGTGGTGATCTGCACCGCCGGCACGCCCTTGCCGCGGATGCGTTCGGCGTCGTTCTCGGTCTCTAGGTCGCCCTCCACCACGCCGATGCAAAACTCCTCGCCCAGGGCCTCGATGGTGGCCTCCAGCAGGCTGGTCTTGCCGCTGCCGGGGGCGGACATCAGGTTCAGCGCCAGCACCCCGTGGCTATCGAAATGATGGCGGTTATGCGCCGCCTGATGGTCGTTTTCGTGCAGCAGGCCTTGCAGCACCGCCACCGCCTCGCGGCCGTCGCCGGTCTTGGCGAGCTTGCCGTCGCCTTCGATCAAATGCCGGTTGCCGTCGGTGATATTGCAGCCGCAGGTGTCGCACATGGTGTTCGCTCCTCAAGTTTTGGGGGCTTGGCTCTTTAATTTTGGTTCTTTACAACGCAAAGGTCGCAAAGGTTTGTTCTGTGAGGAGGTTGAGGCTTTAGCCGGGGCTAAAGCCTCGACCTCCAAAGATTACCGAATCTTTGCGTCCTTTGCGCCTTCTTGGCGATCTTTGCGTTATCAATCCTCGTCATCCGGCCTCTCAAGCTCCAGGCTGGCGAGGAGCATTTCGTCGCCGCTGAGCAGGCGGGTGCGGTAGTCGCCGCATTGGCCGCAGAGCAGGCGGTTGGGCTTGGCGTCGGTCTCGGCGCCGCAGGCCTCGCATTGCACCCGCACCGGCAGGGTGTCCAGTTGCAGCTTGGCCTCGGCGGCGCAGGTGCCGGCGGCGGCCATCGGGAAGGCCTGGGCCAGCAGCTCGGGCTCTACGCCCGCCAGCGGGCCGATCTGCAACCGAATCAGGGTCACGCGCTGCGCCTGCTCGCGCGCGGCGATGGATTCCACCTGCTGCATCAGCGCGTAGCAGATGGAGAGTTCATGCATGGTCCGGCGGCGCCAGCTCCATTTCCATCTCGGCCTCGGCCGCAAGCATTTCGTCGTAGATCTCCCAGGCGCTTTGGGCCTCGGCCTGGGTGATCTTCTGAATCGCGTAGCCCACATGCACCACCACAAAGTCCCCCAGATCGACGGGTTCGTGCTGAAGCATGAACAGGCTGACGTCGCGCTCCACGCCCTTGGCCTCGCATTTGGCCATAAAGCCGTCGATTTCCTGGATTTGCATGGGGATTCCGAGACACATAACGCCAGTTCACCTGAAAGTTTTCGAATGCTGCTATTATAGTGGGCTACTATACTGCATTTTCCAACCATTGAGGGCGTGCGTTTGAGTCAGGCGACGACACTGATTTTGGGGATCGGCAATAACCTTTTGCAAGATGAAGGCGTGGGCGTGCATTTGGTGCAGCGCTTGCAGGGGCGCTTGGCGGAGCACTCGGAGGTGACCTGTCTCGACGGCGGCACCCTGAGCTTCACCCTGGCGGATGCGGTAGCCTCGCACCCGAATCTGATCGTAATCGACGCCTGCGCCACCGGCGGCCCGCCGGGCACGGTTTGTCGTTTCGAGGGGGCGGAGATGGATCGCTACCTCCGGGGCGGGGGCAAGAGCGTGCATGAGGTCAGTCTTAGCGATCTGCTCGACATGGCGCGCCTGACCGGCGGCCTGCCGGGTCACCGCCTGCTGGTCGGGGTGGAGCCCGAGTGCCTGGACTGGGGCGAGACGTTGACGCCGGCGGTGGCGGCCGCGCTGCTGGAGGCGGAGCGGATGGTGCTGGAGACCTTGGAGCAATGGAAACACCAAAGCGAGAGCGAAATATGAGTCTGTCCGATATCCCCGTGGTCCTCGAAGGCGGCGACACCGCCAATCTGCCGCCGGTGCTGCATGAAATCCGCTACGCCCTGCGCAGGCTGGAGCGCAGCGGCCAGCCGACGGTGATCGATCTGCTGGGCATGCCCTTTGGTCCCGGCGAGCTGGACCGGCTGATGGATCTGCTGGGGGAGGGCGAGGTCAAGGCGACCGTTGAAACCCTGGGTGCGAGCCGTGTCTACGAGACCCGCTTTCGCGGCGTTTGGGTGGTGGACCACGGCAACGCCGACGGCAACCGCATGGCCTATCAAATCGAGGTCACCCCGGTCCCGGACATCCTCCACACCCAGCCCGAGGACCTGGCGGATGCGGCGGCGGAGCTGGAGATGCTGCTGGAGGTGTCCGAGTCGCCCGCGGATGCGGACGCGCCCTTGGACATCGGGCTTCCGCTGCTCGGCTTCGCCGCCTACAGCGGCACGGGCAAGACCACGCTGCTGAAGCAATTGATCCCGCTGCTGACTGAACGCGGCCTGCGCATCGGTTTGGTGAAACACGCCCACCACGATTTCGATGTGGACACGCCGGGAAAGGATAGCTACACGCTGCGCAAGGCCGGCGCCCGACAGGTCCTGGTCGCCTCCGAGGTCCGCTGGGCCTTGATGAACGAAAACGACCCCGTGGGCGATCCATCGCTGCCCGCCCTGCTACAGCGCCTCGAGCAGGAGCGGCTGGACCTGATCCTGGTGGAAGGCTTTAAGCACAAGGCCTTCCCGAAGATCGAGCTGTATCGCGCCGTCCTGGGTCAGGCCCCGTTGTTTCCAGAGGATCCGAATATCATCGCGCTGGCGGCGGACGGGGCCTTGCCCGCGGCCACCGAACTGCCGGTTTTGGACCTGAACGCGCCGGTGCAGATCGCCGAGTTTATTATGCGCTGGATGGACTAGTACAGGCGCGCCTAAGTATCGGAAACCACCCAGGCGCTCTCGGAACGCAGAGCACGCGGAGAACCGCAGAGGGCGCAGAGAGGTGTTTCGATTGAAAGGTTAAGCGCCGCACCCGGCATCCGTCGCTGCAGCGGCGAATGCAATTCGCTTGCCCGCCCCCTGTCTGACTGCGGGCTCGAAGCGCACACGCCTTGGCCCGGGCGCGTAACCGGAAACCCGCACAGCCCGAGGGCTGTACTCCAGGCGGCTAGGCGGCGCTTTGGCGCCGGGCAGGCGCAAGCCAGTAAAAAAACGGCCTCCGCGCCCTCTGCGGCCCTCGGTACCCGCTGCGTTCCTAGATGGCGTTGTTTCTGTTATTTGTGCGCAGGCGTACTAGACCATGATGCGGTCCCGCACTGCACCGGGTAGGGAACCCTTCATGCAACCAACCGCCCATGGGCGCCCCAGCTTTTAGTTTTTAACCAAAAACCCACTCTGCGCCCTCTGCGGTCCTCTGCGCCCTCTGCGTTCCAAAAGGCGTTGTTTCCGATAC
>JAABTK010000069.1 GCA_011389885.1 Gammaproteobacteria bacterium | reverse complement strand
AGCCGCCGTGCGGGGCGTAACGCACCACGGGCGGTGGTTCTTAACCGAGGCCATGGTGCGTTACGGCGCGCGGAAAGGTTGGGGTTGAATTCGGGGCGCGTGCCGGCGCGCCTAACGCACCCTACAGCTTCTCATCCTTCCTGAAGGCGTCAAATGAAAAGATACGGCAATCTGTGGCCCCGGATTCTTGACTTCCCGAACCTGCTGGAGGCCGCCCGCAAGGCGCAAAAGCTCGGGTAGGATGGGCAAAGGCGCTCCACCCGAGGTTGAAAATTGTCGCGGCCTATCAGCGCCGTGCCCATCTTTCGGCCCTTGCTGATGGGCACGGCGCTGAGGGGGCGAGATACTTTATCGGAGGCTGGGTGGGGCGCCTTTGCCCATCCTGCTGTGGCGCAAACGCATCGCGGGGCGGGTGAGATAGGCTAGGGCGGGCGGGGACGCCAGCCCTGATGACGCCTTGCTGGCAGGCAGCCGGCGTTGCGCGCGGAGTCCGAACTTCAGTTCGGCCGAGTTTGAGGTATTGGATCTTCGTTATCGGACTGAAGTCCGAGTTCCGCGCTCTGGTCTGCGCCATCCTGGGGTGATCGGATGGCCTTAATCCCTTTGCGTCGGATAAAAGGACATCCATATATTTATATATTTTCACCGCCGGGGGGGCAACCCATGGGCGCCTACCAGCCGCCTTACACCATCACTCCAGAGATCCTGAACCGGGTCGCCGACATCAGCGAGGCCATCGGGCGGCTGACCGTGCTCACCGAACATGCGAGGGCCTTGCGGCTGCGGCGCATCAACCGTATCCGCACCATCCACGGCTCGCTGGCCATCGAAGGCAACACGTTGAGCGAGGCGCAGATCACCGCGATTCTGGAGGGCAAGCGGGTGATCGCCCCGCCCCGCGAGGTGCAGGAGGTGAAAAACGCCCTGGCCGCCTATGAGCTTTTCGACACCTGGAAACCCGAGGCGGAAAAGGACCTGCTGGAGGCGCACCGGATTCTGATGTCCGGTCTGATCGACGAGGCTGGACTGTATCGGCATGGAAACGTGGGCGTGATGGCGGGGCAGCAAGTGATTCACATGGCCCCGCCCTCCGAACGGGCGCCGCATCTGATGGACGATCTGTTCGGCTGGCTGGCCACTACCGACGTTCACCCGCTCGTCGCCAGCTCGGTTTTTCACTACGAGTTCGAATTCATCCACCCCTTCGCCGACGGCAACGGTCGGATGGGACGGCTGTGGCAGAGTCTGATTCTGGCCCGCTGGAATCCTCTGTTCGCCGATATCCCGGTGGAAAGCCTGATCTTCGAGCACCAGGCCGAGTACTACCAGGCTATTCAGGAGAGCAGCATACAGACTGACTGCGCGCCCTTCATCGCCTTCATGCTGTGGATGATTCTGGATACGGTGACCAGTTCGACCCCGGAAGTGACCCAGGAAGTTACCCCGGAAGTCCGGCTGCTCGCGGTTCTTGCCGGAGAGATGACTCGGCAACAGCTCAAAGAGTCTCTCGGGCTGAAAGACGATGAACATTTTCGCAAAACCTATCTGCTCCCGGCTTTGGAGGCCGGTCTGATTGAAATGACCGTCCCCGACAAGCCGCGTAGCAGCAAGCAGAAATACTGCCTGACCGGCAAGGGCCGCCGGATTCTGGACCTGCGGGGCGGTTGATAACCTGTGAAAAGACCTCACGGATTTGGGCTCGGATCAGCTTTTTCGGGGACCGCCTTGCACCGCGGAGTATCGGGGAGGATCCCCGTCTCTTCGCAGTCCCGCCCGTCGGGCAGCAGTACCCGAAGGTTGGTAAAGCGCAGGCGGCGACCGTCGCTGAGGGTCGTCTCGGTCTGGGAGCGGCACTTGCCGTGGCTCGGGGCGCCGATGATGCGGGCGCGGTGGTGGGCCTGGAGGATGCCGGCGAAGATTTCGGCGGCGCTGGCGGTGCCGGGGCCGATGCGCAGGGTCAGGGGGGTGTCGATGTTCTCTGCGTCGGGGGCGCGGTACTCCACCCGGTGTGCGTCGCGGTCGATGGTGGTGGCGAGGAGGGCGCCGGCGGGCAGGAAGAGGGCGGCGCTGTCGAGGGTCTCGAAGAGGTCCCTGCCGCGGGCGTCGCGCAGGTCGATTTTGCTCGTTCCCAAGGTCTCCTTTGGAATGCATGTCTTCCTCGTTACCAAGCTCTGCTTGGTAACGCCTGTGGGGCAAGCTCTGCTTGCCGGGTGTTTTCGATAGCGCCGAGGCGTCGGAAGATAGCCCGCTGTTGCGATCGGAACCGGGTTCCGACGCGGCTGTTGTAGCGTCTATCCATTCGGACCGCGGCGCGGTCGAGACTGCATTCCCATGCGGCGCATGGGAACGAACCAAATACGGCCATGCCGCGGGACGCATTAACGAAATCGGCGCCCAGGTGGGCGGCTGGATCAAGAGCCAGCGCCGGCAGCCTTCGTAGGGTGCGTTAGCCCCGCCTCGCCTAAAACGGCGGTCTTCAAGGCGCCACGGCATTGGATAATCACACCAGAACCCCGGGCCGCCGTGCGGGGCGTAACGCACCACGGGCGGTGGTTCTTAACCGAGGCCATGGTGCGTTACGGCGCGCGAAAACGTTGGGGTTGAATTCGGGGCGCGTGCCGGCGCGCCTAACGCACCCTACTCGTGTCAAGTTAAATCCAGATCCTTGGGAGCGAAAAGGAATTTGTGAAATTGGATGATGTTACCCAGCAGGTGAGTGCCGAAAGGCGTGATTCCTGCCAGGTGGGCGGCTGGATCAAGAGCCAGCGCGGGCAGCCTTCGTAGGGTGCGTTAGCCCCGCCTCGCCTAAAACGGCGGTCTTCAAGGCGCCACGGCATTGGATAATCACGCCAGAACCCCGAGCCGCCGTGCGGGGCGTAACGCACCACGGGCGGTGGTTCTTAACCGAGGCCATGGTGCGTTACGGCGCGCGGAAAGGTTGGGGTTGAATTCGGGGCGCATGCCGGCGCGCCTAACGCACCCTACAGCTTCTCATCCTTCCTGAAGGGCAAAGGCGCTCCACGCGAATTGATTTATTGTCGCGGCCTGTCAGCGCCGTGCCCATCAGGAGACGCCTGTGATGGGCACGGCGCTGATAGATTGCGACCAAAACCAACGACCGGGGGAGCGCCTTTGCCCATCCTGCGCGCCATTCCCGGCACGAGTAGATCGGCAACGAAGGCCCACTCTCGCCAAGACGCAAAGCGCCTAAGAAAAAACCTTTGCTTCTCTGCGCTCAGCGCAAAAAACGCGCAGCATTCTTCGCCGCAGATAAAAGCCAAAAACCGGGAAACTCTTTGCTCGAATAATGGCCCGATTTCGACAGCCTAGTGTGGGAGGCACGGAATATGGAAATCAACCACAGAGCACACAGAGGGGCTTTTTGCTGCCGGGTGAAGTTTGGGAGCCGGGAAGGAGGCGTGTCAAACGCCAGTTTAACCCCTTTTTTCGTTCTCTTCGCCAGCCCTAGTCCAGAGGGCGCCGCGGCGGTTGTGCTTCAGGGCTGGGAGATGGCATGGGGCTTGGCGGGAATCCTCCTGCTCGGTTCACCAATGCTGGATTTCCTGGACCAGCTCTTCGGCAGAGATCAGATCGCGGTTACGAACGTCTTCCCGTCCACGGCGGATATTTTCCAGCACATTAATGAATGTACCAGTCGCTTTCAGCAGGCTGCTCTGCGTTATCCTCCGACGGATACGAGGGGTTGGACATGGCGCTTGGGCCTGTGGCTGGAAAGTTCATGTGCGGCCTGCAGGTTGAGCCAAAACTCGGGAGTCGTGTTGAAGGCCTCGGAAAGCAGCCAGGCCGTGTCGGCGGAGATCTGGATCTTTCCTTGCATAATGTCATCGACCTCTTTGGGGGCCATGCCGAGATGGGAGGCCAAGTCCTGTCGCGAGAGCCCCAGTGGTTCGAGGAACTCCTTTTCCAGGATGATGCCAGGATGGGTGGCGGTACGGTTTCTGGGAATCATTTCGGCGCCTCTGGTCTTGCTCAGTGATAGTCGATGAGTTGCACTTTTTGGGCGTTGCCCTCTTCCCAACGGAAGATGATGCGCCATTGGGCATTGATGCGAATGCTGTAAAAGCCTTTCAGATCGCCCTTCAAGGCTTCGAGCCGATTTCCTGGAGGCGACCGCAGGTCGTCGAGATTTCCGGCTGCATTGAGGATATCCAGTTTGTACGAAGCCATCGCCGTGATTGCGGGCGGTATCCGCCGCACCCTTGCCGTCTGCTCGCCGTGATAGAGGTCTTCCGTGGCGCGGTCTCCGAATGACAGGATCATGGTCGCGTTGAACGTTATCGCTGCGTTACCAGGACGCCTGAAGGACAGCCCTCGGCCTGTGTGTTATTTGCACACGCCGAGGCCCGTACTCCAGTGGATCCGGCGCCGAACCTTTCAAGCTTCACCCTTCAAACTTCAAACTTCCATAGCGGCCTTGAGTCCCTCGTCCAGCTTGGCCAGGAACTCTTGGGTGGTGAGCCATTTCTGCTCCGGGCCCACCAGCAGGGCCAGGTCCTTGGTCATGTGGCCGGCCTCCACGGTGTCGATGCAGACCTTTTCCAGGGTCTCGGCGAATTGGACCACCTCGGGGGTTTGGTCGAAGGTTCCGCGGTAGTAGAGGCCGCGGGTCCAGGCGAAGATGGAGGCGATGGGGTTGGTGGAGGTCTCTTCGCCCTTTTGGTGTTGGCGGTAGTGACGGGTGACGGTGCCGTGGGCGGCCTCGGCCTCCACGGTTTGGCCGTCGGGGGTCATCAGCACCGAGGTCATCAGGCCGAGGGAGCCGAAGCCCTGGGCCACTACGTCGGATTGCACGTCGCCGTCGTAGTTCTTGCAGGCCCAGACGAAGCCGCCTTCCCATTTGATGGCGGCGGCCACCATGTCGTCGATCAGGCGGTGCTCGTAGGTGAGGCCGGCCTGTTCGAACGGGTCTTTGAATTCGTTTTCGAACACCTCGGCGAACAGGTCCTTGAAGCGGCCGTCGTATTTCTTGAGGATGGTGTTCTTGGTGGACATGTAGACCGGGTAGCCGAGCTTGAGGCCGTAGTTGAAGCAGGAGCGGGCGAAGCCGCGGATGGATTCGTCTAGGTTGTACATGCCCATGGCCACGCCGCCGTCGGGGAAGTCGAAGACCTCGTATTCGATGGGCTCGCCGCCGTCGGCGGGTGTGAAGGTCATGGTGAGTTTGCCGGCGCCGGGCACCACGAAGTCGGTGGCGCGGTATTGGTCGCCGAAGGCGTGACGGCCGATTACGATGGGCTGGGTCCAGCCCGGTACATAGCGCGGGATGTTTTGGCAGATGATGGGCTGGCGGAACACGGTGCCGCCGATGATGTTGCGGATGGCGCCGTTGGGCGAGCGCCACATCTGCTTGAGTCCGAACTCCTCCACCCGCGCCTCGTCCGGGGTGATGGTGGCGCATTTCACGCCCACCCCATGCTCTTTGATGGCGTTGGCGGCGTCCACGGTGATTTGGTCGTCGGTGGCGTCGCGGGACTGGATGCTCAGGTCGTAGTACTTGAGGTCGATGTCCAGGTAGGGGAGGATCAGCTTCTCTTTGATGAATTCCCAGATGATGCGGGTCATTTCGTCGCCGTCGAGTTCCACGACGGGGTTCTTCACTTGGATCTTGGACATCGGGTCCCCCTTGGGTTTGGTTTTTCGCTGCGCGCCCGGCGGGTGCGGGCGGGATCTGGGGCGCCATGATACCCGAAGCGTGCTGGCGGGATCACCTGGACTCTGGCGGGGCAGTTCGGTTAGGAACGCAGAGGACGCGGAGAAACGCAGAGGACGCAGAGGCTTATTGGATGCAACCGGTCTCTGCCTGGCAAGCGTACTCTTGCACGGCTTGGTTTGTTCCAAACTCTCACAGCCCGGTCTTCTCCACATTGGCCCGCACCGCGGCGAAGGTCTTGTCCAGCTGGGCCTGCTCATGTTCGTCGAGGGGGAACTCCAGGATCTTTTCCACGCCGCCGGCGCCGATCACCGCCGGCACGCCAACGAGGTAGCCGCGGATGCCGAATTCGCCTTCGCACCGGGCGGCGCAGGGGATGATGCGTTTTTTGTTCAGCAGGCAGGCCTCGATCATTTGCAACACCGAGGCGGCGGGGCTGAAGTAGGCGCTGCCGTCGCCCGGCAGCCTGACCACTTCGGCCCCGGCGTCGCGGGTGCGCTGGACGGTGGCCGCAATGCGCTCGGCGGATAGCAGGTCGGCGAGCGGGATGCCGCCGACGGTGGCGGTGCGCACCAGCGGCATCATGGTGGGGCCGTGGCCGCCCATCACCAGGCCGCTGATGTCTTGCACCGAGTAGCCGGTCTCCAGGCCGATGAAGGTGCGAAAGCGGGCCGAGTCCAAGGCCCCGGCCATGCCCGCCACCCGCTGTTTGGGCAGGCCGGTGAGCTTGTAAAAGGCGTGGACCATGGCGTCGAGGTGTTGGTGGTGAGGATCACGAAGGCCTCGGGGGCGTGGTCCTTCACCGCCTCGGCCAGGTTGCGGATGATGCCCAGGTTGATGGCCAGCAGGTCGTCGCGGGACATGCCGGGCTTGCGCGGCACGCCGGCGGTGATCGCCACCACCTCGGCCCCGGCCAGGGCCGCGAGGTCGCCGCTGCCGCTGAGGGCGGTGTCCTGGCCGTGGTGGGGACGCGCGGCCATGATGTCCAGGGTCTTGCCCTTGACCGCCTTTTCCTTGTGCGGCAGGTCGATGAGGGTGATATCGCCCAGCCCCTTTTGCGTCAGCATCAGGGCCGGCGCGCCGCCGATGATAGCGATTTTTCTTTGCATAATGATTTGCTCCCCTGTCAGCGGCCGCAGCTTGGGCCTTGGGCGGTTGCCGGAAACCCTATAGACTATACGATAAAATCCGCCCGTTGGACCTTTGAAAATCCCAATGCTGTGAAATTCGGCCGCCGGAGCCTTGAATACGCTGGTAAACTGGCGGGATCTTTAGCGTGTCAGGATCTCGCCCAGGGGAGCGTCTATGTCTGAAAACACCGTCACCATCATCAACAACGCCACCGGCCAACAGATCGAACTTCCGCTGCGCAACGGCACGGAGGGGGCCTCCGTGGTGGATATCTCGCGCCTGTATCGGGATCTGGGGGTCTTGACCTTTGATCCGGGTTTCTTCTCCACCGCGAGCTGTCATAGCGCCATCACCTATATCGATGGGGAGAAGGGGATGCTGCTCTATCGCGGCTATCCCATCGAGCAGTTGGCGACCCACAGCAGCTACATCGAGGTGGTCTACCTGTTGCTGTACGGCGAGCTGCCGGCCGCGGAGGAGTTGCGCCGGTTCGAGGCGGTGATCGGCCGCCACACCATGATCAACGAGGCCATGCGGGACTTCTTGAAGGGCTTTCATCACGACGCCCACCCGATGGCGATGATGGTGGGCATGGTGGGGTCGCTGTCGGCCTTTTATCACGACTCGCTGGATATCCGGGACCCGCGGCATCGGGAGATCTCGGCCCACCGCATGATCGCCAAGATGCCCACCATCGCCGCCGCCTGTTACAAGCACCATATCGGCGAGCCGATTATGTATCCACGCAATCACCTGGGTTATTGCGGCAACCTGCTGCGCATGATGTACGCCACGCCCTGCGAGGAGTACGAGGTCAACGCGCTGGAGGAGCAGGCGCTGAACCTGCTGTTCATCCTGCACGCGGACCACGAGCAGAACGCCAGCGCCTCCACGGTGCGGCTGGCGGGCAGCTCTCAGGCCAACCCCTTCGCCTGCATCGCTTCCGGCATCGCCTCCCTCTGGGGGCCTGCCCATGGCGGGGCCAACGAGGAGGTGTTGAAGATGCTGGAGGAGATCGGCGATGTGAGCAATATCGAAAAATACATCGCCAAGGCCAAGGACAAGGACGATCCCTTCCGGTTGATGGGCTTCGGTCACCGGGTGTACAAGAACTACGACCCGCGGGCCACCATCATCCGCGATATGTGCTACAAGATCCTGGAACAGAAGGCCGATTCCAGCAACCCGCTGTTCGAGCTGGCGCTGCGGCTGGAGGAGATCGCACGCAAGGACGACTACTTCATCTCGAAGAACCTCTACCCCAACGTGGACTTCTACTCGGGCATCATCTACCGCGCCCTGGGCATCCCGGTGAACATGTTCACGGTGATGTTCGCCATTGCGCGCACCGTGGGTTGGGTGGCCCACTGGATGGAGATGATGGACGACCCCGATCAGCGCATCGGCCGCCCGCGCCAGCTCTACGACGGGGCCCGACTGCGCGACTATGTGCCGCTGGAGCGGCGCTGAATGGTCGAACTCGGTCAATAACGATAACGCAAAGGACGCGCAAAGGGTGATGGGGCTAGCAGGCTTGGCGGCGCGCCGTCTGCTCGGGGACGCGACTGGGTTGCTGAATCAGGCCTGGCATTGAGGCTGCGGACAGGGCGTTCAGCGCGATTTTGAGCCGGTGATTTCAATGATTTCATGGCGTTTTTTGCGTCTTGCTTAGCGCCCTTGGCGTTATCCTGGCGGCGAAGTCTTGATTGGTTCAGGTTTCTTCAGCCAACAGCTCGCGCAGGCGGGCGGCGTTGGCGCGGGGCTCGGGCTTGTGGTCGAGCGGGCTCAGGGGGGCGAGCTGGAGGCCTTTGAGCGAGAACCACACCAGTTCGATTTTGTTCGCGCCGGCGTTGAGGCGGAACACGGGTTGCAGGGTCTGTTCGCCATTGCTGAAGCGCACCTTTTTGTCGGCGTCTTCCCAAGGGATGCGCGAGTCGAGCAGCGCCATGGCCACCTCCTCCGGGGTGTCGCAGAAGAGGTGAATCTCGATCGGGCTGTGGGCGTCCGCGGTGCCCTGCAGGACCGGACCGGCTAGGCGGGGCCGAAAGCCCGCCAGGTTGTCCATGGCCTCCAGTGCGGCCTCCCGCAGGCGGCGCAAGGCCGGGCCCTGGCTGTGGCGGCGGAAGAGTTGCTGGTATTGCTGCAACGCCTGTTCAATCTCCAGGTTGTCCGGCCAGTGGCGCTGATTGCGGCAGCCCAGCCGTTGTGCGGCCTTGCGCCGGGCGCGGGCGAAGTCGTGGTCGCCCTGGTCGGCCAGGATGCGGGCCGCCTCGTAGGCTAAGCGCTGGCGCAGTTGTGCGTTATGGTCAGGCATGGCGGTGGATTCTTTGACGCAAATCGTTTAAAAGAGATCGGCCGAGTCGGTGGGCGTGTGGGAGATGGAGAGCTTGTTCTCCTCGCCGGGCACGTCTAGGGAGCGGGGCGCGGTTTCGGTCGGAACCCGGCCGCGCGGGAAGTATTCGTAGATCGCGCCTTCCTGCCCGGCATAGGCCAGTTTGCCGCTGGCGGGGTCGATGCGCACCTGGATGATGCCGGGGGGCATCTTCAGCGGCTGTTCGGGGATGTCTTGCAGGGCGTATTCCATAAAATACATCCAGGCCGGCAGGGCGGCGCGGCCGCCCACTTCACCGCGCCCGAGCTTGGCGTTGGAGTCGAAGCCGACCCAGACGTTGGTCACCAACTGCCGGTTGAAGCCGTTGAACCAGGCGTCGCGCTGATCGTTGGTGGTGCCGGTCTTGCCGGCGAGGTCGTTGCGGCCAAGGCCCATGGCGCGGCGGCCGGTGCCGTGGCGGATCACGTCGCGCAGCATGGAGTTCATCATAAAATGGTTTTCCGCCGAAATCACCCGCGGCGCCACCGGCAGCCCGGCGGCCGTGGTCTCCTCGCCAGGCGGTTGCGGGCAGCCCGCGCAAACCGTGGCCGGGCGGGCGAGGTGGATCACTTGTCGGCCGCTTTCTTCGATGCGGTCGATTAAATAGGGTTCCACCCGATAGCCGCCATTGGCCAAGACCGCGTAGCCTTCCGACATCTTTAGCGGCGTCACCGAGGAGCTGCCGAGGGCCAGGGACAGGTTGCGGGGCAGTTGCGCGGGGTCGAAACCGAACTTGGCGATATGCCCCACCGCGTGTTCCATGCCCATGGAGCGCAGCAGGCGGATGGAGACTAAGTTGCGGGATTTGGTCAGGGCGTAACGCAGCCGGGTGGGGCCGAAGAACTTGCGGCTGTAGTTTTGCGGCCTCCATTTTTCTTCCAGGCTCGGGTCGTCGATCACCACCGGGGCGTCATCGATCAGGCTGGCCGGGGTGTAGCCCGCCGCCAGCGCCGCCGAGTAGATAAAGGCCTTGAAGCCGGAGCCCGGTTGCCGATTCGCCTGCACCGCGCGGTTGAATTTGCTCAGCTCGAAGGCGTAGCCGCCCGCGAGCGCCCGGATGGCGCCGTTATCGGGGTCGAGGGCGGTCAAGGCGCCGGCCACGGCGGGGATCTGCGCCAGTCGCCAATACCCGTCTTCGCCTTCCTTCTCGGCCGCCACCGGCAGGACATGCACCAAGTCGCCGGCCGAGACGATGCCTCGGGCGGTGCTCGGCAGGGCTTTGCGGTAGTTTACGTTGCCATAGGGGCGGGCCCACTGAAAGCCCTTCCAGGGGATTTCCGCCTGTTCTCCGTGGCCGAGATAGGCGGTGGCGGTTTTGTCTGCGACCTCAATGATTAGGGCCGGCCGCAGTTGCTCGATGCGCGGGTAGTCCCGCAGTATGTCGTCCCAGGCCGCGGCATCGGGGAGTTCGCTCAAATCGAAGCGTTGTTCCGGCCCGCGATAGCCATGGCGCATGTCGTATTCCTGCAACGCGCGGCGTAGGGCCTGGTCGGCCTTGCGTTGCAGCGCCGAGTCGATGGTGGTGGTGACGCGGTAGCCGCTGGTGTAGGCCTCTTCGCCGAAGCGCTCGATAATCTCCTGGCGCACCATTTCGGCCACATAGGGGGCCAGCAGTTCGATGTCGGAGAGGTGCAGTCGGGCGCTGATCGGCTGGGCCAGGGCTTGCTCGTACTCGGCTTGCGAGATGAAGCTCAGTTCCTGCATGCGGCCGAGCACGTAGTTGCGGCGCTGGATGGCCTTCTCCGGGTTGGCGACGGGGTTGGTGCTTGAGGGGGCCTTGGGCAGGCCGGCGATCATCGCGGCCTGGGCCAGGCTGAGGTCCTTCAGGTCCTTGGAATAGTAGATGTTGGCCGCCGCGCCTACGCCGTAGGCGCGGTTGCCGAGGTAGATCTTGTTCAGGTACAGCTCCATGATCTCCTGCTTGTTCATGTTGCGTTCGATGCGCAAGGCGAGCAGGATTTCATTGAGCTTGCGGGTGTAGGTCTTCTCCGGGCTAAGGAAAAAATTCCTGGCGAGCTGCATGGTTATGGTGCTGCCGCCCTGGCGCTTTTCGCGGGTGAGGGCGAGTTGTATCGCCGCCCGCATCAGGCCTTGGTAGTCGACCCCGGGGTGCTCGAAGAAGCGATCGTCTTCGGCGGCCAGGAAGGCCTGGATCACGGTTTCGGGGATCTGGGCGAAGGCCTGGGGCACGCGGCGCTGCTCGCCGAACTCCGCGATCAGCTTGTGATCTCGGGTGAAGACCCGCAGCGGCTCCTGTAGCCGCACCTGGCGCAGGCTGTCCACCTCGGGCAGGTCGGGGGCGAGGTAGAAGTACACCCCGACGACCCCGCCCGCCCCCAGCAGGGCGAGCGCGAAGGCGAGTTTTAGTAATCTCATCAACCACTTCATCTGAGGGACTCCGGTGGGCTGGGCGCGCTGCGAGCGCGAAAAATCTACACCTATTATATCGGGTCTAGCGATTTTTTGCGATTTTCGGCTACAATGCCCTTCACAAAAAAATCAAATGCTGGTATACAGTTAACCTGACAACTTAAAGTTGGATCTTGAGAGTCGGGTCAACTTATTGGATCTCGAAAAAACACAATGTTCTTCACTAAATCAAAAACCAAAGCGATGCTGGGGCTGGACATCAGCTCCACCGCCGTCAAGCTGCTTGAGCTGAGCAAGACCGCCAGCCGCTCCACGCCGTACCGGGTGCAAGCCTACGCCGTGGAGCCGTTGAAAGCCAATTCCGTGGTTGAAAAGAACATTGCGGATGTGGAGGCCGTGGGGGAGGCGATCAAGAACGTCGTCCGCCGCTCCGGCTCCAAGGTCAAGCTCGCCGCGGTGGCGGTGTCGGGTTCCGCGGTGATCACCAAGGTCATCAACATGCGCACCGGCATGTCCGAGCGGGAGATTGAAGATCAGATTCAGGTGGAGGCGGATCAGTATATCCCCTACCCGCTGGAGGAGGTGAATCTGGACTTCGAGGTCCTCGGCCCGTCGGAAAAGGACGAGGAGATGCTGGAGGTGCTGCTCGCGGCGTCGCGCTCCGAAAACATCGAAAATCGGGTGGCGGCGCTGGAGATCGCCGGGCTCAAGGCCACGGTGGTGGATGTCGAGGCCTATGCGGTGGAGCGGGCCTTCGGCCTGGTGGCGCAGCAGTTGCCCAACTACGGCGATGACCAAACCATCGCCATCGCCGATGTGGGGGCCACCAACACCACCTTGACCGTGATTCACGGCAATTCCATCATCTACACCCGCGAGCAGAACTTCGGCGGCAAGCAGCTCACCGAAGAGATTCAGCGTCGCTACGGCCTCTCCTACGAAGAGGCCGGCATGGCCAAGCGCCAAGGCGGCCTGCCGGACAACTATGCGCCGGAGGTGCTGAGCCCGTTCAAGGAGGCGATGGCCCAGCAGGTGAATCGCTCGCTGCAATTCTTTTTCTCCTCCAGCGCCTACAATACGGTCGATCATGTGATCCTGGCCGGCGGCTGCGCCTCGATCCCGGGGGTGGACGAACTGCTGGAGGAAAAGATGGACATTCCCACGATCATCGCCAATCCCTTTGCCAAGATGTCGGTGTCATCCAACGTGAAGGCGCAGAGCTTGGCCAATGACGCCCCGGCGCTGATGACCTCCTGCGGACTGGCCTTGAGGAGCTTCGACTGAAATGGCACGCATCAACCTACTGCCCTGGCGCGAGGAGCTGCGCAAGCAGCGCCAGAAGGAATTCGGCATCGTGGCGGCGATTGCGCTGCTGGTGGCCGGGGCCGGCGTCTACGGGGTGCATATCTTCATGCAGAAGATGATCGAGCATCAGAACACGCGCAATCAGTACCTCAAAGAGCAAATCAAGGTCGTCGATAAGCAGTTGGAGAAAATCCAGGCGCTGGAAGAGCAAAAGGCCCGCCTGCTGGCGCGCATGAATATCATTCAACGCCTGCAGCAGAGTCGCCCGGAGGTGGTTCACCTGTTCGATGAGCTGGTCTCCACCACCCCCGAGGGCACCTACCTGACCGCGGTGCGGCAGGTGGGGCGGAACGTGACCATCCAGGGTCGGGCGCAGTCGAATACCCGCATCTCGGCGTTCATGCGCAACGTGGAGGGCTCGGAATGGCTGGAAGACCCGAATCTACAAGTGATTTCCGGCGGTCGAGGCCCAGGCGACCAGGGCTATAGCGCCTTTACGCTGAACATCACCATGGTCAACCCCCTGATGGCTGAGGAAGAGGAAGAGCCAAAGCCCGCGAAGGGAAAGAGAAAGAGATAGGTCCATGAATCTCGAAGAACTGAGCAATATCGATCCCAGCAGCCCGGGCGATTGGCCCGGGGTGATCAAGGCCGCGGCGATCCTGCTGTTGTGTGCGGCAGTAGGCGGGGCGGGCTATTATTTCGACACCCAGCACCAAATCAAGGCGTTGGAAACGGCCGAGCAGGAAGAGGTGAGCCTGAAGGCGGACTTCGAGAAAAAGCAGGCCAAGGCGGCGAATTACGAGCGCTACAAGCAGCAGGTCGAGGAAATGAAACAGTCCCTGGGTGCGATGCTGCGCCAGTTGCCCAACAAGACCGAGGTGGCCAACCTACTGGTGGACGTGTCGCAAACCGGGCTCGGGGCCGGCCTGGAGTTCGAGCTATTCGATCCGGGGAGCGAGTCGCCGCAGGATTTCTACGCCGAGTTGCCGATTACGCTGCGAGTGAAGGGCGGCTATCACGAATTCGGTGACTTCGTCAGCGGCCTCGCGGCCCTGCCGCGCATCGTCACCATCCATGACATCTCCATCAGCGGCAGCGGCCAGGAGTTGACCCTGTCGGCTAAGGCCAAGACCTATCGCTACCTGGACGCAGAGGAGAACGCCAAATGAGCCGGGGGCGGTTTGTATTTCGGAAAACCACGCTGGTGCTGCCAATTTTAGTGGTCACCGGCTGCATGAACACCAGCATGCAGGACCTCGAACGCTATGTGGACGGGGTCAAGGCGCGTCCGCCCGGCCCCATCGAGCCGATTCCGGAGGTGGAGCAGGTGGAGACCTTTTTCTATATGCCGGCGGGGCGGAACGACCCCTTCGAGCCGCAAGAACCGCAGAAGGAAAAGGCCGCGGACGAGCAGGTCCCCGGCTCGGGGATCACCCCGGACCAGTTTCGGCGCCAGGAGGAGCTTGAGGCCTTTCCGCTGGACAGTATTCGAATGCGCGGCACCTTGCGGCAACAGGATGCCATGTGGGGGCTGGTCACCACCCAGGACGGGGTGATCCACCGCGTGAAGGTGGGCAACTATATGGGGCAGAATCACGGTCAAATCATGCGCATATCGGAAGAGAAAATCGAGCTTACGGAGATCGTGCCCGATGGGAAGGGCGGGTATCGTGAGCGGCGGGCGTCCCTGGTCATTTCCGGCGAGGGGGCGAAATGAAGCAGCGGGAGAAGCGAGCAATGCTCAAGATCAGCCAAACCACTCAAAGCCATTCGATCCACCGCAAACAGCCCCGATTTTGCGGGGTCTTGCTGGCGCTTATTGCGTCTGTGGTCTGCGTCACCGCGACCGCGGCGGAAAATGCGCTCAAGGATATCGAGATTTCCTCGCTGGCGAATCGCGGGATCGAAATCGAGTTAACCGCCGCCGGCCCCGTAGAGGCCCCCTCCTCCTTTTACACCAAGAACCCGGCACGCATTGCGCTCGATTTCTGGGGCATGGAGAACCAAACGGGCAATCGGGAATGGAGTGTGGGCATGGGTATGCTCCGGGACGTGGCGCTAACCGAGGCCGGCGATCGGCTGCGGGTGGTGGTTAACCTGGTGGAGAGCGTGCCCTATACGACGGCAATTAAAGGCAACCGCTTGCTGCTGACCCTGGCCCCCGCCATTGCGCGTAGCCCGGCGAAGCCGCCGCTGGAGGCGGCGCTGGCGCAGGAGCGGCGGCACGAGAATGCGGCCCCGGAGCCGGCGGACGCCGCTGACGCGGAAACGCCCTTCGCGGGGCCTCTGCCGCCGCCGGTCCCGCGGGCGGGCGGCCCTGGTTTGGCGGCGCCGGGCTCGGAAACGCCAGTGGCGGCCTCGCATGCGGTGGTCGAGGCGGCCATGGCGGCGGGCAATGCGCCCTTGGCGCCGCCGCCGATGAATCCTGAGCCGATGAGTCCTGAGCCGATGGGTCCTGAGCCGATGAGTCCTGAGCCGATGGGTCCTGAGCCGATGAGCCCAGCGTCGAGGGCCGAATCGCGCCCCAGGGACCTGGACGATGGGCGCTGGGGGCGCGGCCTGGAAGACGTGGATTTTCGGCGCGGACCGGAGGACGAGGCGCGCGTGGTGTTCTCGCTATCCGACCCGAATATGATCGTGGATATCCAGGAAGAAGCCGGGCGCGTGGTGATGGATCTTCTCGGCGCCCAGGCCCCGGAGCGCCTATTGCGGCGTTTCGATGTGAGTGATTTCGCGACCCCGGTCAAGCACTTCGAGGTGACCAACCAAAACGGCAACGTGCATGTGGAAATCATCCCGCTGCAAGAGTTTCAGTACCTCGCCTATCAGACGGACGAAAGCTTTACGGTGGAACTCCAGCCCCTCTCCAAGGACGAGAAAGAGGCGCTGAAGAAGGAGCAGGTCGGTTATACCGGGGAGAGGCTGTCGCTGAACTTTCAGGACATTGAGGTGCGCTCCGTGTTGCAGCTACTGGGCGACTTCACCGGCCTGAACATGGTCGTGAGCGATACGGTGTCAGGCAGCATCACCCTGCGCCTGCAAAACGTGCCCTGGGACCAGGCGCTGGATATCATCTTAAAGACCAAGGGCTTGGCCAAACGCCAGGTGGATAACGTGGTGATGGTGGCGCCCGCCCAGGAGTTGGCGGCGAGTGAGAAGCAAGATCTGGAGTCCAAGCAGCAAATCGAAGAATTGGCGCCGGTGCGCGCGGAGTACTTCCAAATCAACTACGCCGAGGCCTCGGCCATCGCTTCCCTGTTGAAGTCGGAGGAGAATCAGCTCCTCACGCCGGGAAGGGGCCATGTGACGTTCGATCAGCGCACCAATATGCTGCTGGTGCGGGATACCACGTCCTCTTTGGAAAACATCCAGCGCCTGCTCAATCGCCTGGACGTGCCGGTGCGCCAGGTGATGATCGAATCCCGCGTGGTGGTGGCCAGCAACGACTTTGCGCGCGATCTCGGCGTGCGTCTCGGCTTCAGCCGGGCCAACCAATTGGGCGGCACGGATGTGTTCATTGGCGGCAGCCTGGAGGACGGGCTGGAAAACACCCAGGAAATCGATATGGGCGATATGTTCGGCGGCGAGTATAACGCCACCATCGACGCCGGCGGCGCCCAGGGGCTGATGGTCAACCTGCCGGCGGGCGGCGCCGGGGTGTTGAACATGCTCATCGGTCGAGTCGGCTCCTACCTGCTGCAACTGGAGCTTTCGGCCATGGAGCGCGAAGGCAAAGGCGAGATCGTGTCCAGCCCGCGGGTGGTGACCTCCGACAAGACCCAGGCCACCATCGAGCAGGGGGTGCAGATCCCCTATCAGTCGACGGATGAGAACGGCAATCCGGTCACCAACCTAGTGCCGGCCTCGCTGAAACTTGATGTTACGCCCTCGATCACCCCGGATGATCGGGTCATCATGGAGTTGCAAATCTCCAAGGACGCCCCCAACTTCGCCAATTCGGTGGGCGGGCAGCCGGCCATCGACACCCGCTCGGTGCAGACCAATGTGCTGGTGGACAACGGCGAGACCGTGGTGCTGGGCGGTGTATTCGAGCAATCGACCACCGAGAGCATCGATAAGATTCCGCTCTTCGGCGACATCCCGGTGGTGGGAAACCTGTTCAAACGCACTAGCCGGAGCGTGAGCAACAACGAGTTGCTGATCTTTGTGACGCCGAAGATCCTAAAGGAAACCTTGGGCATGCGATGAAGGGGCTTGGTGAATTGGTATGAAATTGGCGCCCAATGTTTTTTTAGTCGGCCCCATGGGGGCCGGCAAGAGCACCATCGGCCGGCAGTTGGCGGACCTGCTCGGCTACGAGTTCAAGGATAGCGATCAGGAGATCCAGCGCCGCACCGGTGTGGATATCCCGACCATCTTTGAGTTTGAAGGCGAGGCGGGCTTTCGCAAGCGCGAGCATACGGTGATCGAGGAGCTGACCGAACTCAAGGACATCGTGCTGGCCACTGGCGGCGGCGTGGTGACCAATGAGGATAATCGCAGGCGACTCGCAGCCCGGGGGGTGGTAATCTATTTGCACTGCTCTGCGGAGCAACAGAATGAGCGCACGGCCCGGGATCGGAACCGGCCGTTGCTCCAGACCGAGGACCCGCTATCGACCCTGCGCGACCTGATGGCCTTTCGTGATCCGCTGTACCGCGCTGCGGCGGATCATGTGGTTTCCACGGACCGGCGCAACGCCTCGGCGGTGGCGCGGGAAATCTCCGAACTGCTCCAGCAAGAGTGAGTCGCCCACCTGGGCGGCCCCGTCGCTGGCGGTCGGCGGCGCGGGTCGTATCCCGAAATGAGGTTTCTGAGCCATGAGCGGCGATGTTCAAGAATTGCGCGTGGATCTCGGTGATCGGGCCTATCCCATCTATATCGGGACGGGTTTGATTGGCGAGCCGGCCTACCTGCGCAAGCACATTCAGGGCACTCAGGTGCTGGTGGTGACCAACACCACCGTAGCCCCTCTGTATCTGGCCCCGGTGGTGGAAAGCCTCGCGGGCTACGAGGTGCAGGCCGTGGAATTGCCGGATGGCGAACGCTACAAGACCGTCGAGGTCTGGAGCGAAATCTTCACCCGCCTGCTGGAGGCCCGTTTCGGGCGCCGCTGCACGGTGATCGCGCTGGGCGGGGGCGTGGTCGGCGACATGGCCGGGTTTGCCGCCGCCTGCTATCAGCGCGGGGTGCGCTTTATCCAAATCCCCACCACCCTGTTGTCGCAAGTGGATTCATCCGTGGGCGGCAAGACCGGGGTGAATCACCCGCTGGGTAAGAACATGGTGGGCGCCTTCTATCAGCCGCAGTGCGTGATCGCCGATACCGGGTCCCTCGCCACCCTCGATGACCGGCAGTTGGCGGCGGGCATCGCCGAGGTGATCAAATACGGACTGATCGACGACCCCGATTTTTTCACCTGGCTCGAACAGAATATGCAGCGTCTCAAGGCGCGGGACGGCGCGGCCTTGGCCTACGCCATCGAGCGCTCGTGTGCGGACAAGGCGCGGGTGGTGGCCGCCGATGAGCGAGAGGCCGGGCGGCGGGCATTGCTCAACCTGGGCCATACCTTCGGCCATGCAATCGAAACCGCGACGGGCTACGGCTGCTGGTTGCATGGCGAGGCCGTGGCCGCCGGCCTCTGCATGGCGGCCCGCCTGTCGCTGCGCCTAGGGTGGCTGGAAGAGACGCAGGCCCGGCGGATCGAGGAATTGATCCAACGCGCCGGGCTGCCGGTGAAACCGCCTCAAGGTATGCGGCCTGAGCGTTTCCTGGAGCTGATGGCGGTGGACAAAAAAGTGCTCGATGGGCGATTGCGTTTGGTGCTGCTGAAAGGTCTCGGTCAGGCCGTGGTCACCGAGGAATTCGATCTGCAAGTTTTGGAAAAAGTGCTGGATGAGTATGGGGCGTCCTGAAGGCTTGTTACAGGATGCGGCCGCGCTGGAGGGCGTGGATGATGCGTCCGGTGTGCTATTTTTCCCCCTCGGTAGTCAGGAGGCGTTGCTGCACGAGCTGGAGCGGCGGGTGGAGCAGGGGCAGCGCCTGATCGTGGCGCTCGGGGCGCAGGGGGCCGGGAAGAGTTCGATTTTGTATCAGCTCTTTCAGCACGCGCCGACGCACTGGGATCGGGTGCGGCTGGATGGCAGTCCGATGCTGCACCCGGAGCCGCTGCTGGATGCGGCGGGGCGACAAATCGGCATTGCGGACCCCGAGACGGCGACCGAGGCGGTGATCTGCGAGCGTTTCGTCGGCCGTCGCTTGAAGGGCCGTCAGCCGGTTCTATTGGTGGACGACGCCGATCAATTGCCCGCGGCCTCCATCGAGCTGCTGCTGAGATTGCAGGGCGAACAGCATCAGGATCTGCCCTGCGTGCATATCCTGCTGTTCGGGCAACCGGAGCTTAAGGCCAAGCTGGAGGCGGCCTCGGTGCGCCAGGCCCTCCCCGAGGGCGCCGAGTTCTTGCAGGTGCAGCCGCTGCGGCGCCGAGAGGCGGACCAATTCGTAGAATCCTTCCTGGGCGCCGATGGCCGCTCCGGGCGGTTTGCCATGAGTGCGGCCCAGGTGGAGCAGGTGTTTCGGGTAAGCGAAGGGCTGCCGGGGCGGATCGAAGAAGAAACCCTGCAAATGCTTAGCGAGGGGGCCTTGGGCTATCGCCCGCAATTCGGTTTGCCGGCGGTCCCCTTGTCTGTGATTGCCGCGGCCGGGGTCTTGATCTTGGTCCTGATCGGCATGCTGCTATGGCCCGAAGCGCCGTCGGATTCCGGCGGCGAAACGGCGGACTCCGTGGCCCCGACCCCGGCGCCTGCGGTCGAAGAGGCGCCGCAGGCGGTTTTGGCCCCGACAGACCCGGACTCCGCCATGGAAATGGCCGCCGATACTGCCACCGACGAGGCCCCTCGGGCTGACATCGGGGCGGCTTGGGAAGACTTGCCATTGCCGCCGCTTGAGCCGCTGGCGGCGACGCCGCCGCAATGGCCCGACAGCGATCCAACGCCGCCGAAACCCGCGGCCCCCGATGCGGCTGCCGAACCACCGGAGGCCCCCGCGGCCGAGCCCATGCCGCGTCCTTTGCAGGCCCCGCCGGGGCGGCCTGCGGGCCCCGCCGAACCCGAGGGCGCGGCCGCGGAGGGGGTCGAGCCGGCCAACGAGACCAGCGCGGCGGCCGCCCCGGAGACGGAGGGTCCTGAGGCATCCGTGGCCGCCGAAGACCCCGCATCGCCGCCTGTGGAACCATCCTCGATGGAACCCCGGGCCGCCACTGAGTCGCCGGAAAACCCGTTGCGCCGGGAGATTTGGGCCTTGGCTCAAAACCCCGATCAATTCACCTTGCAACTGGTGGCCTCCGGCAATCAGGAGGGCATCGATAAATTCATCCAATCCCTCGCATTGCCTGGCAAGCGGGCGCTGATCCAATCCCGACGCGGTGACCGCGATTGGTATACCGTGCTGTACGGCGTGTTTGCGGATCGCGCCGCCGCGGTCGCGGCCAAGGCCGAGCTCCCCGAGCGCCATCAGGGGGCCTGGCCGCGTTCGTTTCGCTCGGTGCGGGAAGAGCTGCAATGATCCGCGGTCCGCTGCGCTCAGCCGGGGCGGCCCCGTAAGATGAGCCATCGCGCGCGGAGGCGATTCGGGCAAAACTTCCTGCACGATCCCGGCGTGATTCGGCGCATCGTCGAGGCCGTGGCGCCGAAGCCGGGCGAGTCCTTGGTCGAAATCGGCCCCGGGCAGGGCGCGATCACGGCGGGGCTCCTGCGGGCGTCGCAAAGATTGGTCGCGCTGGAACTGGATCGAGACCTGGTCGCTGCGCTGGAACAACGCTTTGCCGCGGAGGGCGGTTTTCGGTTGATTGAAACCGATGCCTTGCGGTTCGATTTCGCCTCGCTGGCGGATGGCCTGCGGCAATTGCGAGTGACGGGCAACCTGCCCTACAACATCTCCACCCCGCTGCTGTTTCATTTGCTCGATCAGTCGCAATGGATTCGTGACATGCATTTCATGCTGCAAAAAGAGGTTGTGGAGCGCATGGCGGCGGATCCGGGCTCCAAGACCTATGGTCGGCTGTCGGTGGCGGTGCAGCTGCGCTGCCGGGTGGAGCCCTTGTTCGCAGTCGGTTCGGGCGCCTTTCGGCCCAGCCCCAAGGTGGATTCCGCGGTGGTTCGGCTGACCCCGTATGACACCCCGCCGCATGCGGCGCAAGACCCCGGACTGTTGGCGGAGATACTCGCGCGCTGCTTCAGCATGCGGCGCAAGACCTTGCGCAACGGCCTGCGGGACTGGTTAACGGGCGACGAAATCCAGGCCTTGGGCATCGATCCGGGCGATCGCCCCGAGCAACTGGCCCCTGAACAGTTCGTCGCCCTGGCCAACGCCTCTTGCAAAAAGCCGGCGCCGCCATAACCTGACCGGTAATAGGCCAGTTTGGAAGCGGAATCGATGAACGAAAAAAACCATCAAGAAAACCCAACTGAAGATCACGTTGTCATGCCGGACCAGTCCTTGGTGCGGGCCAACGACACCTTCCCGCCGGTTATTCACTTATTACCCGTTACGGTGAGACCCTTCTTCCCCGGGCAGGCCGTGCCGTTGCTGATGCACGCCAAGCACTGGACCCCCACCCTCAAGGCGGTGGACCAGGCGGCTCAGCCCTATATTGGCATCGTCTTCGCCGACGCAGAGACCGCCGAGGACGCCCGCCCCGAGGACTTCAAGCGCGTGGGCACCGTGGGCCGGGTGCATCGGGTGCAGGAGACCGACGGCCGCCTGCATGTACTGGTCGAATGCATGCAGCGCTTCCGGATCGGAAAGATTCTCACCGATCAGGCCCCCTTTACCGCCCAAGTCCGTTACCTGGCCGAGCCGGAGGATACGGACGACAAGGACGTGAAGGCCTACGGCATGGCCATTATCAACACCATCAAAGAGCTGCTGCCGCTCAACCCGCTGTATGTGGAAGAGCTGAAGACCTTCCTGGAGCGCTTCGGGCCGGACGATCCGTCCCATCTGGCCGATTTCGCCGCCAGCCTCACCACCTCCAACAACCAGCAACTCCAAGATGTGCTGGAGGCGGTGGAGATCCTGCCGCGCATGGAAAAGGTGCTGACCCTGCTCAACGACGAGCTGGAGCTGGCCAAGGCCCAGCACAAGATCCGCAAGACCGTGGAAGAGCGCATGGAGAAGCAGCAGCGCGAATTCATGCTGCGCGAACAGATGAAGGTGATCCAAAAGGAGCTGGGCATCGCCAAGGACGACCGCACCGCCGAGATCGACAAATTCCGCGGACGCCTGGAAGACCTGAGCCTGCCCGACCCGGCCCAAAAGCGGGTGGACGAGGAGATGGACAAGCTCTCCATCCTCGAGACCGGCTCCCCCGAATACGCCCTCACGCGTAACTACATCGACTGGATCACGCTGCTGCCCTGGGGCCTGCGCTCGCAGGACATCCTGGATATCGAACACGCCCGCAAGCAACTCGACCGCGACCACTACGGCCTGGACGACGTCAAGGCGCGGATCCTGGAATTCCTCGCCGTGGGCATAATGAAGAAGCAGATCAGCGGCTCCATTGTGCTGCTGGTGGGTCCGCCCGGGGTGGGCAAGACCTCCATCGGCAAGTCGGTGGCCGACGCCTTGGGCCGCGAGTTCTACCGCTTCTCCGTGGGCGGCATCCGCGACGAGGCCGAAATCAAGGGCCATCGCCGCACCTATGTCGGCGCCATGCCCGGCAAATTCATTCAATCCATGAAAGAGGTGGGCACCGAAAACCCGGTGATCATGCTCGACGAGATCGACAAGGTGGGGGCCTCCTACCACGGCGACCCCGCATCGGCCCTGTTGGAGGTGCTGGACCCGGAGCAAAACACCGATTTCCTCGACCACTACCTGGACCTGCGCTTCGACCTCTCCAAGGTCCTGTTCCTCTGCACCGCCAATCAGTTGGACACCATCCCGCGGCCATTGCTGGACCGCATGGAGACCATCCAGCTTTCGGGCTATATCGCCGAGGAGAAATACCAAATCGCCCGTCGCTATCTGCTGCCGCGGCAGTTGGAGCGGGCCGGTCTCAAGCGCAGTCAAATGAAGATCGCCGCGCCAGTGGTGCGCGCCATCATCGACGGCTACGCCCGCGACTCCGGCGTGCGCCTGTTGGAGAAACAGCTCGCCAAGATCGTGCGCAAGGGGGTGGTCAAGCTGCTCGATGGGGCCGACGAGCCGGTGGTGGTGGAAAAGGACGATTTGGAGAAGTACCTCGGCACGCCCGTATTCAAGGACGAGCGCAACATCCGCGGTCCCGGCGTGGTCACCGGTCTGGCCTGGACCGCCATGGGCGGCGCCACCCTTAACATTGAGGCGGTGCGCACCCACGGCTTTGGCCGCGGCCTCAAGCTGACCGGCCAATTGGGCGAGGTGATGCGCGAATCCGCCGAGATCGCCTATGGGTTCATCCTGGCCCAGGCCAAGAAATTCGACGCCGATCCCATGTTCTTCGAAAAGGGCTATATCCACCTGCACGTCCCCGCCGGGGCCACCCCCAAGGATGGCCCCAGCGCCGGCGTCACCATGGCCAGCGCCCTGCTTTCGCTGGCCCGGGGCGAAAAGCTCGCCCGCCGCCTGGCCATGACTGGCGAACTCACCCTCACCGGCGAGGTCTTCCCGGTGGGCGGCATCCGCGAAAAGGTCATCGCCGCGCGTCGCTCGGGCATCAAAGAACTGATCCTGCCGGCGGACAACGAGGGCGACTACAAAGAGGTGCCCGAATATATCCGCAAGGGCATGAAGGTCCACTTCGCGCGCCACTTTCGGGATGTGGCCCCCTTGCTCTTCGATTGAGCCTCAGGGCCGCCCAGGGCGCGCGGAGATCCGCAGAGGGCGCAGAGGGGCGTTTCGATTGAAAGCAAAAGGCATGCAATGCAGTACAGCGGAAACACAGCAATAGCCCCACCCAAAAGCGTCGGTCGGATCAAGGCCGCACCCGACATCCGCCGCTTCAGCGGCGAATGCGCTGCGCAGGTCCGCCCCCTGTATGACCGCGGGGTCGGGGCCGACACGCCTTGGCCCGGGCGCGTAACCGGAAACCCGCACCGCCCGCGGGCTTTACGCCAGGCGGCTAGGCGGCGCTGGAGCGGCGGACAGGCATCCCCCGCGCGGGACACGACAACAAGCCGGCAAAACCGCCCCCGCGCGCTCCGCGGTCCCCGGTACCCTCTGCGTTCCAAAAGGCCTGGTTACCGTTATTTGAGCGCAGGCGTGCTAACAAGATGGTATGAGAATCCGCAGAAATCGCCTAAACTCCCCTATCCTTGAACCATCGACCCTGACGGATCCCCATGGCCCGCAGACTCGAAGTCAGGCTTTTGCACTATTTCCTGCTGATCGCCTTCGCCGCGGTATTGATCGGCGTGGAATTCTATTTCGAGATGAGCCGCGCCGAGCTGTGGCTCGCTATCTGCATGGAATCAGACGCCGCCGGCGACACGCTGAATCAGCCGGCCTTGCAGCAACTCCGCGACAAGGTGGTGATTATGTTCGGGGTGCTGACCGCGGTGGTGGCCATCGTGTTGATGATGTTCATCAAGAACATCACCCTGCCGCTGCGGCGCATGCTGGATGTCGTCAACAAGATCAACCAGGGCGATCTCAGCCAAGAGGTGGCGGTGGAGACCAAGGACGAAATCGGCCAGGTGGGACAGACCATTAACGACCTCGCGAGCAACCTACAGGAGGTCGCAGCCTTCACCTCCACCACCACCCGCGACATCGAATCGAAACTTGATGCGCTGGCCGTCGGCCCGCGGGACGCCCACGACGACATCCGTGAGATCAAGGACGATTTGGCCTCGCTGCGTGACTTTCTCGACTCTTTCACCCTGCGCTGAGGAGGCGGCCGGAGATGGAAATGGATGCATTGGCCGCCGCGGGGCTGTTCTTCGCCGGACTCGGCATCTCCACGGTGGCGATGGCGGTGGGCATCGGCGGGGGCATCCTCTGGACGCCGCTTCTGATCGTGGCCTATGGCCTGTCGGCGCCCGACGCGGTGACCACCTCGCTGTTCATTCAGGTGCTGGGCCTAGGCAGCGGCGCCGCCGCCTATGCCCGCCATGGCTTGGCGGCCCCCAAGCTGACCTTGATGCTTACGGCCGTCGCATTGCCCGGGGTCGTGGTGGGCAGCTTCGTCTCCGTCAACCTGGCCCAGCATTGGGTGCAATTGGCGCTGGGCGTGATGGCCATGACCCTGGCGTTCCTGTTCGTGGCCACCCAGGACGCCGAATCAACCGACACCGGGGCGCCGCGCGCCATCGACTTCCAGCGTGCGCGCGAGCTTCTACCGATCCCGGCCTTTTTCGGCATCCTCATGGGGCTCCTCTCCGTGGGCATCGGCGAATGGGTGCTGCCGGCGCTTCAGCATCGGCTTAAGCTCGAAATGTCCCGCGCCATCGCCATTGTCATTCCAATGATGTTCCTGCTGGCCCTGGTCGCCGCCCTATCACACTGGCTATTCTCGGACCAATTCTACTGGGAGCATGTGCTGTGGGGCGGACTCGGCACCCTGCTCGGCGCCCAGCTCGGCTCCACCATCGGGCGCCGCATCAAGGACCGTGTGCTCAAAGAGGCCTTTATCTACCTAATGACCCTGGTGGGCATTCACCTGATCTTTCAGGCGGTCTGACCCGGCAGGCCCCGACCAGCGCCCCCGATTCGGTCAGGCCGCGGCCCTCCCGACCCCGGCGCTCGATTTAATTCATTTTGTTTCGGTTTGAAAACAACCGTTTAGCGCCGCCCATGCCGAATGAGACCGACACCGGCCGACCGATGGATGAAAAAAAGCCTTGCGTAACAGCCCAGGACCTGTAGAATGCGCCGCTCTTCAGGGCTAAGACGCGCAAGCGAAGCGGCCTCGAAGAGC